>CAZYKR010000197.1:0-8598 GCA_964648005.1 uncultured Iamiaceae bacterium
CGTCCCACGGGGCACCCGACCGTGCTGCCGGACACCCTGCGCGGGCTGGTGGCCGCCCGCCTCGACGGCCTGACGCCGTCGGAGCGCGCGGTCATCGACAACGCGGCGGTGTGGGGGCGCAGCGGACCGGTCCTGGCGCTCGAGAAGATGGGCAAGGACGCCGTCGACGACCTCGCGCTGGCGATGGACGCGCTCGACGACCGGGAGCTGCTCGTGGTCGACGGCGACCGATGGCGGTTCCGGTCTGACCTGATCCGCGAGGTGGCCTACGCCACGCTCACCAAGGCCGATCGTGCTCGCCGCCACGCCGGCATCGCCGGGTACCTGGAGGCCGGCGCGCCGCTCGACGGCGCCGGCGAGCGTGTCGTGGACGAACGCACCCTCGAGGTGGTGGCGTTCCACTACGCCGCGGCGGCAGAGCTCGCCGCCGACCTGGGCGCCATCCCCGGAGTACCGACCGATCTGGTCGACCGGGCGCTGCAGTGGGTCGAGCGCGCCGCGGCGCGGGCGTGGGAGGCCAAGCTGCACCCCGCCGCGGCGCGGCTGTTCACCCAAGGCGTGGCCCTGGCCGTCGGCGACGACCGGCGACGGTGCCGGCTGCTGCTCGGTCAGGCGCGGGCGCTCGGCGAGCTGCGCGAGCTCCCGGCGGCGCGCGCCGCCGTCGAGGAGGCGACGGTGCTGGCCGCCGCCACCGGCGACGAGGCGCTGGCGGCGCGGGCACTGCTGGCGCTCGGCGACCTCGAGCAGAAAGCGGGCCAGGCGTCGGCGTCGGCGACGACGCTGCGAGCCGCGGCCGAGGCCCTGGCGGCATGCGGCGAGGACGCGGCCCACGCCGAGGCGCTGCGCCTGCGCGGCCTGTCGTTGCTGATGGCGGGCGCACACGATGCCGCCGAGGCCTCGGTGCGCGATGCCCTGGCCGCCTACCGGCGTCTCGGCGACCGGCGCGGTGAGGCCTGGGGCTTGCAGAACCTGGCGTGGATCGCCTACCTGCACGGCAGCGTGCCCGAGGCGCTGGTGCGCCTGGAGCGGGCCGAGGCGACCTTCGCCGAGCTGAGCGACGCGGTCGGCCTCAGCTGGGTGAAGGGGCTCTTGGCATTCGTCCGGTACCACCTCGGCCAGCACGACGTGGCGGAGGACCTCGCCGAGGAGGTCCTGATCGACGCCCGCCAGCGCAGCGACCGCTGGGGCGAGGGGATGATGCTGCTCCTGCTCGCCGGGGTCCGCCTGTGGTCCGGCCGAGCGGCGATGGCGGTGACGCCGGCGCGCGATGCGCTCGAGCTGTTCCGCGTCGCCGGCGATCGACTCGGCGAGGCGCAGGCGACGGGCTTCCTCGCCCGGGCCCTCGTGCTCGCCGGCGAGGTCGGTCCCGGCGTCGAGCTGCTCACCGAGCACCTCGACCGGGTGCCACCGCCCGGCGTTGCGGTCGACGAGCACCGGCGCATCGTGGCCATCGCGCTGGCGGGCGCCGCAGCCCAGCTGGGTGATGTGCGCCTGGGGCGTCGTGCCTTGGCCATGGTCGACGACGAGGACCTCGCCCCGCGCGACATCGGTGACGTCGACGTGCTGGTCGGGCGCGGCATCAACCTGTTGCTGGCCGGGCTTCCCGAGGCGGCGCACGAGGTGCTGCTGGTGGCGACCGACCCCGGCGACGGCGTCCGTCCTTCGCCGTATGCCCTGGCCGCCCTCGCCGTCAGCGGCGCGGCGATCGGCGCCCTCGACGACGCCGGCGTCACCGCCGCCGCCGTGCTGGAGGACGAGCGAGCGACCTACGCCGACCGGCACCTCGCCCGCCTGGCCCAGGTACTCGTGGCGGTCGAGCGTGACGAGGCACCGGGGCCGGCGCTGGCGGCGCTCGAGCGCAACCTGGCCGGTGTGTCGGACGCGGTGACGAGCGCCGTGGTCGACGTGGTGACGGCCACCGTGCTCGACCACGTCGGCGACCCGGCCGCCGCCGACGTCCGTCGCCGCGCGCAGCTGCAGCTCGAGGCGTTGGGGGTCGACGGCACCGGGTGGGCCGATATGGTCGAGGGGGTGCTCAGGCGCCGGGTTGGGGCACCACCCGCAGGTACGGCCTGACCGTCGTCCAGCCGTCGGGGAACCGCTCGGCCGCTTCGGCGTCGCTCAGCGCCGGGACGATGATCACGTCGTCGCCGGCGGTCCAGTTCACCGGTGTGGCGACCTTGTGCTCGGCGGTGAGCTGGAGCGAGTCGATCAGGCGCAGGATCTCGTCGAAGTTCCGTCCGGTGCTCGCCGGGTAGGTGATCGACGCTTTGATGGCGTTGTCGGGCCCGATGACGAAGACCGATCGCACCGTGAGCGTGTCGTTGGCCTTCGGGTGGATCATGTCGTAGAGGTCGGCGACGGTGCGGTCCTCGTCGGCGATCATCGGGAAGTTGGGTGCCGTGCCCTGGGTGTCGGCGATGTCGGCCGACCAGGCGACGTGGTCCTCGAGCGAGTCGACGCTCAACCCGATGACCTTCACGCCCCTGGCGTCGAAGTCGTCCTTGAGCTTGGCCGTGTAGCCGAGCTCGGTCGTGCAGACCGGGGTGAAGTCCTTCGGGTGGCTGAACAGGACGGCCCAGCTGTCGCCCTTCCAGTCGTGGAAGCTGATCGTCCCCTCGGTCGTCTCAGCGGTGAAGTCGGGTGCGGTGTCTCCGATGTGCAATGCCATGGCGAGCACCCTATTGGCGCCGAACCCAAAAGTCGACCTGATGGGTCAACAATCGCGTCTGCGGGCAAAAAGAACGGGAGGGCCCTTGGGGAAGGGCCCTCCCGGGGACCTCCGACAGGGGGGGATTGTCGGGAGGCCGATACGGGACCGACAGGCGGAGGGGGGATCCGCCGTGGGGTCGGTCACCTATGGGGGATCTCAGGCGGCGGCAGCCGTCTTGGTCTTCTTGGCCGTCGACTTCACGGTCGTCTTGGGGGTCACGCCCGCCTTCTCGGTCACCGGCTTGGCGGCCTCGATCACGGCGTTGGCGAACTCCTGCTGGTTCTTGACGAGCTGCTGGGCGAAGGCGAAGTGCTGGTCGAGGATCTCCTGCGCCGTGGGGAGCTTCTCGACGACCGAGAGCTCGAGCTCCGGCACGCGCTCCTCGGCGGCCTCGCTCAGCTTGCGGACCAGGCTCACGACCGGCTCCTGCACCTGGCTGAGCGCGTCGAGGATCTGATCCTGGACCTTCGAGATGTTGTCGGTGATGGTGGACATCGTTGAGCCTCCGTGGGCGAGTCGGTTGGCGTCCTGGACGGGAGGTGGTGGGGGAGACCGTGTGCTTCCTCCCGTCTGCGCAGTGCTAAGTAAACCTAGCGCGCTTGATCGCGTCAACCTCTTGCTTGAGATATCTAGCGTGACATCGGCCACACGCCACCGGCCCGGGCACACGGAGGTGCGGGTCAGGTGGTGCGCGTCAGGCGGTGCGCGTCAGGTGGGCCGGGTGTAGCTGCGGTAGACGGCGAGCAGCGACGCTCGCTGGTCGTCGCTGAGCCGCTCGTCGGCGAGGATCGCCGTCTCGACGTCCGGCTGGCGCAGGGGATCGTCGGCGTCTTCGGGCTCGAGCAGACCGGAGCGCACCAGCAGCGTCTCGACCGACAGGTTGAGCGCCACGGCGATCGACTTGAGCACCCGCATCGACGGCTGGTGCAACCCCCGCTCGATCTGACTCAGGTACGGGTTGGAGACGTTGGTCGCCTCGGCGAGGTCGCGCAGCGACATCTGGGCCTGCTTGCGCTGGGTGCGGATGAACGACCCGAGCGACTGCAGCTGATCGCGTACTCCGTCGTCGACGGCCATGGCGCAGAGGCTACGCCGCCCGCTACGCGCGCACGCGCTCGAGGGTCCGGCGGGCGATGACGTCGCCGATGGCCAGCGAGGCGGTTGCCGCCGGCGATGGGGCGTTGAGCACGTGCACCCCCACCGGCGAGTCGATGATGGCGAAGTCGTCGAGCATCGAGCCGTCGGGTCGGACGGCCTGCGCCCGCACGCCCGCACCGTCGCGGCGCAGGTCGGCAGCCTCCAGCTCCGGCAGCAGGCGGCGGGCAGACGCCAGGAACCACCGGCGGCTCAGCGAGCGGCCGAGCTCGCCGGCGCCCGTGCGCCACCACCGCCGGGCCAGACCGCGCAGCTGGGGCGAACGTGCCAGGTCGACCAGGTCGTCGAGATCGACGTCGCGCCACCGGTACCCCTCGCGCGCCAACGCCAGCACGGCATTGGGCCCGAGGTGCACGTGGTCGTGCACGTCGCGGGTGGCGTGCACACCGAGGAAGGGCAGCCGCGGGTCCGGCACCGGGTAGACGAGCCCGCGCACGAGGTGGGCGCGCTCGCCGGTCAGGGCGACGTACTCCCCGCGGAACGGCACGATCGTCGCCGGCGGCGTCACTCCGGCGGCCCGCAGCAGTCGGTCGCTCTGCAGCCCCCCGCAGGTCACGACGGCGCGTGCCCGCACCGAGGTGTCGGCGCCTGCCGCCGCGGCACGCACCTCGACGTGACCGTCGGCGGGGTGCAGTGCCTGCACGGTCACCCCGGGGCGCACGAGCACGTCGTCGCCGGCCAACTCGCCGACCATGGCGTCGACGACAGCGCCGAAGTCCACGACCGCGGTCCCGGGCACCGCCAGGGCCGCCACACCGGCGACATGCGGCTCGACGGCGGCGAGGCCTCTGCGGTCGAGCGGGTGGCAGGCGACCCCGTTGGCGATCGCCCGGCGGCGCAGCTCGTCGAGCCGTCCGAGCTCGCCGACCCCGGTCGCCACCACGACCTTGCCGCGGCGAACGATCGGCACGCCCCACGCGACGCAGGCCGCTTCGAGTGCCGCCTTGCCCGAGGTGCACAGCTGCGCCTTGGCCGACCCCGGCGCGTAGTAGATCCCGGAGTGCAGCACCCCGCTGTTGTGCCCGGTCTGGTGGCGACCCGCCGCAGGCTCCTTGTCGAGCACGAGGAGCTCGAGCTCCGGGGCCCGGCGCCGCAGCGCTCGCGCCGTCGCCAGGCCGACGATGCCGGCGCCGACCACGACGACGTCGGCGTCGAGACCGAGGCGAGGCGGACCGACCATCGCCGCATCCTCCCAGCAGTCGGGGTCGCCGTGCCCACCCGTGCCGGTGCGCCGACCGCCTGCCGTGCCGCCCAACCTGTCGAGGCCGGCACCGGATCCGGGTCGGATCCCGTGGAGAACGCGGCGCGTGCTGGTAGGCATTGTCCGTGCGGTTGCAGCTCCTCCTAGTCGTCGGCGGCTGGCTCGGTGGGTGGTGGTTGCTGTTCGCCGTGCCTCTCCTGACGGCTCCCGGCGGTCGGCGCCGCCTCGAGACCCCCGCAGCCGACGCCGACGGCGGTGCTCGACCGAGGTTGTCGGTGATCGTCCCGGCTCGGGACGAGGCCGCGTCGCTGCCGCACCTGTTGGCGTCGCTCGTGCCGCAGCTGGCACCGGGCGACGAGCTGATCGTCGTGAACGACCGCTCGACCGACGCCACCGCCGCGCTCGCCCGGGAGGCCGGCGCCAGCGTCATCGAGGCGCCCGAGCTGCCCGACGGCTGGACGGGCAAGTCCTGGGCCTGCCACCACGGTGCCGCGGCGGCCACCGGCGAGGTGCTCGTGTTCTTCGACGCCGACGTCCGACTCGCCCCGGGCGCGCTGTCGGCGGCGGTGGACCTGCACCGGCAGGCGGGCGGGCTCGTGAGCGTGCAGCCGTACCACGAGACCGAGCGGGCCTACGAGCGGCTCTCGGCGTTGTTCAACGTGGTGGCGTTCATGGGGGTGGGCGCAGCGTCGCCGCATCGTGGCGGGCGTGCCGTCGGTGCGTTCGGGCCCTGCCTGGTCACCGCCGCCGACGACTACCAGCGCGTCGGCGGGCACGAGGCGGTGCGCGACGAGGTCGTCGAGGACCTGGCGCTCGCTCGCGCCTACCGCGCCGCCGGCCTCGGCGTCGTGGTGCGCGCCGGCGGCCCGCTGATCCACTTCCGCATGTACCCAGGCGGGTTCCGCCAGCTCGTCGAGGGCTGGACCAAGAACTTCGCCACGGGTGCCGGGACCGTGCCCGTGGTGCGCACGCTCTTCGTCGCCTGGTGGATCACCGGCATGCTCGTCACGATCCAGTGGCTCATCGAGACCGCCGCCGGCGCCGGGCCCGGCTGGCCCGTCGTGGTGCTCGGCTACGCCGCCGTCGTCGGGCAGCTGTGGCACTTCTTCTCCCGGCTCGGCGACTTCGGCCTGCGTTGGGCCCTGGCATATCCGGTGCTGCTCGCCACCTTCGTGGGCGTCTTCATCCGGTCGCTGTACCGCACGCTCATCCGCCGGTCGGTCACCTGGCGCGGCCGCACGGTGCCGGTGCGGCCGCGCGTGGCGGCGGGGCGCGAACCCGTCTGACATGCCGCTGGTGCCGCTCACCGACGGGTGGGCCGTCGTCGTCGACTGCATCGTGTGGGCGGTGTGGAGCACCGGCGTCGGCTACGTCATGCACCGGCGGCCGGTCAGCGCCTTCGACCACGACACCTTCTGGACGAGGCTGCGGCCGTTCGAGGCCGATGGACGGTTCTGGGAGCGCACGGTGCGCATCAAGCGCTGGAAGCACCGGTTGCCCGAGGCGGGAGACCTCTTCGACGGTGGCTTCGACAAGAAGCGCCTCCACGGGGACGATCCGGCCGCGCTCGAGCGCTTCGTGGTGGAGACGCGCCGCGCCGAGGTGACCCACTGGGTCGTGCTCGCCGCCGCGCCCGCTTTCGTGCTGTGGAACCCGTGGTGGCTGGCCGTGGTGATGGCCACCTTCGCCGTGGCCGCCAACGTTCCGTGCCTGATCACCCAGCGCTACAACCGGGCGCGTCTGGCGCGGATCCTGGCGCGCCGAGCGCGCCGGTCGGCTTGACTGTGCCGATGCATCCCTCGGGCGACGCCGGCGACCCGGACGCGGCACGCCGCTCCCTGGCCCGAGCGCTGGCGATCGTCGAGCGGGGGCACGAGGCGACCGTCCTCGTCGACGCCTCGGCGCGGCCGCTGTGGTTCTCGCCGGGAGCCGAGCGCCTGCTGGGCCGACGCCTCGAGGACGGCACCGGTGGCGAACCGCTACGGGCCGTGCATCCCGACGACCGTCCCGGGACGCTCGCCGCCTTCGCCAACGTCGTTGCCGACCCCCGGTCCCTGCCCTCCTTCCGGGCGCGCATCGTGCGCCCCGACGGCGAGGTGCGCACGGTCGAGGCGGCAGCCACGAACCTGCTCGACGACCCGGAGGTGGGCGCCGTGGTGCTGCACCTGCGCGACGTCACCGACCGACTCGAGCCGCGCTCGCCCGTCGAGGTGACCGAGAGCCGCTACCGGCGCATGCTCGAGAACATCTCCGACACGGTGACGCTCCTCGCCGCGGACGGCTCGGTGATCGACACGACGGGCAACGTGAAGTCGATCCTCGGCTACGCCGAGGAGTTCTGGCGCCAGCGCAACGCCTTCGACCTCGTCCATCCCGCCGACGCCGACCGTGTGCGCCGGCTGCTGGTGCACGTGCTCGAGCACCCCGGCGAGCCGGTCACCGACGAGCTGCGCGTGCGACACGCCGACGGGCACTACGAGGTCGTCGAGGGCACGGCGGTGAGCCTGCTGGAGGTGCACGACGTGCGGGCGATCGTGCTGACGACCCGCAACATCACGGCGCGCAAGCGCGTCGAGCGCGAGCTGGCGGAAGCGCGCGACGCCGCCGTGCGAGCACTGCACGAGCGCACGGCCTTCGTCGCCGGTGTCAGCCACGAGCTGCGGACCCCCATCCACGGCATCCTCGGGCTCGGCGAGCTGCTGCTCGCCGCCGACCTCCCCGCCGATGCCGCCGAGCTCGTGGGGGCGATCGTGCGGGCGACCGAGTCGTTGCGGGTGGTGATCGACGACATCTTGGACCTGGCCAAGATCGAGGCCGGCCGCATCGAGCTGCACGTCCAGCCCGTGCGCCTGGACGAGGTGGTGCGGGACCTCGAAGCACTGTTCCGCCCTCAGGCGGTCGGCAGCGGCATCGCGCTCGAGGCCACGGCGTCACCCGCGTTGCCGGCACGCCTGGTGACCGACGGGTTCCGCCTGCGCCAGGTCCTCACCAACCTCCTGGGCAACGCCGTGAAGTTCACCGACGCCGGCTCGGTCACGCTCGAGGTGACGCCGGTCGGCGTCGGCGACGACCCCCGCGTGCGCTTCACCGTGCGCGACACCGGCATCGGGATCGCCGCCGACGCCCTCGACCGCATCTTCGAGCCGTTCGCGCAGGGCGCGGCGGCGACGGACGGGCGGCGCGGCACCGGCCTCGGCCTGGCCATCTCCCGGCAGCTGGTCGAGCGGCTCGGCGGGCGGTTGGAGGTGCACAGCGACCTCGGCGTCGGGTCGGCGTTCTCGTTCGACCTGCCCCTCGTGCTGGCCGAGGTGTCGGAGCTGGGCGACGACGAGGTCGGCACCCTCCCGGCAGGCACGGTCGTGCTGGTCGCCGAGGACAACCCGGTGAACCAGCTGCTGGTGCAGCGCCAGCTCGAGCGGCTCGGCTGCGAGGTGGTGGTCGTCGCCGACGCGCAGGCCGTGCTCCCGGCGCTCGCCGGTCGCCGCATCGACGCCGTGCTGCTCGACGCGCAACTCGGCGATGCCGACGG
>CAZYKR010000198.1:0-8416 GCA_964648005.1 uncultured Iamiaceae bacterium
CATCTGCTCGGCGTGCTCAAGTTCGCCGATGCCGACGCGCTCGCCGCTGTCGAGGCCTACGAGCGATCGATCGACCGATCAGCCCGGATCGCCGTGGCGGCGCCCGACGGGCGACGCTGGTCGGTCAGCCGGTGGTGCCCGCACGCCGGTACCGACCTGCGCGAGACCGGCGAGGTGCTCGTGGGCGCCGGGCCGGACGGCGGTGACGTGCTGGTGTGCCTGGCGCACCACTACCGCTTCGACCTCGGGTCCGGCGCGTGCAGCAACGGGCGATGCGCGCCCCTCGAGGTGACCCCGCTCACCGGGCCGGTGGAGTGACGAGGCCGCTGCGCGTCGGGTTCGTGACGGCCGACGGCGCCAGCCGTGCCTCGAGTCGGGTGCGGGTGCTCCAGTACCTCCCGTTGCTCGATGCCCTCGGCGTGGAGGCGCGCACGGTGGCGTGGGGCACCAGCGCCGGTCGGGCGAGCCGGGTACGTCGTGTGCCGGACATGCTGCGCTTGGCGCGCTGGGCCGACGTCGTCGTGCTGCAGAAGCCCTTCCAGCCGGTGCCCGTGCTGCGCGCCGTCGCTGCTGCGGCGCGGGCCGTCGTCGTGGACGTCGACGACGCCGTGTGGGAGCCAGCGGGTCAGTCGCGCGACCCGGCGGCCCTGGCGGCGGCGCGGCTGGAGCGGCTCCGGGTGGCCGTTCGGTCGTCGCAGGTCACGATCGCCGGCAGCGCCTGGCTGGCGCAGCGTGTCGGCGAGCTGGTTCCCGGCGCGGCGACGGCGGTGGTGCCGTCCTCGATCGACTTGGCGCGCTACGACCGGGTCCGCACCCACGTGGATCGACGTCCGGCCCGGGTGGGGTGGATCGGCTCCCCGGTGAACCTGGCCGATCTCGACGTCGCCGCCGACGCGCTCGCGTCGCTCAGCCCCGACCTGGCCCGCGTGGTCGTGATCAGCTCGCGGGCCCCGGCGCTCGACGGCGTCGACGTCGCCTTCGTGCCGTGGGCGCCCGACACCGAGCTCGACGCCCTGTGCGATCTCGACATCGGCATCATGCCGCTGCGCGACGACGAGCGGTCACGCGGCAGATGCGGGTACAAGGCGCTCCAGTACCTGGCGTGCGGGGTGCCGGTCGTCGCCAGTCCGGTGGGCGGCAGCGCCGAGATCCTCGGTGCCGTGCTGTGCGGGAGCTACGCCGCCGACGACGCGGCGTGGGGCCGGGCGCTGACCGACCTCGCCGGCGATCCGGCGCGGCGGGCGGCAGCGGGCGCGGCGGGCCGCGCCCACGTCGAGGCGCACTACTCCATCCAGGCCAACGTCGACGCCCTGGTCGCCCTGCTCGACGCCGCCGCGGGGCGGCGGGTGTGAGCCGCGGCGGCGCCCGAGCAGGCGCCGGCGACCGCCGGCCGCACCTGCTGTGCGTCTCGCACACGGCCGACGTCGGCGGCGCGCCAACCAGCCTGCTGCTGCTCCTCGAGCACGGGCTCGCCGAGCACGCGCGCACGACGGTGGTGTTCGGCGCCGATGGCCCGATGGTGGCGCGGTTTCGCGCCCTCGGCGTGGAGCTCGTGCACGTCGACCGCACCTTGTCGCCGCTGCGGCGGCTGGCCGCCGTCGCCCGGGTCGTGGCGCGCGACCGGCCCGACGTGGTGCTGGCCAACTGCGCCGTGCCCCTCAGCCGGGACGTGGCGGCGACCGCCCGCGCCCTGGGCGTCGGTGTGGTGTGGATCCAGCGCGAGAGCCCCGACAGCGTGCGCAGCCGCAAGCTGATGCCGTGGATGCGGCGCCTGGCCACCAGCATCGTGGCGGTGTCGGAGCCGATCCGCGCCGCCTACGGCGATGACGCTCGGGTGGTGTACGTGCCCAACGGGGTGGATGCGAGTCGGTTCACGCCGGAGGTGGCGACCGGCGCGCTGCGCGCCGAGCTGGAGCTCTCGACGGCGGCGCGCCTGGTTGCCTTCGTCGGGCTGCTGCACGCGTCCAAAGGCATCGACGTGCTGCTCGACCTGCTGCCCGACCTGCTCGGCCCTCGCCCGGACGTGCACGTGCTGCTGGTCGGCGACGGCCCGCTGCGGCCGGAGGCGGACGCCCTCGCCCGAGGATCGCTCGCCGGTCGCCTGCACGTCACCGGCCGGCGCGACGACGTGCCGGCGGTCTTCGCACTGGCGGAGCTGGCCGTGCTGCCGTCGACCGCCGAGGCGTTCCCTCGGGTGGCGCTGGAGGCGCTGGCGTGCGCCACGCCGATGGTGGCCACCGACGTCGGTGACACCGCAGTGGTGGTGCGCGACGGCGTCACCGGCTGGTGCGTGCCACCGGGCGACCCCAGTGTCTTCGCGCACGCTGTGGGCGAGGCGCTCGACCTGCCTGCGGCCCAGCTGGCGGCGCTCGGGGCGAACGGGCGCGCCCTGGTGCTCGATCGGTTCACGCTCGATCGCACGACGGCCGCCGTGACCGATCTGCTCCGTGCGGCCGCCCGCCGCTGGTGACGGCTCAGCGGATCGGACGTCGTGGCATGCGCCCGTACCGGCGGTCGCTCATGGGTGCTCGCCGCGCTCGACGACCGAGCGCACGGTGGCGACGGCATCCGCCAGGTCGTCGACCTCGAGCCGGACGACCGGCACCGACCCGGCGACGTCGGCCAGCAACGCCAGTCCGGGCGCGCCCCGCTCGGCCAGGTTGAACGAGTTCGCCAGCAGCGCCAGCAGTGCCTCGACGGGATCACATGCCGCCGGCGCACCTCGGGCCCCCGGCACGTAGGTCGGCAGGACGACGGCGGCGAGGGGCAGCGCGGTGCCGGGCGTCGCGGCGGCGCCGAGGGTGCGCGGGTCGATCAGGCGCTGGTGGCGGTCCCGCAGGTCGGGGGCACCGTCGTCCACCGTCGCCAGCGCGCCGAGCACGGCGTCTGCGTCGAGCTCGAGCGCGATCGCCTTCGGGTAGGCGAGGACGGTGCCGTCGTCGGCGAGCCCGACCACCTCGTCGCTCAGGTAGGTGGCGCCGTCGGCGACGAGTGCCGTCACGAGGGTCGACTTGCCGGCACCCGGCTCGCCGGCGAGCAGCACCACCCGACCGTCGATGGCCACGGCTGCGGCGTGCAGGGTCACGACGTCGGCTGGATCGGGGTGTGCCGCCAGGTGGTTGAGCCCGATCACGACCTGGCGGAGGGCGATCGGCCAGTCGACGGCGGTGCGCAGCAGCTTGCCGCCGGTGCGTAGCTCCACCCCGCCGGACTCGGCGACGAGCTCGTACCGGCGTTCGACGGCCGTGCCGTCCGGCGCCCGCAGCGGAGCGAGCAGCTCGCCGAGGTAGGCGCTGACCTCGCGGGACGACGTCGCCAGCCCGACGCCGGTCCGGAGCGCCAGGACCGTCGGGACGGGGTGTGGTGCGGGAGCATCGCCCGGGGGCTCGTCGACCGGGGGCGACGTGAGCCAGCTGCCCTGCGCCGTCGGCGGCGCCGGTGCAGGCTCCGGGAGGCCGGCACCGGTGACGAGGCCCTCACCGGCGAGCACCTCGAGCATCGTCGTCACGTCGTCGGCCACGGTGGCGGGCTCGGCGGCGAACGCATCCGACAGCACGGCGACCAGCGCGTCGACTGCCAAGCCGGCCTGGAGGCCCTCCCACACCGCCGCCGCGCTCCGGTTGAGGCGATGGGCGCGTCCGCGGCCGGGGTCGTAGAGCACCAGTTCGTCGCCGATCGTCGCCGCCAGCACGCCCGGCGAGACGCTCAGCCGGCCGGCGGGGGACGGCGGCGCCGGCGCGGGGGTCGGCGGGGGAGCGGAAGGTTCAGCCATGGTGCGCAGGGCCGGGGAGGCCGAGGTGCAGCGTAGGACGCCACACGCGCCTCACCGCGCAATAGGCTGGCGGCGCAGCTCGGTCGGTGTCGATGGCGGCGCGCGGTCGTACCGACGGGGGGGCAGCGCGCAGCGGTCGGCTCGCAGCCGTGTGGCTCGACCGGTTGGGCGGTGGTGTGCCGGCACTGACGAGTGACGGTACGAGGAGGCGTGACATGCGCAAGATCTTCAGCAAGCACCAGTCGGAGGACCCGTCCGTCCTCGAGCACGAGGTCGAGGTCGTCCAGGCGGTGCGCGCCCACACCACCACGGGCAAGGACATCTTGTTCGGGACGCCGACCCGCTGCCCACAGTGCGGCGACTTCGGTCTCGTCGATGACGTGGACGCGGCGCAGGGCCGGTGCTCGCTGCACTGCCCGGGCTGCCTGGCGGAGTGGGTCATCACGCGGCGTGCGCTCAAGGCGGCCGGCCCGATGCAGGTCCAGCCGGTGGTCGACGAGGCATCGGCGGTGCCCGGCGCCGGTGCCGAGAGCGAATCGGTCGACCTGCCGCCGATCCACGTCCCCGGTCCTCCGCCCGACCTTCGCCTCCTGCTCATCGAGGATGATCCGGCCGACGCGTCGCTGCTGCGCACGATCCTGGCGCCGTACGCCGCCGAGCGGGTGCGGTTGATCCACGTCACGACCCGCGCAGCCGGCGAGAAGCTGGTCGCCGACCGGGGGCCGTTCGACGTCGTGCTCATGGACCTCGGGTTGCCCGACAGCGCCGGCGTGAACACCATCACGGCGTGGCGCGCCACGGGGGACATGACGCCGATCGTGGTGTTGTCGGGCAACGACCTGCCCGACCTCGACTCGCTGACGCGGCGCCTCGGCGCCGCGTCGTTCATCCACAAGCGCGACCTGGTCCAGATCGCCTCCGCCGACGGTCGTGGCTCCGACCGGCTCGTGGCACAGCTGCGGTCGGTCGCCGCACCCAAGCACTGACCATGCCCGAGACCTTCGAGGACATCACCTACGAGGTCGACGACGGTCTGGCCTGGGTGACGATCGACCGGCCCGATCGCTACAACGCCTTCCGGGCTCGCACCGTCGAAGAGCTCATCGACGCCTTCAAGCAGGCGTGGGCCGACCCGGCGGTCGGGGTGGTGTGCCTCACCGGCGCCGGCGACAAGGCGTTCTGCACCGGCGGCGATCAGAAGCAACGGGCCGAGACCGGCGACTACGGCCCGTCGCGGTCCGGCCTGTTCGAGGTCGAGGCGTTGCATCGCGTCATCCGCGAGATCCCCAAACCCGTCATCGCCGCCGTCAACGGCTACGCCATCGGCGGTGGCCATGTCCTGCACGTGGTGTGCGACATCACCATCGCCGCCGACCACGCCCGCTTCGGGCAGACCGGTCCCAAGGTCGGCTCGTTCGACGCCGGGTTCGGCACGGCCTACCTGGCTCGCGTCGTCGGCGAGAAGCGGGCGCGCGAGATCTGGATGTTCTGCCGCCAGTACGACGCGGCGCAGGCGCTGGCGTGGGGGCTGGTGAACGAGGTCGTGCCGCTGTCGGAGCTGCGCGCCACCGTGCGCCGGTGGGCGGACGAGGCGCTGGCGCTGAGCCCGACCGCCCTCGGCTTCCTCAAGCACTCGTTCAACGCCGACACCGAGTCGATCGCCGGCATCTCCGCCATGGGGTTCGCCGCGCTCGACATGTTCGTCGGCTCCGAGGAGGCGGGTGAGGGCGTCGAGGCCTTCAACGAGAAGCGACCGCCCGACTTCGGCCGCTTCCGCTGACCGGGTGCCGCGCCACCGGCGCGCTCAGCCGGCGGGAACCTCGATCGTGCCGTTGAAGCTCGGGATGGCGTCGATGCGGTAGGTGAACACGCCTTCGCCGGGCGGCGTCCAGGCCCACCGGTCGCCCGGTTCGATCGTCTGCGTGGCGATCGTCGGGTCGGCGGTCGGTGCGCTGATGCCGTTCCACAGCGACACGGTGGACGGCTCGGCACCGATGTTCACGAACGTGACCTCGGTGCCGCTCGCCACCGTGACGTAGCCGGGGCAGATGCGTGCCGGCGAGAAGCGCACGGTGGCCTCCTCGGCGGTGAGGATCTCGCCGGGGTACCGGTGCGGGCACTCGCCGAGCGGGTCGCTGACGCCGGTGCCGTCCGGTGCGGCCGAGCCGGTGGGCGCCGATGCGGCGCTCGACGGCGTACTCGACGATGCACTCGACCCGCCGTCGTCGGTCGAGCTGCAGGCGCCGGTGCACCCCACCGCGACCAGCGCCGCGGCGAGGACGAGCGGTCGCCTCACCGCGCCAGCGCGCCGGTCAGGCGTTCGACCAGCTCGTCGGCCTGCTCCTCGAGCTTGTTGCGGTGCAGCGCCATGCCGCCGACGACGTCGGCGCCGAGATCGGCGACGACCGTGGTCAGCTTGTCCAGCGTCTTGCCCGGGTTCACGGCATAGGTGCAGAACACCGCCGCCCGCTTGCCCGTCAGGTCCGGCAGCTTCGTGAAGCGCTTCCGGCGACCGGGGCGCTGCCCCGCCAGGATGAGCCCGTCCGTCCAGCTCCCGACCAGCACCAGATCCGCCTTGGCGATCGACTCGGGGTTGTATGCCGTGACCGGGAACACCGTGGTGTCGATGCCGGCACGGTTGAGTGCGTCGGCGATCAGCGACGCGGCGGCCCGCGTGTTGCCGGTGACGCTGTCGTAGACGATGACGGCTTCCATCGATCCTCCGCTCGGGTGGTGGGCGCCGGTCGGGGTTGGTCTACCACGCCGCGCCGTCGCAGGGCACGACCGGGCGGTGGTCGACGTCGCCGCCGTGGTTGACTGGTCGCCATGACCATCACCGACATCCCCCGGGCCATCCACCGCGGCGAGGACGAGCTGCCGTTCGTCGCCGTCGGGGACGGGAGCCACATCCAGCTGCTGCAGGTCGACGTCGAGCTCGGCCTGTGGGTCGTGCGCACCCGATTCGAGCCGGGCGTGACGATCCCCAAGCACAAGCACACCGGGCAGGTCTTCGCCTTCACCATCGCCGGCCGCTGGAAGTACCTCGAGTACCCGGACGTGAACACGGCGGGGTCCTACCTCTACGAGCCGGCCGGGTCCGTGCACACGTTGACGGTCCCCGACGACGTCGAAGGGATGACCGACGTCTGGTTCGCCATCTACGGCGCCAACCTCAACCTCGACGACGACGGCAACGTCTGGTCGGTCATCGACGCCGGCTTCATCCGGGACTTCTACTTCGCCATGTGCGAGCAGCAGGGGCTGCCGCGGCCGAACGTGGTGCAGGGCGCCGAGGCGCGCTGACGGCGGACACGATGGCGGAGACCGAACCTGGCGAGGAGCTCGTCCTCGGACCCACGGAAGGACAGCGCAGCGCCCGCATGCTCGGATGGGCGTCGGGAGGCATCGTCGGCGCGGGCGCCGTGTACACCCTCGTGGCGCTGCTCGACGAGCCCCGCCCGCTGTTCGCCGCCCTGGCCGCAGCCGTGACCCTCGCCTGTGTCGTGGGCTTCGTGGCCGCGCTGCGGCACCTGGTGTGGGTGGACTCGACCGGCATCCACGTGCGGACCCTGGTGACCACCGATGTGCCGTGGACCACGGTCCAGGCCGTACGGCTGGACCGCAAGGTGATCCGGACGCCGCCGATGCAGCGCGGCTACGGCATGGCGACCGAGGACGTGGAGGGAGAGGTCATCGTCTCGCGTCTGGTCCTGGTCGCCGAACTGCGCAACGGGCGACGGCTGTCGCTCCCGGTGCGGGTCCAGGAGGACACGATGACGGCGAAGAAGGCGGCGGAGCTGGCACGCCTGCTCGACCAGCTCCGTCAGCACGCCACCATCCCCCCTCCCGATCCGGCCGCTGGATAGCGTCAGGGGCCCCAACAACCAGACCCGGTGGTCGGCGGGCTCGTGCGCCCGGCGGCCTCCTCGCCACCGGCCCCTCGAGCGCAACCGAGGGGCCGGAGCGCGTCCGGGGCGCTCAGGTGCCGAGCAGCTGACGCATGTCGTTGATCTCGCTCTGTTGGGTCACCGCCATCCGTCCCGCCATATCTGCCAGAGACGGGTCGACCACGTGGGAGACGGCGTACTCGGCCATGTGCACCCCGCCCAGATGGTGATCGATCAGCAGGTCGAGGTACGTGCGGTCGAGTTCGGCACCGTCGAGGTTGTAGAAGGCGACGACCTCCTCCTGCGGGATGATGCCCGGCATCTGCGATGCCGGGACCGGCATGCCCATCCACCGCATCGAGAGGCGGTCGGGATCGGGCTGGGGCCGGGCGATGCCGTGGCTGGCGAGCCACGACTCCATCCACCCGATCTCGTAGCGCTGGTCCGAGATCACGCCCTGGGCGATGGCGTGGACGGCCTCGTTGTCGGAGGCCCCGAGGACGAACTCGCTCAGCTGCACGGCTTGGCGGTGGTGCTCGATCATGTCGACGACGAATCCCTCGTCGACAGGAGCGGGTCGCGGGCCCTCTGCGGCGCTCCATCCGATCATCACGCCGAGGACCCCCGCCAGCAGGCCGACGACGAGCAGCGGTGCCAGCCGGGCGGCGCGGGTGCCGCCGGGCCCCCTCGGGTGCTGGGTCCGGGAGGGTGCCGAGGCGGTCATGGGCCGAGTATCGCGCCGGTGCGGTCGATGGCC
>CAZYKR010000199.1:0-8336 GCA_964648005.1 uncultured Iamiaceae bacterium
ACATGCTCCAGGCCATGAACACCGGCCACGACGGCTCGCTGACCACGGTGCACGCCAACAGCCCGCGCGACACGCTGTCCCGACTCGAGACGCTCGTGCTGATGGCCGGCTTCGACCTGCCGATCCGGGCGATCCGTGAGCAGATGGCCTCGGCGCTCGACCTGATCGTGCAGCTGACCCGCCTGCGAGACGGCACCCGTCGCATCACCCACATCTCCGAGGTGCAGGGCATGGAGGGCGACGTCATCACCCTCCAGGACGTGTTCCTGTTCGACTTCGGCATGGGTGTCGACGAGCACGGGCGCTTCAAGGGCCACCTCAAGGCCACGGGCGTGCGGCCGAAGTTCGCCGAGAAGCTCGCCGACCTGGGCATCCGCCTGGGTCAGGAGGTCTTCCAACCCGAGGGCTTCAGCCGCAAGGCGGTGGGGCGAGGGTGACGCGCATGATGAGGTACCGCTGGGTGGCGGTCGTCGTTGCCGCCACCGTCGCGCTGCTGGCCACGCTGGGCGCTCCGCTGGCCGCCGGCGCACAAGATCCGCAGCTGTCGCTGCGACGGCTCGACTCCGAAGACCCGGCGCAGACGCAGGCGACGTTCATCTGGACGGGCGAGAAGAGCGCCGCCGAGCAGATCGGGGTGCAGGTCAACGGCACCTCCACGGCCGTGACGTCCCTCGAGAACCCCACGTTGGGCGACCTCGAAGGCTCGATCGCCGTCGTCGTCGACACCGGGACGCAGATGAACGAGAACGGCCGGTTCCAGGCCGCCAAGGAGGCCCTGCGACCGCAGCTCACGGCGCTGGCCGAGAGCGGCGTGGTGGTCTCGATCTGGGCCGCCGGGAAGACGCCCCAGCTCCTGCAGCCGTTCACCTCGAGCCCTGAGAAGATCGAGGACGCCCTCGATCGCATGGGTCCGTCCGAGGAGAGCGCGCTGTGGGGCACGCTCGAGCAGGCCGCCTCGACGGTGCGCAACCAGGGCACGTCCAAGCAGGGCAACATCCTGGTCGTCGCCGCCGATCGGGACACGGTCACCCAGACCAGCGCCGCCGCCGCACGTGGTGAGGTCGTCGGCTCGAACGCCGTGCTCATCGGCATCAACGTCCAAGGCAACCTCGACGCCGACGCGCTCCAAGACGTGGCGGCGGCCTCGGGCGGGTTCACCCTCAGCGCCAGCGACGCCGCGGGCACCGGCGACGCCATCACCTCGGCGCTGACCACGTTCGATACCCAGCAGTACGTGGCGACGTTCGACTCCGGCGTCAACGCCGGCGACGTCGCCGAGTTCACCTTGACCGTCGGCGGCGTGACCGTCGAGGGAAGCTCGGTGATCGGCAGCGATGCCATCGGCCACGCCGTGGTCAGCCAGGAGGCGGTGACGAACACGTCACCCACGGCCTTCCTCCAGAACGGGTTCGGCCTGCTGCTGGCGGTGCTCCTGGTCGGTGCCGCCGCCGCCGGCATCGCCTATGCCATCACCTTGTTGGTCACCGACGACAACGAGCTCACCGCCGTGCTCTCCCCGTACGCGGACGGGTTCACGGCGGACACCGACGAGGACGACGAAGCGTCGCTGATGGCCAAGTCCGCCATCCTGCAGCGGGCGGTCGACCTCACCACGCAGGTCGCCGAGAGCCAGGGCTACCTCGCCCGCATGGAGGCGTCGCTCGAGCGGGCCAACCTGCCGTTGCGTGGCGGCGAGGCCATCTTCTTCTACATCGCCTTCGTCATCGTCGTGACGTTCGGGGCGTTCTTCTTCTTCCGCAACGCCCTCGGCGGCCTGGTGGTCGGCATCATCGCCGCCATGATCCCGGCTGCGGTGCTCAGCAGCATGGCCGCCACGCGCAAGAAGAAGTTCCTCTCGCAGCTGCCCGACACGCTGCAGCTGCTGTCGGGCACGCTCCGCGCCGGCTACTCGCTCATGCAGGGTGTCGAGGCAGTGTCCCAGGAGGTCGAGGACCCGATGGGCCTCGAGCTTCGTCGAGTCGTGACCGAGGCCCGGCTGGGCCGCCCGCTGGAGGAGTCGCTCGACGGCATGGCGGACCGCATGGACAGCCCGGACTTCGCCTGGGCGGTCATGGCCATCCGCATCCAGCGCGAGGTCGGCGGCAACCTGTCCGAGCTGCTCCTCACCGTCGCCGAGACGATGACCGCTCGCGAACGCCTGCGCCGCGAGGTGGCGGCGCTCACCGCTGAGGGCCGGGTCTCCGCCTACGTCCTCGCCGGTCTGCCGGTGGCGCTCGGTCTCGTGATGTACACCATCAACCCGAAGTACACCGGCACCCTGTTCAGCGAGACGCTGGGCATCGTGCTCCTCGTCCTGGCGGCGGTCGGCATGCTCGTCGGCTTCCTCTGGATGAGGAAGATCATCAACATCGAGATCTGACCATGGAACCAATGCTCCTCATCGGCATCATCCTCGTCGGCGGTGCCATCGCCCTCGGCCTGTGGGCGGTGCTCAGCTCCTACAACGAGAAGGCCATGGTCCGCGAGTCGCTCAAGCAACTCGAGGGCTACGAGGTCGAGAACGTGCGCGACCAGGAGCTCCTGGCGCCGATCACCGACCGTGCGCTCGTGCCGGTGCTCAAGGGCCTGACCTCGGTCGGCCGCCGGTTCACCCCGGTGGGCTACGTCGACAACGTCCGCAAGAAGTTCATCTACGCCGGCAACGGCTCCGCCGAGGCGGTCGACCGCTTCCTCGCCACCCGGGTCATCACCGTCATCGCCGTGCTGCCGGCCCTGTGGTTCGCCTTCGTGTGGAACCCCATGAACCTCAAGGGCATGACGCAGTTCCTCGTCGGCGGCCTGTTGGCGGTGGCGCTGATCCTGGGTCCTGACGCCATGTTGTCGCGTCGGGTCGAGGAGCGGATGCACGAGCTGCAGATCACGCTGCCCGACGTGCTCGACCTGCTGACGATCAGCGTCGAGGCCGGGTTGGGCTTCGAGCAGGCACTCGACCGCACCATCACCGCCGTGCCCGGCCCGCTGTCGGACGAGTTCGCCCGGATGCTCGGCGAGGTCCGCGCCGGGTCAACCCGAGCGGATGCGATGCGCGCCATGGAACAGCGCACCAATGTGCCCGAGCTCCGGTCGTTCGTGCTCGCCATCCTCCAGGCCGACACCTTCGGCGTCTCGATCGGTCGTGTGCTGCGGTCGCAGTCCGAGGAGATGCGCATCAAGCGGCGCCAGCTGGCGGCGGAGCGGGCCCAGAAGGCGCCCGTGAAGATGCTGATCCCGATGGTCTTCTGCGTCTTCCCGTCGCTGTTCGTGGTCGTGCTCGGCCCGGCGATCATCAACATCCGCAAGGCTTTCAGCGCCTGAGGCGGGTGTGACCGCGGCGGGGGAGTCGACGGCGTCGTCGCCCTCGCGCCCGGCGCCGTCGTCGGAGCGGGCACGGTTCCACCCGGCACAGCTCTCGATCGCCGGCGTGCTCGGCATCGGCGTGGCGCTCTGGGGATTCCTGGCCGCGTCTGACGCGCTGAGCGACAACAGCCTCTTCACCCACCTGGCCACCGGACGGCTGATCCTCGAGGAGGGAGCCGTTCCGACGACGGACCCTTACTCCTACACGGCACGCGGCGAGCCGTGGCTCGTGCAGAGCTGGCTGGTGTCGTGGCTGTACGGCGTCGCCGACGCCGTGGTGGGCCCCGCCGCCGTGCGGGTGCTCGCCGGAGCGCTCGGAGCCGTGACCGCCGCGGGGGTGTGGTCATTGACGCGGCCGGCCAAGACCCTGCTGAGCCGCCTGCTGGTGGCCGTCCCGGCGTTGCTGGTGGCTGGCATGTTCTGGTCGGGGCGACCGCTGCTGGTCGGATACCTCGGGACCGTGCTCGTGCTGTTGAGCGTGCAACGCCGCTGGGCGCCGGCGTGGATGGTGCCGATCCTGTGGGTGTGGACCAACAGCCACGGGTCGTTCCCGTTGGCGGTGCTGCTGCTCGCCGCCGTGGCGGTGGGCCGCAGACTCGACGGCGTCGACGTGCGCCAGGACCTGCACCGGTTGGGCTGGGCGATCGCCGGCGTGGCGCTGGCCTGCATCAATCCCCTCGGTCCGAAGCTGCTGACCTTCCCGCTGGACCTGCTCGACAAGACCAGCATCTTGCGCAACGTGCTGGAGTGGGCCTCGCCGGACTTCTCGACCACCGGTGCACGGCTGTTCCTGGTGCAGTTGCTGCTCGCCGTGGTGGCCTTGGTGCGCAAGCCGGCGTGGCGTCGGGTCGTGCCGTCGCTCGTCTTCGTGGCGCTGGCCCTGCTCAGTCTGCGCAACGTACCGCTGGCCAGTCTGGTGCTCGTGCCCGCTATGGCCCCTGGCCTGGCCGGGCTCGGCTCCATCACCGGACGCGAGCGCGGGGCCACAGCGCTCGGCCTCGGCGCGGCGTTGACGGTGGCCTTCGCCGTCGTGGTGGTCAGCGTGGCGCGGGCGCCGGCGTTCGATCTGCGCACGTACCCCGAGGAGGCGACGGCCATCCTCGCCGCCGAGGGTCTGCTGGGCGGCGACGCCCGGGTCCTGACGTCCGACGTCGTCGGGAACTACCACGGGCTGTTGCTCGGTCCCGACGCCGCCGCCTTCATCGACGATCGCTACGACATGTACCCGCTGGGGCTTCTGCGGAACTACCTCGTCGTGCGTGGTGCCGGGCCCGGGTGGGCCGACGTCCTGGACGCCTGCGGCGTCGAGGCTGTCCTATTCGAGCGCTCACAGCCCATCGTGCAGGTCCTCACCGCAGATCCCGCATGGCGGGTGGAGTTCAGCGACAGCGAGGTGGTGCTGCTCCGCCGCCGTGGCGCCGCTCCGGACGTCACCCCGGCCTGCACCGCCGGGCTCGGTGCGTGAGCCGGTCGACCGGCCGGCGACGCCAGGGAACCGAAACGCACGACCCGAGACGCGAAGAAGGGGCCCGGAGGCCCCTTCGACGTTGGTTCGCTGGCTGTTGACGAGTCGGGCAATGCCCGGAACTCAGCAATCGGTCTCGACGGCGTCTCCGGTTCCGGCCCCGACGATGGCGCTCGCAGAGCAGTCCATCTTCGAGGTCGTGGCGCTCGAGAAGAACGTCATGGCCGTGACACACACGAGAGCGATGAGGGAGACGAGCAGTGCGTACTCAACGAGATTCGCACCGTCGTCACCTGAGCACCGGAGGCGGTCCCGACCGTCTTGCCTCAGGTCACTCATCGTTCAGCCCCGCTTCCTCGGTCCGGAGATGCAAGAGGCGGGCCCGAGCCTCGGGCCCGCCTCCTACACTCAGACCTTCGGTCCCTTGATCAAGCGTCGTTGATCGCGGTGCCGACCGACGAGAACTTCGACGAAGCGCTCGCGCCGAGGAAGGTGATGGCGAGGATGCAGACGACGGCGATGAGGGCCACGAGGAGCGCGTACTCCACGAGCGAGGCGCCACGATCGGTCGAGCAACGAGCCTGCAGCCAAGCGTTGGCGTAATCGAAAGCAGTGAGCATTGTGGTCTCCCTTTTGGTTGGTGCTTGCTTAGTTGGGCCCGGCAGCGGAGTGCCGTCGGGTCCGGCTTCCTGTCGAGAAGAAGTATCGTCAACATTCGGGCGACGCTGTATGGCTCAATTGGCCTATTTTGCGATCACCCTGTGGATAACTGCGGTATGGGTACACCCGGTGAGTCGGAGCGACTCGAGGGAGTCGGGGACGCCTCAGTCCAGGTGGACGATGCCCATGCGCACGGCCTGGAGCACGGCCTGGGTCCGGTCCCGGGCGTCGAGCTTCTGGTAGATCGACGCCAGGTGGTTCTTGACCGTCTTCTGGCTGATGAAGAGCTGTTCGGCCACCTCGGGCGTCGAGAGACCGTCAGCGATGAGCTGCAGCACCTCTTCCTCGCGCTTGGTGATGATCCGGTCTTCCTCGGCTGAGGGCTGGTCGAGCTTGCGGACCTCGTCGAGCATCGAGGCGGCGAGCTGGGGCGACAGGGCGGTCTCGCCGCTGAACGCCATGCGCACGGCGTTGGCGATCTCGTCGGTGGAGCAGTCCTTGACGAGGTAGCCGCTGGCACCGGCGCGGATCGCCGCCGCCAGGACCTCCTGGTCGGCGTGCATGGTGAGCATCACGATCTTGATCTGCGGCAGGTCGATCTTGATCTGGCGGGTGGCCTCGACGCCGTCGACCTCGGGCATGGTGACGTCCATGAGGATGACATCGGGCTCGAGCTCCTCAGCGAGGCGGATCGCCTCGTCGCCGTCACGCGCCTCGCCGACGATGTCGAAGCCCTGGTCGGTCATCGAACGGCGCAGGCCCTCGCGCAGCATCCGATGGTCGTCGGCGAGCATGAGGCGGATGGTCAACGGTTCTCCTGAGGGCGGGTGCAACGTCGGCGTCGGCCTGGACCTGACGTGGGTCGAGCGACCCAGGCGCCAACAATACCGATCGCGGCGGGCGCTGGCTGTCTCCCGGGCCGCGCTCAGCCCGATCGGGTGGACCCGGCCGGTCGAAGGTCGTCGCTCGTCTGGCTGGGATGGATGAGTGAGCACCGCACGCGGGCACCCTTGCCAGGCTGGCTCGTGAGGTCGAGCGTGGCGCCGATCGATGATGCCCGCTCGCGCATGCCGAGGATGCCGTAGGAGTCGAGCCGACCGGCCCGGCCGATGGGAAAGCCCTGGCCGTTGTCGGTGATGTCGAGTGCGGCCGACGTGCCGTTGCAGCGCCAGATGACCCGCACCTCGGTCGCCTTGGCGTGGCGTTCGACGTTGGTGATCGCCTCCTGGGCGACCCGCCACATCTCGCGCTCCTGCAGGATCGGGAGGCGCTCGCCTCGGTCGAGGAAGAGCTCGAAGGTCAGGTTGGCCCGCTCGCCGACCCGGCGGGTGAACTGCTCGAGCGTGTCGGCGATGTCCTGGCTGTCGGTGACGTCGGTCCGCAGGTCGTAGAGCGTGTCGCGGACCTCTCGGATCACGCCGCGTACGTCCTCCCGCAGCTGCTCGAGCGGCTCGCCGAGCTCCTCGCCGCGGTCGTGGGCCGAGACGATCCGATCCAGCTCGAAGGCGAGGTAGGCGAGGGACTGGCCGATGCGGTCGTGCAGGTCGCGTGCGATGCGCGTGCGTTCCTCGTCGGCGCCGACGGTGCGCAGCCGGGAGAACCAGCGGGCGTTGTCGATGGCCAGGGCGACCGGCTCGACGAAGCCCCGCAGCAGCTCCACGTCACGGGCGCGGAACCGGTTGAGGCCTTGGTGCTCGATGGAGAGCACCCCGATGACGGCGCCTCTGGCCGGCAGCACCGCGTACATGCCCGAGCCGGCCTTGGGGGACAGGCCCGGTCCGGACTCGCCCAGGTTGGGCACGATCACCACGGTCTCGTCGGCGACGGCGCGTCGCATCGGCACCGGCAGCTCGTCGCGCCCGAGGCGTGCCGGCATGCGCGACCCCTCCTTGCGGAGCAGCTCCCAGTGACCGTCGGTCTCATCGATGGCGAAGATGGCGGCGTAGTCGAACTCGAACAGCCCCTTGAGGCGGGTGATGGTGGTGTCGAGCACGTCGTCGAGGTCGAGCGAGGCCGGCAGCGTCTGCGTCACGCGGTGCAGCGAGAACAGCAAGGCGTTGGCGTCGGCGAGCCGGCCCAGGCGATCGAGGGCCAGGCTGTGCTGGCGGTCCGCCTCACCCGAGATGCGCCGGGCGTAGCCGGCGACGAGCGCCACGAGCAGCAGGATCAGCGTCCACTGGGCGCTGGTGGTGATGCGCTCCGATGTCGGGTCCTGCACCAGGAAGGGGATCGAGACGGCGATCGAGCAGACGGCGCCGATCCGCAGGGCGAAGCCGAAGCCGCGGGCGAACCCGGCGACGATGATGGCGGTGAGCAGGGAGAACACGAACGGCGATTCCCACTGGCCGCTCGTCGTGACGATCATGAGGTGCAGCGCCACCTCGAAGAGCACGCCCAACAGGCTGCGGATGTCGCCGAAGTAGGTGAGCGGGCGCACCGTCCGCAGCACGGTGTAGGCCACGATGGCGGCGGCGTAGACGATGATCTGCCAGTCGCCTGGGGCGAAGTTGGCCATCGCCAATGCCAGGGAGGCGATGGTCGTGCCCCAGCGGATGGCCAGGATGGCCGGAGCGAAGCTCGCCACGCGGTCGACGCGGTCGACGATCCCGTCGGCGGCGGCGGTGCCGTCCGGGGCGCGGCCGAACTCGGCGATGAGGTCGCCGACCGAACGGTTTGGCTGCTCCTGTTCGTCCTCGTCTGCCGACCGCCGCGTCACGACGGCGTCGTCATCGTCGATGCTGGTCACGCACGTTCCTCATCGGCCCCGATCGGTCGAGATTCAACCACTCTCGGCGGGCGCGCGCCCGACCGGGGCCGGTCGTCGAGGCGCTAGGTTGCGGCGATGCTGCTGATC
>CAZYKR010000200.1:0-8330 GCA_964648005.1 uncultured Iamiaceae bacterium
GCACGGTGGCATCCAGGTTGGCGTCCCGGAGCACGGCGTCGCGCAGGTCGGCCTCGATGAGCAGCGCGCCGGTGAGGTCGGCGGCGGTCAGGTCGGCGCCGCGCAGGTCCGCCCCGATCAGGTCCGCACCCGAGAGGTCCGCGCCGATGAAGTCCCGCCCCGCGAGCTCGGCGCCCCGGCCGTCGGCACGCGACAGCGACGCTCCGGCACACGACGACGTCGCGCACGCCCGCAGCGCATCGGTCGAGATGCGGTCGGTCGCCACGGATGGTCGTGGCGCCGTCGGCTCGGGATCTTCCGGTGGGGGTGGCGGGGCGGCAGGGTCATCAGCCGAGGACGTGACGTCCGGCGTCGTCGCATCGGCGTCGCTCGCGGGCGTCACCCGAGCGGTGGTGCCGCTCGACGCGTAGGTGCCGCTCGTTGGCTGGCTCGTCGCTGCGGGGGCCGTGCTGCCAGGGGTCGACGAACTGTCGGCGTCGGCCGAGCATGCACTCAGCGCAACGAGCACCGCCGCCAGGGCAGCGGCGCTCCTGCCACGTCGGATCAACAGCCTTGGAGTCAAGCTCAGGGCGTCGGCGCCAAGGAGATGTCGACGTTCGCTGCCTGGCCGCTCGCGAGCACCAGCACATCCGCGGCCGCCAGCGAGGGAGCGTCCTGCCACCATCGCACCCGGTGTGAACCGCCGGGATCGGACGCCCGCACCTTGTAGGTGCCGGGGATCAGCCCTTCGAGGGCATAGTCACCCGCACCGTCGGTGGTTGTCATGAACGCCACCAACCCGCCGTCCGTGTACACGCGGACGTCCATGCCGGACAGCGGGCTGCCGCTCCCGGCCTCGGTGATCGTGCCGGCGACGGACGCGGTGTCGGCCACCTTCCACACCACGTTCGAGATGTCGGCGGTGCCGCCGCCGGTCAGCGGGATCGGATCGGAGGTGAACAGGGTCGGTCGTTGATCCCAGAACGCCGTGCGGTACGTGCCGGCCGGATCGCGGAATCGAGCGGTCCATGCACCGGTGACCGGCACGTTCGTGGTCGAGAACATGCCGTTGGCGTCGGTGGTCAACGTCCGGACCACGACGCCGTCCTGATAGAGGTTCACCCGGAGGTCGGCAACAGGGGCCGCCGTCGCGCCGTCGGTGACGGTGCCGGCGATGGTCGCCAGCTCGGCCTTCGGGGTCAGGGCGACGTCGACGTCGGTCACCGAGCCGGTGGTGGCCGTGATCGGGGTGGCGGTCGCCAGGTTCGTGGCGTCGGCGTGGTACTCACCGGCGTACGTGGCGTTGCCCAGCACGCGCAGGCGGTAGTCGGTGCCTGCCGGGACCTCGAACCAGTAGGTGCCCGATGCGTCGGTCGTGGTCGTGGCCGTCAGGGTGGAGCCCTGGTAGAGCCGCACGCCCACCCCGGCGATGGGCGCCCCGCCATCGGTCCCCGTGACCGACCCGGCGATCGCCGGCCCGAACGGGTCCCGCAGCTGGCCGTACGCGTCGTCGCCCCAGCAGTGGACGGTGCCGCTCGTGGTGAGTGCGCACGTGTGGAACTCGCCGCTGGCCACGGCGGTGTAGGTGGTGTCCGTCTGGTCGGTCGCCTGGCCGTGCGCGTTGTCCCCCCAGCAGTCGACCGTTCCGGCGGTGGTGAGCGCACAGGTGTGGACCGATCCGGCGCTCACGGCCGTGTAGGTGGCGGCGGTCTGGTCGGTGGCTTGGCCGTTGGTGTTGTCCCCCCAACAGTGGACGTGGCCGTCGGTCTCCAGCGCGCAGCCGTGCCAGTTGCCCGTGGTCACGGCCGTGTAGGTGGTGGCGGTCTGGTCGGTGGCCTGGCCCTTGGCGTTGCCGCCCCAGCAGTGGACGTGACCGTCGACCTCGAGCGCGCAGGAGAAGTCCCAGCCGGTGTCGACGGCCGTGTACGCGGTGGCGGTCTGGTCCACGGACTGCCCGCTGAGGTTGTCGCCCCAGCAGTCGACCGTGCCCGCAGTGGTCACGGCGCAGGTGTGGAGGAAGCTGGCGCTGACGCTCGTATAGGTCGTCGACGTCTGGTCGACGGCTTGGCCGTAGTCGATGAGCGGCGTCTGCCAGCAGTCGACGGTGCCGGCGGTGGTGATGGCGCAGCTGTGGGTGTAGCCGGCCGACAGCTGGGTGTAGGTGGCGGCGGTCTGGTCGGTGGCCTGGCCGTAGGTGTCGTTGCCCCAGCAGTCGATCGTGCCGGCGGTGGTGATGGCGCAGTTGTGGTAGGCACCGGCGGCGAGCGCCAGGGCGCCCTGGGGCGCACCCTGATCGGTGGCCTGTGCCTCTGCGTTGTCCCCCCAGCAGTCGACGGCGCCCGCCGTCGTCATGGCGCAGGTGTGGCCGTAGCCGGCGCCGATGGCGGTGTAGGTCGTGACGGACTGGTCGACGGCCTGACCGGCGGAGTTCCATCCCCAGCAGTCCACCGACCCGGCGGTCGTCAGCGCGCACGTGTGATACGAGCCGAGGGCCAGTGCCGTGTAGGTCGTGGCGGTGTGGTCTCCCGCCTCGCCTTCGTTGTCGCGGCCCCAGCAGTGGACCGTTCCGGTCTCGGTGATGGCGCAGGCGTGGTTCCAGCCGACGTCGAGGGCGACGAACGGGCCGTCCTGATGGCTCGGGGAGACCAGGGGCGAGTGTCCCCAGCAATCGACGTCACGAGCGGTGGTGAGCCCACACGAGAACGTGGTGCCCGTGCCCACGGCGGTGTAGGTCGTGGCGGTCTGGTCGACGCTCTCGCCGGTGCCGTTGGAGCCCCAGCAGTCGATCGTGCCCGCCGTCGTGATGGCGCAGGTGTGGGTGTACTGCGCCGCGATGGCGGTGTAGGTGGTACCGGTCTGATCGGTCGCCTGCCCGAAGTTGTTCGAGCCCCAGCAGTCGACCGCGCCGGCGGTGGTGATGGCGCAGGTGTGGTGGTATCCCGTGGACACCGCCTTGTAGGTGGTGGCGGTGTGGTCGCCTGCCTGGCCTTCGACGTTGCGGCCCCAGCAGTGCACCGTACCGCTCGGCGTGATCGTGCAGCTGTGGGCGAGCCCGCCGTCGATCTGCTCGTTCGGGGTGCCGGCCACTGCAGAGTCGACCGAGGCACCTTGGCCGCTGGGGTCGGCCTGCACGGGGGCAGGGGTCGCGACCAGCGCCAATGCGGTGCAGATCACGACGACGGCTGCGCAGACGACTCGAGACATTGCTCGGACGGTTCGCTTCATCTCGTCTTCCCCACCTGCTTGGTGGTGGACATCCACCGGCTGCCGAGGCTAGCCGAGGCGCGCCGCTGGTGTTCGGCTGGGCGCCGTCCGTGACGGGATGAAGAGCGCACTACGGTCACGCCGATGGGCGACGCGCGCTACGACGTCATCGGGCACGGCTACGCCGCCAACCGCCGGGAGGACCCGGAGCTGCGCGCCCGCATCTGGGCGGCGCTCGGCGACAGCCGGACCGTGGTCAACGTCGGGGCCGGCACCGGGTCGTACGAGCCGACCGACCGCCACGTCATCGCCGTCGAGCCCAGCGACGTGATGGCGGCGCAGCGACCGGCCGATCGGGCCCCGGCCCTGCGCGGCTCGGCCACGCCGCTGCCGTTGCGCGACGGCGCCGTCGACGCCGCGATGGCCATCCTGACCATCCACCATTGGGACGACGAGCTCGAGCCCGGCGTGCGCGAGTTGCGGCGGGTGGCGCGTGGCCCGGTCGTCATCGTCACCTTCGATGCGTCGGTGAGTGCCCAGATGTGGCTACTGCGGGACTACGCCCCGGAGATGACGGCCCTCGACGCCAGCTTCCCGTCGCTGGACGAGCTGGCGTCGTGGCTCGGCGGGACGGTGCAGGTCGAGCCGATCCTCACGGCGCGCGACACGCCCGACTGGACGCTGGCGTCCTTCTGGGCCCACCCCGAGCGGGTGCTCGACCCGGCGGCTCGGGCGGCGACGTCGGGTTTCGCCCGGCTCGATCCCGAGGTGTGCGCCCGGGTCGTCGCCGACGTGGAACGCGACCTCGGCGACGGCACCTGGGACGCCCGGCACGGCGAGCTGCGCAGCCTCGCCGCCTACGACGCCGGCATGCGTCTGGTCGTGGCGCGCCCCTAGCGTTGACCGTAGCGAACACGCGTTCGACAGACGAACAGGTGTTCGCTACCCTCCGGGCGTGAGCTGGTTCAACCCCCCGATCTCCTGGTCCGAGATCGAGCGTCGGCTCTCGGACCGTCCCCCTGCGGGCCGCCCCCAACCGGCGGACCGCTCCCGCTACCCCGGAGCCGACGGTGGTGACAGCCCGGCCTGGTCCAACAAGCGCCAGGCCTATGAGCCACCGTCGGACAGGGGAGCGGCAGACCGGGGACCGGCAGGCGGTGGACGGGGCGGCGACGGGCACACGGGCTCGCCGCCCCGGCGGACCGGGTCGGTGCCCTACGCCGAGCTGCACTGCCACTCGAACTTCTCGTTCCTCGACGGGGCCAGCCACCCCGAGGAACTGGCGGAGGAGGCCGACCGGCTCGGCCTCGAGGCGTTGGCCCTGACCGATCACGACGGCTGCTATGGCATCGTCCGCTTCGCCGAGGCGGCCCGCGCCCTGGGGCTGCCGACCGTGTTCGGCTCCGAGCTCACGCTCGGCCGCACGGCGCCGCAGCCGGGCGTCGCCGATCCGGGCGTGCCGGAGGCGGGCACCCCCGGGGCGCCGCGCGCCACCCGGGGTCGACGTGCCGGCCAGGTGGCGCTGGCCGGGCTCGACCTCGCCCCCGGCCTGCCCGACCCGGGCAGCAGCCTCGCCGGCGAGACCCACCTGGTCGTGCTGGCGCGCGACCCGCGCGGCTACGCCTTGCTGGCGCGCGCCGCCTCCGAGGCGCAGCTGCGCGGGACCAAGGGCGCGCCGCGCGCCACGCTGGCCGACCTGGCGGCGCTGGCGGGCGCCGGGCTGCCGGCCACCAGCGCCGACCGCGACCGCTGGCTGGTCCTCACGGGCTGCCGCAAAGGAGCGGTGGCGCGGGCGCTGGCCGAGCAGGGGCCCGCCGCCGCCGAGCACGAGCTCGGCCGTCTGGTCGACGCCTTCGGGCGGGCCAACGTCGCCGTCGAGCTGTGGGACCACGGCGACCCGCTCGACTCGGCCCGCAACGACGCGCTCGTCCAGCTGGCGGCACGCACCGGCGTCGACGTGGTGGCCACCAACAACGTCCACTACGCCCGCCCCGCCCAGCGGGCGCTCGCCACCGCCGTCGCTGCCGTGCGGGCCCGCCGCTCGCTCGACGAGATCGACGGGTGGCTGCCGGCGGCGTCCTCGGCGCACCTGCGCTCCGGTGCCGAGCAGGCCCGCCGCTTCGCCCGCTACCCGGGCGCCGTCGAGCGGGCGGCCGAGCTCGGGCTGGCGTGCGCCTTCGATCTGCACCTCGTCGCCCCGAAGCTGCCCCCGTTCCCGTGCCCCGACGGCCACGACGAGATGTCGTGGCTGCGGGAGCTGACCGAGCGCGGCGCCGAGCGGCGCTATGGGCCCCGCGGCGCCGAGCGGGTGGCCGGCGCCTACGACCAGATCGACCATGAGCTGGCACTGATCGAGCAGCTCGGGTTCCCGGGCTACTTCCTCGTCGTGTGGGACATCGTCGAGTTCTGCCGCCGCGCCGACATCTACTGCCAGGGCAGGGGCTCGGCCGCCAACTCGGCGGTCTGCTACGCGCTGGGCATCACCAACGCCGACGCCGTCTCGCTCGGCCTGCTCTTCGAGCGGTTCCTCTCGCCCGAGCGCGACGGCCCGCCCGACATCGACATCGACATCGAGTCCGATCGGCGCGAGGAGGTCATCCAGCACGTCTACGCCACCCACGGCCGCCAGCACGCCGCGCTCGTCGCCAACGTCGTGACCTACCGATCGCGCTCGGCGATCCGCGACGTGGCCAAGGCGCTGGGGTTCGCCACCGGGCAGCAGGATGCCTGGGCCAAGCAGGCCGACCGGTGGAGCGCGCTGGCCCCGCCGACGGGCGACGACGGCGCGCCGTACCAGCCGTCGCCCTCGCCCGAGGCGCCGGTGGGCGAGGCGGCCGAGCACCCGGTGCCCGAGGCCGTGCTCGCGCTCGCCCGCCAGATCGAGCACGCCCCGCGCCAGCTCGGCATCCACTCGGGGGGCATGGTCATCTGCGACCGACCGGTCGTCGAGGTGTGCCCGGTCGAGTGGGCGCGCATGGAGGGCCGCAGCGTCTTGCAGTGGGACAAGGACGACTGCGCTGCCGCCGGCCTGGTGAAGTTCGACCTGCTCGGGTTGGGCATGCTCTCGGCGCTGCACTACTGCATCGACCTGGTCGACGAGCACCACGGCCTGCGCATCGACCTCGCCCACCTGCCGCAGGACCCGGCGGTGTACGACATGCTCTGCGAGGCCGACACCGTCGGCGTCTTCCAGATCGAGAGCCGGGCGCAGATGGCCACGCTGCCGCGCCTGCGGCCCCGCTGCTTCTACGACCTCGTCGTCGAGGTGGCGCTGATCCGCCCGGGGCCGATCCAGGGCGGGTCGGTGCACCCCTACATCCGGCGGCGCAACGGCGAGGAGCCCGTCACCTACCTGCACCCGCTGCTCGAGCGGTCGCTCGCCAAGACCCTCGGCGTGCCGCTGTTCCAGGAGCAGCTCATGCAGATGGCGATCGACGTGGCCGGGTTCACTCCCGCCGAGGCCGACCAGCTGCGCCAGGCGATGGGCTCCAAGCGCAGCGTCGAGCGCATGGAGCGCCTGCGTGCCCGCCTCGACGCCGGCATGGCCGCCAACGGCATCACGCCCGAGGTCGGCCAGGCCATCTGGGAGAAGCTCGTCGCCTTCGCCAACTACGGCTTCCCCGAGAGCCACTCGGTGTCGTTCGCCTACCTGGTGTACGCCTCGTCGTACCTGAAGAAGTACTACCCGGCGGCCTTCTGCGCCGCGCTGGTCAACGCCCAGCCGATGGGCTTCTACTCGCCGCACTCGCTCACCCAGGACGCTCGGCGGCATGGGGTCGAGGTGCGCACCCCCGACCTGGCGCACAGCGGGGTCGGCGCCACGCTCGAGTGGCACGGCACCAGCTGCGAGGGCGCCCGCGACCAGACCCGGGCCCGGCACCCGTCGGCGGCGCCGCTGCCGTACCCGTTCGGCGGGCGGATGCCGGCCCAGCCGGCGGTGCGCATCGGGCTGTCGTCGGTGCGGGGCATCGGCACCGACCTGGCCGAGGCCATCGTCGCCGAGCGCAACGCCAACGGGCCGTTCACCTCGATGGAGGACTGCAAGCGTCGCGTCGACATGCGCCTGGCGGCTGCGGCGGCCGGCGCCGGGCGCACCCGGTCGTCGCGCACGGCGCGCCCGGCACGGCTGGAGCTGGCCCACCTCGAGGCGCTCGCCACCGCCGGCGCCTTCGGCAGCTTCACCGACGCCGACGGCTGCCGCCTCGACCGGCGCCGGGCCCTGTGGCAGGCCGGGGCCGTGGCGCAGTCGGCACCCGACCGGCTCGCCGGCGTCGTCACCGGGGCCGAGGCGCCGCGCCTGCCGGGCATGGACCCGACCGAGACCGCCGGGGCCGACCTGTGGGCCACGGGCATCGCGCCCGACGGGCACCCGACCCGGTTCCTGCGGCCCGAGCTCGACCGCCTGGGTGTCGTCCCCGCCGATCGTCTGCGTCACGTCGAGCACGGCGAGCGCATCCTCGTCGGCGGGGTCGTCACCCACCGGCAGCGGCCGGCGACGGCGAGCGGCACCACCTTCGTCAACCTCGAGGACGAGACGGGCCTCATCAACGTCATCTGCTCGCGGGGCTGCTGGGTTCGCTACCGCTCGGTGGCGCGATCGTCGGCGGCGCTGTTGGTGCGGGGCCGGGTCGAGCGCCAGGGACAGGTCGTCAACATCGTCGCCGAGCGGCTCGAGCCGCTGCCGATCGGCGCCACCGACGCCGACGATCCGACCACGGCCGGCGCTCCCCGCTCGCGCGACTTCCGCTGAGTTCCTACGATGCGGCCATGGCCGACACCCCTGCTGCCCGTCCGCTCACGGCCGACGACCTCGTCGACCTCGAGGAGCTCAAGCGCCTCAAGTACCGCTACCTGCGCTGCATCGACCTGAAGCGCTTCGACGATCTGGTCGACGTGCTGACGCCCGATTGCGTGGCGTCCTACAGCGGCGGGGCCTACCACTACGACGGGCGCGACGCCATCATCGGCTTCCTGCGCGACTCGATGGGCGCTGAGACGTTCCATTCCAGCCACCGGTGTCACCACCCCGAGATCGACTTCACCGGCGCCGACACGGCGACGGGCGTGTGGGCCCTCGACGACGTGGTGATCCTCACCGACTGGGAGCTGACGATCCGCGGTTCGGCCTACTACACCGACGAGTACGT
>CAZYKR010000201.1:0-8322 GCA_964648005.1 uncultured Iamiaceae bacterium
GCTCGGCGAGGAGCGCGTGATCGGCCTCCGCCAGGCGCCGGCGCGTCAGCACCAACGCCACGGCCAGCACGACCGCCACGGCGGTGACGCCGCCCAACAGCAGCCCGAGCATCGTCGCGTCCGGTTCCGCTAGCCCTCGACGGCGCCGTCGCCGTTGACCGGCGGCGCCACGGGCACCTCGAGGTGACCGTACTGGGTGGCGGCGTGCTCGACGCGCGCCTTGTGCCGGGCGGCGCCGGTGTGCTCGGGCAGCCAACCGGTCACCATGAACTCGACCCGGTTGCCGATGTTGACGGCGTGGTCGCCGATGCGCTCGTAGTACCGGCCGATCAGCGCCAGCTGGACGGCGACCTGCAGCTCGAGGCCCTGGTCGTCGTGCTCTTCGAAGATGGCCTGGATGTAGTCGCGGTGCAGCGTGTCGAGGCGACCGTCCATGTCGTCGAGCGCCGCCGCCAACGCCGCATCGCCCTCGGCGTAGGAGTCGATGGACAGGCGGAACAGGCGCACCGCCTCCTCGGACATCTCCTCGATCAACCGGCGGAGCTTGGGGCTGAACTCGGCGCCGTAGATGCGCCGCGCCGCCTTGACGATGTTGATGACCAGATCGGCCGAGCGTTCGATCTCCGACGTCAGCTTGAGGGCGCAGATCAGCGCCCGCAGGTCGGTGGCGACCGGTGCCTGCAGGGCGAGCACTTGGAAGCAGTGCTCCTCGACCAGCACGGTCAGCTCGTCGACGACGTCGTCCTCTTCGATCAGCGCCTGCGCCGCACGCAGATCGCTGGCGAGCAACGCCTCGGTGCCGCGCGGGATGAACTCGGTGACCATCGCCGCCATCCGCACCAGCTCGGCGCGGATCTCATCGAGCTCCTGGTGGAAGGCACGCTTCTCCGTCATCCGAACCGACCCGTGACGTAGTTCTCGGTGCGCTGATCGGTCGGCGTCGAGAAGATCCGCTCGGTTGCATCGAACTCGACGAGCAGGCCCGTGCGCGTGTCGTCGATGTCGTTGACCTCCGCCGTGAAGAAGGCCGTCCGGTCGCTCACGCGAGCGGCCTGCTGCATGTTGTGGGTCACGATCACGATCGTGTACTCGTGCTTGAGCTCGGCCATCAGATCCTCGATCCGGGCCGTGGCGATGGGGTCCAGCGCCGAGCACGGCTCATCCATCAGCACCACCTCCGGCCGCGTGGCGATGGTCCGGGCGATGCACAGCCGCTGCTGCTGCCCGCCGGACAACCCGATGCCCGACTTGCTCAGGCGGTCCTTGACCTCGTCCCACAGGGCGGCCTTCGTGAGCGCCTCCTCGACGATCTCGTCCAGGTCGGCCTTCTTGCGGATCCCGGCGACCTTGGGGCCGAAGGCAACGTTGTCGTAGATCGACTTGGGGAACGGGTTCGGCTTCTGGAACACCATGCCGATGCGCTTGCGCACCTCGACCGGATCGACGCGGTCGTCGTACAGATCGACGCCGTGGTAGAGGACCTGGCCGGTGACGCGGGCGCCGACCACCAGATCGTTCATGCGGTTCAGGCACCGCAGCACCGTCGTCTTGCCACAGCCCGACGGACCGATGAAGGCGGTGATCTCGTTCTTGCGGATCGTCATGTCGACGCCGCGCACGGCGCAGAACTCCCCGTAGTGCACCGCCAGGTCGGCAAGCTCGAACACCGCCTGCGACGGGTCCAGCGGTCCCTCCTCGCCCGGACCGGCCGCAGTGTCCGGCTCCGACGGCGCCACAGCGGAGGACTCGACGGATGACGGGTCGGCCGTCGGACGGCCGGGGGTCGCCTCGGGGTCCGCTGCGGTCTGGGACTCGGTCACGTCGGCGTGGCTCCTGAGGTCGAGGTCGCTCATCGGTCGGCTCCGCTCCGCGTCAGATCGTACCGACCCGACCCTAGGGGCGCCGCATGGCCGGTCCCCTGCTCGGGGGTGAACGAGAGGTGAACCGCAGGCGAACGGTCCGTGGCCAGCGCGGCCGATCCGACCCGATGGCTCAGGCGACGCTCGTCGCGGCCGGTGGCCCCGCCGGTGGGGTGACCTCCGGCGGCTCGCCGTCGCCGTCGCGCGCCACGCCGGCCAGGCCCAGCTCGACCAGGCCGATGATGGCCACGATCGCCAGGAACCAGAACCAGGTGGTGGGCAGGATCAGCAGCGCCAGCACCCCGACGGCCAAGACGCCCACCCGCACGCCGGTGATGTTGTCGGCGAACCAGCTGTGCTCGGCGGCCGCCTGTCCGGCGAGGCGCTCCGACGTCGAGCGCGCCGCTCCGAACCCCATCGCCACCTGGTGGCGGAGCCACACGGCGGGTCGGCTGGGCCCCGTCAGGAACGCCAGGACCACGACGATGAGCCCCAGCACGACGATCCAGGTGAGCAGGCCGCGCAGAGTGCCGGCGACCTCCTCGATGGTGGCCCGGATGGCGCCGCTCGTCGTGGGGTCGCGGATCTGGTCGATGAGCTGTTCGACGAGGTTGCGCACGATCGCTCGGGCGGCCGCGATGGTGACCACCGCACCGAGCGCCAGCTCGAGCAGCGCCAACCGCCGGCTGCGCGCCAGGAAGATCGTGACGCCGGCGAGCACGACCGTCAGCGCCATCATGAGGTTGACGAGCCGGGCGAACATCGTGAAGAACGACTGGGCTGCGGCGAGGCGGTCGCTCTGGAACACCTCGATCACCCCGAAGTCGTCGGGCAGATCGCGCCCGAGGTACGACTCGAGCTCGGCACGGGCCTGGTCGGGCGGCGTGTCGGGCCCGATGTCGGGGACCGGCTGACCGTTGCCGATCAGGTCGGGCGCCACCCCCGCCACCAGACCCAGCACCTTGCCCATCAGCGGCATGAGGTTGAGGTACACGACCCCGTCCACGACCGACACGCGCCCGGGCTCGCCCTCGAGCAGGCGGACGAGCTGCTCGTGGGTGAAGCGGTTCACCCCGATCCACAGCTCGTGGAACTGGTCGGAGGTGATCACCCGATAGCTGGCGTCCTGGACGATCCCCTCGAGACCCTCGGTGATCGGCGCCGCCAGGATGCCGGCGCGCTCGGGCAGGACGTCCCGGATCCGGGTCTGGACGTCGAGCGCGGTCATCAGCTCGGTGGTGAGGCGCACCGACAACGCCGTGGCCACCTCGGTGTTCTGCGGCAGGTCGCCCACCAGCTCGATCCAGTTGTCGGTGTCGTACACCGAGCTGCGCACCCAGTAGCCGACGACGCTGGCCAGCAACGAGATGCAGGTGAGCACGACGAGCACGCCGGTGAGCACCTGGCGGGATCGACGTCGAAACGTGCTGTCGGTGCCGGCCTCGGCGAGCTGCGCCTGCAGGTCGGCGACCTGGTGCTTGAGCTCGCCGACCTCGTCGCCCGCCGCGGCGTCACCTGCCGGGGCGGTGTCGTCCGCCGGGACTGCGTCGTCGGCCATCGGTGCTCCTCGCGTCCGCACGGCGCCCGCCGTGCCGTCAGTGCGGCTGCAAGGCTACGTGTGCTGAGCGCCGCGGCGGTTCCACCAGGCCAGGAAGGTGTCAAGCACCGCGCGGTCGCGCCGGTAGGTGAGCCGGTCGTGCGCGTCGGCGACACCCAACCAGACGATCTCGTCGACCTCGTCGTTGGGCACGAAGTCGGTCGAGCGCCCCGCCCGGGCGTGCTTGCCGTCGGGCACCATCGCCCAGTACCGCACCTCCTTGGCGCGGCCCTGGTTGTCGACGTAGGCGATCGAGATCAGCTTGTCGAGCAACGTGCATGCCAGCCCCGTCTCTTCGTGCACCTCGCGCCAGGCACCGTCGCGCCAGCGCTCCTCCGGCTCGAGCTTGCCCTTGGGGAAGGTCCAGTCGTCGTAGCGCGGCCGATGCACGAGCAACAGCTCCGGTCGCCGCTCGGGCTTGGCCCGGAACACCACGCCGCCGGCGGCGCGCACCTCGGCGGCGACGGGCTCGGCGGATGGGTCGGGGCTCACCCGGCGGACCGCCGCCGCTGCAGCGCGAGCTCTTGCAGACGGACGTGCGTGTCGATCCCCTCGACCGTCGGGATCTGCGCCCACTCGTCGTTGAGCAGCCGCCACGCCAGCACGTCGTCGTCGAGGTTGACCCGCAGGACCTCGGCCACCTCGTCGCGCAGCTCCGGGGCCTCGATGGGCACGAGCGCCTCGACCCGGCGGTCGAGGTTGCGCGGCATCAGGTCGGCCGACCCCATCAGGTAGACCGGCCCGCCGTCGGCGCCGTGGGCGAAGTGGTAGACGCGGGCGTGCTCGAGGAACCGTCCGATGATCGAGCGCACGCGGATGTGCTCGCTGAGCCCGGGCACCTCGGCGCGCAGGCAGCAGATCCCGCGGACGATGCAGTCGATCTGGACACCGGCCGCGGACGCCTCGTAGAGCACGTCGATGAGGTCGGGGTCGACCAGGCTGTTCATCTTCAGCACGATGCGGCCCTCGGTGCCGTGGCGCATCTCGTTGCGCACGAGCTCGACGAGCCCGGGCCGGATGTCGCGCGGCGCCACCAGCAGCTTGTCGTAGACGGTGTCGCGGGCGTACCCGGTCAAGAAGTTGAACAGCTGGGTCAGGTCCTCGCCGATGCTGCGATCGGCGGTGAGCAGCCCGAGGTCCTCATACAGGCGGGCCGTGCGGGGGTTGTAGTTGCCGGTGCCGATGTGGCAGTAGCGGCGCACGCCGTCGGTCTCGTCCCGCACGACGAGCGTGGTCTTGGTGTGGGTCTTGAGCCCGACCAGGCCATACACGACGTGCACGCCGGCGTTCTCCAGCTCGCGGGCCCACTCGATGTTGCGCTGCTCGTCGAAGCGGGCCTTGAGCTCGACCAGCGCCACCACCTGCTTGCCGCGCTCGGCGGCGCGGATGAGCGACTCGATGATCGAGGAGTCCCGCGTGGTGCGGTACAGGGTGAGTTTGATCGCCAAGACCTTCGGGTCGATCGACGCCTGGCGGATGAAGGCCTCGACCGAGGTCGTGAACGAGTCGTACGGGTGGTGCACCAGCAGATCGCCCTGGCGCAGCTCGCGGAAGAAGTCGATCGACTGGTCGTCCTCGGCGGTCGCCAGCCGGGACCGCGTGACCGGCACCCACACGGGGTCGGCCAGGTCCGGCTTGTCGAGGGCGTGGACCGACCACAGGCCCGACAGGTCCAGCGGTCCGGCGAGCGTGTAGACGGCGTCGTCGTCGATGTCGAGCTCGCGCACCAGCAGGTCCCGGATCTCGTCGGTCATCGTGTCGTCGATCTCGAGGCGCACGGCCCGACCGAACCGACGGCGGCGCAGCTCGAGCTCGACGGCGGCGAGCAGGTCGTCGGCCTCCTCCTCCTCGAGGGTGAGGTCGGCGTTGCGGGTGACACGGAACGGGAAGTGCCCCTCGATCTCCATGCCGGGGAAGAGCCGATCGAGGTGGAACGCGATCACCTGCTCGAGCGGGATGAAGCGCTCGCCGTCGGGCATGACGACGAACCGGCTGAGCACCGGGGGCACCTTGACGCGGGCGAACCGTCGGGTCCCATCGGTGGGATCGACCACGATCACGGCCAGGTTCAGCGACAGGTCCGAGATGTACGGGAACGGGTGGCCCGGGTCGACGGCGAGCGGCGTGAGCACCGGGAAGACCCGGTCCTCGAAGACTTGGTCCAGGTAGACGTAGTCGTCCTCGTCGGCATCAGCGTAGTCGGAGAACACGATGCCGTGCTCGGCCAGCCCGGGCACCACCACCTTGGTGAACAGCTCCTCCTGCCGGGCGAGCAGCTCGGTCACGCGCGCCCGGACCTCGGTGAGTTGCTGGGTGGGGGTGCGGCCGTCGGGCGTCGTCGCCGAGATGCCGGCGAACACCTGGTCCATCAGGCCCGCCACACGCACCTGGAAGAACTCGTCGAGGTTCGACGAGAAGATGGCCAGGAACTTGGCCCGCTCCAGCCACGGCGTGTCGTCACGATCGGCGCTGGCGAGGACCCGCTCGTTGAAGTCCAGCCAGCTCAGCTCGCGGTTGACGAAGCGGGCCGGGTCGGCGACCAACTCGGTGCGGGCGGGGGCAGCCACGCGTGCGTCGAGGTCCATTCGGCTCAGGCTAGCGAGGCGCCTCGATACCGGGCAGAGGCGAACGGCCCGGCGCGACCGACGGTCAGGACTCGCTCGGCGCGGCCTCTGCGGCGGCCGCCGCCGGGACGACCTCGTCGTCCTCGGGGATGCCCAAGTCCCAATCGAGGATCAGGTGCTCGCGCTCGGCGTCTCGCACCACGCGCTCGCGGTTGCGGCGGAACTGCGGATCGTGCGCCGGCAACAGCAGGAGGCGTGCCATGACTCGGTCGCGGAACCCGTCGATGACGTCCCGGTCGCCGGAGATGCCCCGCACCTCCCAGTGGGGGGCGACAGGCCCCAGGTAGATCACGCGGACGTGGCCCTTGGGCGGCTCGATCGGCTCCTCGGTCATGGTCATCGTGACAGCGTACCCCTGCGACCCCGGCGCTCAGCCACCCGGCTCGGTGGTGCTGGTCGACGACTGCAGGTCCCGGCGGGACCCGACCGTTGCCTCCAGGTCGAGGCGCTCGCCCCGACGCTCGACGGTGATCGTGATCGTGTCCCCGGGCTGGTGCTCGCGGATGGCAGCCACGACGTCGGAGCTGGTGGCGGTGGGCTCGTCGTCCACGGCCACGATGACGTCGCCGACGCGCAGGTCCGCCGCCGCGGCCGGGCTGCCGTCTTGGACCTCCTGCACGAAGGCACCGGTCGTGGCGTCGACCGAGTACTCCTCGAGCGTGGCGCTCGAGGTGTCGGCCACCGAGGTCGACGACACGCCGAGGAACGCCGTGTCGAGCGTGATGGTGGCCTTGCCGTCGCGGATGTCGTCGATGAGCGGACGGACCTTGTCGATCGGGATGGCGAAGCCGATGTTCTGGGCGTCCGAGATGATGGCGGTGTTGATGCCGACCACCTCGCCGGCGGCGTTGAGCAGCGGTCCGCCCGAGTTGCCGGGGTTGATGGCGGCGTCGGTCTGCAACAGGTTGCGCAGCGTCAGGTTCGGGGCCTGGATGGTGCGGTCCTTGGCCGACAGGATCCCCGTCGTGACCGTCGGCCGGCCGCCGAGGTTCAGCGCGTTGCCGATCGCCACCACGGCGTCGCCCACGGCGAGCGCATCCGACGAGCCCAGGGTGGCGGCGCGCAGATCCGCGGGCGGGTTCACGATCTGCACCAGGGCGACGTCGTCGTCGGGCATCGAGCCGACGAGCTCCGCCTGCACCTCGGTGCCGTCCGCCAGCGTCAAGGTGATGCCGCCCGTGGCGTTCACCACGTGGGCGTTGGTGAGCACGAGGCCGTCGTCGGAGATGATCACGCCCGTCCCGGCACCGCCGAACAGCGCCGACGGATCGCCTTCGCCGGTGTGCACCGACACCACGGATGCCTCGGTCTCGTCGAGGATGCCGGCGACGTCGGGCACGGCCCCCGGCGCGGCGCTCGCCGCCGGTTGCGACGACCGAGGACTGCCGGCCGCCACGAAGACCAGTGAGGTGACCAACGCCGCCACGACGGCCGACACCAACCCGACCAACACGGCGAGGCGGGCGCCGGTGAGCGGCGGACGACCGGCGGCCGGCGGCACCGGGCCCGACCAGGGCTGCGGCGGGGCGCCCGGCGGCGGGCCGAACGCCGCGGGACCGGGGAACATACCGGTCGGCGGCACTGACGGCGGACCGGGCGGGCCTGCGGGCGGGCCGGGGGGACCCGACGGCGGGCCAGGCGCGACGCCGTAGGGCGCGGTGCCGGCCGGCGTCGACGGCGCCTGCCAGGGGTCGGCCGGACGCCACGTGTCGGTCCGGCGCCACGGGTCGGCGGCCGGGCCCGACGGCGGTGCCCACGGGTCACCCGGAGCCGGAGCGGTCGGAGCCGGAGCGGTCGGAGCCGGAGGCGGCGCACCGAACGCGGGACGGGCACCGAGGTCGGTCTGCGACGGCGCCACAGGCGCACCAGCACCTCCCGACGTCGGTTCGGCGGGTGCCCTCGGCGCAGCGGGAGCGGTCGGTTCGTTCGGTTCGTCCACGCGGGCATCCACCAGCTCGTGTCGGGAGGTCGGGAGAATGGTACCGATCGACTAGGCCGATCCGGACCGCACCGGATACCGTGGTCGCATCCCTGACCCCCCTCCGGCACCTCGGCGCCGGAGCAGGAACTTCCGCTGCGCTGGGAACCGAAGCACCCCTCGGTTCGTAGAAACCGAGGAACCCAGACGGAGGACCAATGGACGACACCGAGTGGATGGCAAAGGGCAACTGCCGTTTCGAGCCGCCCGCGACGTTTTTCCCGAGCGATGGGGTTGGCGTGGAGATCGCCAAGCGCATCTGCG
>CAZYKR010000202.1:0-8288 GCA_964648005.1 uncultured Iamiaceae bacterium
CGTCGAGGCGGTGAACCAATAGGCGCCGGTAATGTACGCACCGACAGCGCCCGCCGGGGGCTGGAGATCGTCGGCATCGGCGCTGCCGTGGCGTTGGCCGTCGTGTGGCTGACGGTCGACGGAGGGACCCCGTGGCTGTACCGGTTCGGGTTCTTCGCCTGCGGGCTGGCGTCGGTCGCGGTGATCGCCGCCGTCGTGCACCCGCGTCCCGGCGTGCTGGCGGCGGCCCTGAGCGTGGCCCCGTTGCGCGGCCTCGGCCTCATCTCGTACGGCCTGTACCTGTGGCACTGGCCGATCTTCGTCGCCATCCAGCGCACGTGGCGTCTCGACGGCTGGCCGCTGCTGGCGGTCGGCGTGCCGATCAGCCTCGGCGTGGCGCTGGCGTCGTATCGCTGGCTGGAGCAGCCCATCCGCCAGCACGGCCTCGCCGCATGGCGCCGCCCGGGACTGGTGCCGGTGGGGGCGATGGCCGCCGTGATCGTGCTGCTGGCGGCGACGGCCGGTGGCGACGGGCGTGAGGCCGTGGCCGTCGAGATCGCCGACCCGGCCGAGATGGCCGAGCAGTTCGACACCTTGCCCGACTTCTCCGGTGACGCCGGCACGACGGTGCCGGCGACCACGCCGGTGACCGCTGCCGTCCCCGAGGCCAGCACGGCGCCCCTCCTGCGTGCGCCGGACCGTCCCGATCGGGTCCTGGTCGTCGGCGACTCGGTCGCCGGCGAGCTGGCCAAGGCGATGACGGCACGCCAGGACGAGCTGGGACTGCTCGTCGCGGACCGGGCGTTGTACGCGTGTCCGCTCGGCAGCGAGTCGTGGCGGATCCGTGACGACAGCGGCATCGTCGACGACCGGCCGGCGTGCGCCCAGTACGCCGCGCTGTGGACTGAGGCGGTGTCGACGTTCCGACCAGACGCCGTCGTGCTGCTCTACGGCGGCGCACCGCTGGGCGAGCGGGAGGTGGCCGGGGCGTACCTGGACGCGTGCGACCCGGCCTTCGTCGACTGGTACGAGGTCGAGATGACCAAGGCCATCGATCTCCTGGCGTCATACGGCGCCACGGTGTTCGTGGCGCCGGCCGCCCCGTCGACCTCGGCCTTCTTCGACGCCGACGAGATGGCGCGCCGTACGGCGTGCATGACCGAAGGGGCGGTGGCGGCCGTGGCCGAGCGTCCGGCCGCCCGCCTGCTCCGCCTCGACCAGTGGACCTGCCCGCCCGAGGGGACCGAGGTCGCCGACGTGCCGACGAGCGATCCGACCGAGCCGCTGGGCGAGTGCCGGCTCGACGCCGACGGCGTCGACCTGCGACCGGACGGCATCCACTTCGAAGGGCCGGGAGCAGACCTGGCCGTCGACTGGACGGTCGAGCACCTCTTCACCCGCGGCGGCTGAGCCGACCCTTTACGGGCCGCCGGGGGTGTGCCAAGCTGCGGAGAATGTCGTTCTCCCAACGTGAGACGGCGCCTCTCCGCCCGGCCCGACCCGGCGATGAGGTGGGGGAGGGGGTGGCACCTGATGCGGTGGCGCCTTGGCAGGACCGCGCTCTCGCCCGCTCGCTCGCCGACAGTCGCAGCCGGTCGGTCGAGCGCATCAGCAGCTTCGTCGCCGCTGCGCGGCAGCTCGCCACCGACACCGGGAGCTCGGCGTTCACGGTGCAGCAGGTCGTGGCGGCGTCGGGCCAGTCGCTCAAGTCCTTCTACCGGTACTTCGAGGGCAAGGACGACCTGCTCCTGGCCTTGCTGGAGGAGGACTGCGCCGTGGGCGCGCTGTTCCTCGGCGAGATGATCGGGCGCCGCCGCACGCCCCAGACTCGAGCCCGGGCATGGGTGCTCGGCATCTTCGAGCTGATGGCGGCGGGCGAGCACGGCTACGTGTCGGTGCTGGTGCGCGAGCATCGCCGCCTGGCCGAGGAGCGTCCGGCAGAGCTGGAGTTGGCGTTGCGCCCGTTCATCGAGCTGCTGGCGAGCGACCTCGCCGCGGGGATGGCGTCCGGCCAGGTCCGGTCGGGCGACGCCTGGCGCGACGCTCGGATGATCCTGCACCTGGTGCTCGGCGCCATCCACGACCTGGTGCTCGGCATCGCCTCGCCGCAGGCGCGCCCGGGACTCGCGGGCGACGCCACCGTCGACCCCGACGCTCGGGCGGCGCAGGTGGCCGAGGAGGCCGCCTACGTGTGGTCGTTCTGCTGGGGTGGCCTCGTCGGGCCGGAGGCGCGATGAGCGCGCCGCTGACGATCGTCTCGGTCGACGACCACGTGGTCGAGCCCGCCGACCTGTTCCAGGGCCGCATGCCGGCGCACCTGGTCGACGTCGCGCCGCGCATCGTCGAGGTCGAGGGCGTCGAGTTGTGGGAGTTCGACGGGCAGCGCCACCCCCAGATCGGGCTGAACGCCGTCGTCGGCCGACCCAAGGACGAGTGGTCGATGGAGCCGGCCCGCTTCGACGAGATGCGGCGCGGCTGCTGGGACGTCGCCGCCCGGCTCGACGACATGGACGCCGACGGGGTGTGGGCGTCGTTGTGCTACCCGTCGCTGATCGCCGGCTTCGCCGGCACGATGTTCGCCCGGTGCTCCGACCCCGAGCTCGGGCTCGCCTGCCTTCGGGCGTGGAACGACTGGCATCGCACCGAGTGGGTCGGCGCCGCGCCCGACCGGTTCGTCCCGCTGCAGCTGCCGTGGTTGGTCGACCCGGTGCTCGCCGCCGAGGAGGTGCGGCGCAACGCCGCCCTGGGCTGTCGAGCGGTGAGCTTCCTGGAGCAGCCCGTGGACCTGGGCCTGCCGTCGCTGCACACCGACCACTGGGACCCGTTCCTGGCGGCGTGCGAGGAGACCGACACCGTCGTGTGCCTGCACTGCGCCTCGTCGGGGTGGAGCGCGTCGCGTGCACCGGGCGCGCCGCTGGAGCTGTTGACGACGTTGTTCCCGGTCAACGCCCTCGTCACCTGTGCCGACTGGTTGTGGTCGGGCGTGCCGGTGCGGTTTCCGAGGCTCAAGATCGTGCTGGCCGAGAGCGGCATCGACTGGGTGCCGATGCTGATCAACCGCCTCGACTACGTGATGGACCACTCGGCCACCGGCTCCGGCGGGTGGCGGGACCCCGACCACACCCCGTCGGACGTGTTGCGGCGCAACTTCTGGTTCTCGGTCATCGACCTCACCTCGACGCTCGAGCTGCGCCACCACATCGGCGTCGACAACATCGTGCTCGAGAGCGATTACCCGCACGCCGACTCGACGTGGCCCGACACCGGGGTGCGTGCCAACGACCGGCTCGCCGGCCTGCCCGACGACGAGGTGCGGCGCATCACCTGGCAGAACGCGTCGGAGCTGTTCGGCTTCGCCGTCCCGGCCGAGCGTCAGGTGCCGGTCGGATGAACATGCCGGGGCGGATGGCATGAGCGCCTACGACCTCGTCGTCACCGGGGGGATCGTCGTCGACGGCACCGGCGCTCCGGGTCGTCCAGGCGATGTCGGTGTGCGCGCCGGGCGCGTCGTCGAGGTGGCGGCGCCGGGCTCGCTCGCCGGTAATGCCACGGCCAGCGTCGACGCCACCGACCGGATGGTCATGCCCGGCGTCGTCGACCTGCACACCCACTACGACGCCCAGCTGGCATGGGACCCGACCGCCAGCCCGTCGCCGTTGCACGGCGTCACGACGGTCGTCGGCGGCAACTGCGGGTTCGGGCTGGCCCCGGCGGGCGACGAGCACGCCCCGTACCTCGCCCGGCTGATGGCACGCGTCGAGGGCATCCCGTTGGAGGCGATCGAGGCCGGCGTCGGGTGGAGCTGGCGCAGCTTCGGCGACTGGACGGCGTCGCTCGAGGCGGGCGGCATGGCGATCAACGCCGGGTTCCTGGCCGGGCACTGCGCGCTGCGGCGCGTGGCCATGGGGGAGCGGGCCGTCGGTGAGGCGGCGACGGCCGCCGACGTGGCGGCGATGGTGGCGCTGCTGCACGACGCGCTCGACGCCGGAGCGCTCGGGTTCTCGACCTCGCGCAGCCACACCCACCACGACGGTGACCGGAACCCGGTGCCGTCACGTGCCGCCGGCGACGATGAGCTGCTGGCCCTGTGCGCCGCGGTGCGCGATCACCCCGGCACGCAGCTCGAGGCCATCGTGCCCGGCTGCATCAACGGCTTCAGCGCCGACGAGCAGCGGCTGTTGGCAGCGATGTCCGTGGCGGCGCAGCGGCCGCTGAACTGGAACGTCCTCGGCGTCGCCGGAGGCGACCAGCACCTGGGCCAGCTGGCGGCGTCCGATGTGGCGGCGGCGGCCGGGGGCCGCGTCGTGGCGTTGACGCTGCCCCAGGGGATGCGCATCCGGCTGTCGTTCGTGTCGGGCATGGTGCTCGACGCCCTGCCGGGGTGGGCCGAGACCCTGTTCGCCCTGCCCCCACCGCAGCGGTTGGCGGCCTTGGCCGACGCCGACGTGCGTCGCCGCCTCGACGCCGGCGCGCAGTCGCCCGAGGCCGGGATCATCGGGCTGCTGGCCAACTGGTCGCGGCTGCGCATCGTGGAGACGTTCAACGCCGCCACGGCGGCGTACGAGGGGCGCCGTGTCGGCGACATCGCTGCCGAGCGGGGGGTCGATCCGTTCGACGCGCTCTGCGACATCGTGGTGGCCGACGAGCTGCGCACGGGGATCTCGCCCGAGATGCCGCCCGAGCCGCCGGAGGTGTGGCAGGCGCGCCTGGCGGCGTGGCGCGATCCCCGCACCCTGGTCGGCGGGTCCGACGCCGGCGCCCACCTCGACATGATGTGCGGGGCGGCCTACAGCACCTTCCTGCTCGGGCCGGCCGTGCGCGACCTCGAGTTGCTGGCGATCGAGGAGGCGGTGCACCTGCTCACGGGCGCGCCCGCGGACTTCTACGGGCTGCACGACCGCGGCCGCATCGCGCCCGGCGCGGCGGCGGACCTCGCCGTCGTCGACCCGGCCACCGTCGGTCCCGGCGCCGAGCGGACCGTCGCCGACCAGCCCCGCGGGGCCAGTCGCATCGTCGCCGCCGCGCTCGGCGTGGGCGACGTCGTGGTCGCCGGCACCGCGATCGTGCGCGACGGCACCTTCACCGGCGCCACCCCGGGCCGAGTCCTGCGCTCGGGGACCGACACCGCCACCGTCGGGCTCTCGCCCTGACGCGCCGACGCCGACCAGCAGACGACTCGACCACCCGAACTCGACCACCAGAACTCGACACCCGAACTCGACCACCAGGAGCGCCCGACCCATGGACCCATCCGCAGCCGTCTACCCCGAGCAACGAGCCGCCAACCCGTACCTGCCGGAGGTGGCGGCCGACCCGCTGCCGTTCTACGAGCGCCTGCGGCGGGAGTGCCCGATCGCCAACATGGAAGGTCTCGACGAGGGCACCCACATCATCAGCCGGTACGAGGACGTGAAGTTCGCTCTCAAGCATCCGGAGATCTTCAGCTCCGACCTGGTCGCCGTCGACATCGGCCAGGACCGTCCGCTGATCCCGCTGCAGGTCGACCCGCCCGAGCACGCCAAGTACCGCCGGGTCATGGATCCCCAGCTCGGGCCGTCGGTCATCGGGCACCTCGAGGACGAGATGCGCAAGCTCGCCAACGAGCTGATCGATGGGTTCGCCGGCCGCGGCGCCGTCGACTTCCACGCCGAGTTCTCGGTGCCGTACCCGTGCACGGTCTTCCTCCAGCTCACTGGCCTGCCGCTCGATCAGCTCGACCAGTTCCTGACGTGGAAGGACAACATCATCCGTCCCGAGGTCGACTTCGGCGACATCGAGGCAGCGACGCGGGTGCGCCACGAGACCGGCAAGGCCATGTACTCGTACTTCGAGGGCGTGATCGACGACCGCCTGGCCAATCCCGGCGACGACATCATCACCCGGTTCGTCCAGGCCGAGATCGACGGGCAGACGATGAGCCGCGAGGAGATCCTCGACATCTGCTACCTGTTCATCCTCGGCGGGCTCGACACCGTGACCTCGACCCTCGACTGCTCGATCGCCTACCTGGCCCAGCACGCCGACCGGCAGCGTCAGCTCGCCGACGATCCGTCGCTCGTGCCGCACGCCGTCGAGGAGCTGCTGCGGCTGCACACCCCGGTGATGCAGGTGCTGCGGGTCGTGGCGACCGAGCACGAGATGCACGGGGTCACGATGCGGCCGGGCGACACGGTCATGGTGATGCTCGGCTCGGCCGACACCGACGTCGACGAGTTCGGCCACACCGCTGACGACTACGACCTGCAGCGCGAGGTCAACCGGCACCTCGCCTTCGGCGGCGGCCCGCACCGCTGCCTGGGGTCGCATCTGGCGCGGCTCGAGCTGAAGGTGGCGCTCGAGGAGCTGCACCGCCGGCTGCCGGCCTACGCCGTGGCGGAGGGGGCGACGCTCGACTACTCGCCCGGCATCCGCGAGATCGCCAGCCTGCCGCTGGTCTTCGATCCGAAGGCGGTGGCGTGATGCGGCTGGTCTTCGACGCCGAGGCGTGCGTCGGCCACGGCCGCTGCTACGCCCTGGCCCCCGAGCTGTTCGACGCCGACGACCAGGGCCACTGCGTGGTGCTGGTCGAGGTCGTGGACGCCGCCCAAGCCGACCGTGCCCGCCAGGCCGTCAACAACTGCCCCGAAGAGGCCATCCGCCTCGACCCCTGACGCCGGGGTCACCCCGGTTCACCCAACAAACCCACGTCGTTCTGGTAGTGCAGCCGGTAAGCAAAGCCACCGCTTGCACCACCAGAACGAGGGGTCGGTGGAATCGTCTCGTACTGGTACGGCAACTGGTGGGTTAGGCCACCGGCTGCACTACCAGAAGGGTTTTGACCGAGCGCCGTGGTCGGTCAGTCGGTGAGGTCGCGGACGAGAGCGGTAGTCGTCAGCTTGTCGGCAACGGCAGCGCCGCCGGATCGGTAGTTGATCCGCCAGGAGGTCTTGCCGCCGTAAGCGGTGGTGATGTCGTCTGGCAGGTCGACCGTAAGGCGCAGCAGCCGGTCGTTGTACTTGCGGCAGCTCCCTACGTTGGTGCTCGGCCGGTTGGCGCAGTAGTTCACGTTGTGGCCCACGTCGACCCGCTGCGTCGTCCACGGGCCGTAGCCGTCGGCGGGGGCAGTCTCACTTTCACACGCTGCACCGGTCTCGGACGGGTACGTGCCGTCCTGGCAGGCCACCTCGACCGTGACGTCGGCTGCCGTGCCGGTCGGGTCGAGCAGCTCCAGCCAGTCCGCACCCTCACCAACGTCGAAGAGCTCCAGCTCGAGTCGTTTGCCGCCTTGCTCTGGACCGGTACGCGCCGCGACGAAGGTCATGCCGGCGCTCGGTGCGGAGAGGTAAGCGCCGAGGTGTTCGAGTGGGTAGATGGACGGGCACTGCGACGAGTAGTTCACGTCAGCGGGGTCGCTGGTGCAGGGCGTGAACAAGCTGCTCGTGTGTGCCCGCAGCGAGAACTGATTGAACCCGCCCTGGTCCGTCGTCTGGGTGCCGTTGGAGGTGACCTGCACGATGAACCGGTCTCCAGCGGACGCCGAGCCAGACCACAGCTGGCGCCAGGTCGAGCTGCCGCCGTTCATGACGGCGCTGTTGGTGTTGCCGCAGTACGAGCCGCTGGACGTGGTGCTGGTGATGGTGCTGGGTCCCCAGAGCAAGATGCCCTTGCTGGGATCGTCGTGGCTGTCCAAACGGACGCTTGCTCTGGTCGGCACCTGGTATAAGGAGCTGGAGCTCAGCGACGATGCGTCGGCGGAGCCGCCGCTGGTGCAGTACGCGAGGCTTTGAGCGTCGATCCGAAGGGTGGCGGTGCCGGCGAAGGTCGACGGCATCTCGACGACGTAGAAGTAGCCGTCGGGGTCGTGCTCGTCGTTGGCTCGGACGTGGCTGGGGGTGCCGGGGACGCAGCCTTGGAAGCCGCCGCCGCCACCTGATCCCGCGGCGAAGTTCCAGTCGCTGACGGGAACGATGCGGTCGCCCTGCTCTTTGGGCGTGCACTTGTCGGAGATCGACAGGGCGAAGTTCTCGCGCCACGGCGAGGCGAGGGCCAGACCCGTGCCGAGGTAGTTGTAGGGGTTGCCCATAGCCGAGTCGATCGGGACCTCGATGGCACCGCGGTCGCAGATCCGGTGGCGAGGCCGATCACCGCCGCGTTGGTCGGTGGGGTTGCAGTTGGCGCCGGTGTCGATGGCGGGGCTGCCGGTGAGGGGGGTGTGGCCGGCGCGGGCGCCGGTGGAGGTGAGGTCGCTGAGGATGGGGTCGGCGGTGAGGTCGGTGGCGTGGGTGAGGGCGCAGGTGCCGTCGCTGTCGAGGTTGGTGCCCTGGCTGGTG
>CAZYKR010000203.1:0-8272 GCA_964648005.1 uncultured Iamiaceae bacterium
CGATTGCCCGGACACATCAGTGTGCGCACCTCGGTCTCGGTGCCGGCGACGAGATCGGTGACCCGGCCGGACCAGACGCCGCCGCCACCGACGCGGCGGATCGTCAGGCGATACGGCGTGCGTGGCTGCCACGCGTAGTCGCGGGTGTTGCCGTTCCCGGTCGCTGACGGCAGCGCCGAGGTGGAACCGTCCAGCTCACCGCCGCGGTCGCGGTAGCCGCCCCAGTTGACTGCCGTGGAGCCCGGGTGCGGCGGGTACCACTGCAACCCGAGGTGGGCGCCGCCCTGCACGCGACCGGCGGCGTCGGCGAACGACGCCTGGAGCGCCCAGAAGTGCAGGGCAGGCACCTGCGGCGGGTCGATCACCTCCAGCGTGGCGGCGACCTCGACGATCCCGCCCCCGTCGTGCTCCCAGCCGTCGACGTCCGGCACCCAGCGCAAGTGCAGGCTCGACGCCCCGTTCGACGATCGGGGCGGCCCTCGGCGACCGTCCCACCGGACGGCACCGGCGACCTGGCGCAGTCGGTCCCGCCAGCGCATCGTCACGGCATGGTCGACAGCGCCGCCCGCAGGTCGTCGTCGAGCGACGCGTCGGCCGGCAACCGCGCCGCCACCGCGGCGACGAAGGTGGCGGCGTCGAGCTCGTGGTCGGCACCGTCGGCGGTGCGGACCCGCACCAGCTGGTCGTCGACGATCGTCGCCTCCGAGCCGGGCTTGGTCTCGGCCAGCGCGAAGCACGAGAACCGCGTCCGCCACGCCAACCGGGCGGCGGCCTCGTCCTCGGATACGGGGACGCCCAGGTCATCGGCATGGATCGCCAGCTCGCCGGCGATGTGGAACGCCTGCCACCGCGCCGGGTAGGCGCCGACGCTGGTGTCGACGTCGCCGCCGTCGCGGGCGCGCATGCCGGCCCGGGTCTCGGCATCGGCCGCCGCCCAGTGCGCCAGCACCTCGGCGTCAGCGACGTCGGTTCGGGCCGTCACGCCCAGGGCGTTGGCGGCGTGCAGGTCGGTCACACCGGCAGCGGCGTAGCGGGCGAACAGGTCGGGGACCGTGCCCGCCAGCCCGGCGTGGAAGTACTCCTCGGTGGCGTCGAGGTGCGCCAGCAGGTCATGGCGCGACCACCCGACGCAGCGCGACGGCGCGGCCCACCCGGCGGCGTCGAGCGTGGCGGCGAAGGCCTCGATGCGTGCCGCCTCGGCGTCCATCAGGTCGTAGGGGTCGAGGCCCGCCAGCACATCGTCGATCGCCATGGCGCCACGGTACCTCCGGCGTGGCGGTGTCGACCCGAGTCGTCGTGCGCGACGATCCCGGCATGGCACTCGGGTTCTACGACACGGCGCAGGCCGTGATCCACGACGAGCGGTTCGGCGACCTGGCCCGTGAGGGCGCCGACACCTTGATCGCCGCGCTGCGGGCAACCGGTGTCACCGAGGGCACCGTCGTCGAGCTCGGCTGCGGGTCGGGCATCAGCGCCATGCGCCTCCTCGCCGCCGGCTACGGCGTCGTCGGATGCGACCTGTCGCCCGCCATGGTCGAGCTGGCCGGGCGGCGAGCGCCGGACGCCGAGCTGCACGTGGCGTCGGCGTACGACCTGACGCTGCCGTACTGCGTCGGTGTGCTGGCCGTCGGCGAGGTGCTCAACTACCGCGCCGACGGGCGCGCCGGGCCCGACGGCTTCGCCGGCCTCGCGGCGCGGGTGCACGACGCCTTGTTGCGCGACGGCGTGTTCCTGTTCGACGTGTCGACCCCGGGGCGCAACGGTCCCGAGCCCGTCGAACGCCAGCACGAAGGGCCCGGCTGGCTGCTCGACTGCCGCATCACCGAGGACGCCACCACGCGGACGTTGGTGCGCGAGATCGTCATCCAACTCGACGCCGAGCCGGATCGGGCGGTCCTCGAGCGTCACGAGCTCACGCTCTACGACGAGGACGAGGTGCGCGACGTGCTGGCCGACGCCGGCTTCGACGACGTGCGCACCCGGACGCGCTACGGCGACGACGCCACGTTCTCGACGCCGCCATCCGGGATGCTCGTCGTGGAGGCCCGCCGACGCTGACGCCATCCCGGGAGTCGATCGGTCGCGATCGGTCGCGATCGAGCGCCTCGGCGCCGACCGTCAGCCACGACGCCGACCGAACCGGCGGCGCTTGCCGAACGGCAGACCCATGCCGCTCGGCGGCGGCCCGGGCTCGAGCCCGAGGGCGATGGCGTACCACGCCACGTTGTCGGCGTCGCCGCGCACGATGCGCTGCATCACCTGCTGCACCGGCAGCGCCTCCGTGCCGTCGGGCAGGATCAGCGTGACGGTGACCTCGGTGTTCGGGTCGTCCTCGTCTCCGAACCAGCGACCGCCCAGGTTCCGCCGCAGGGTCTCGCCCAGGTAGCAGCCCACGGCGAACACCCGCTTGCCCGTGTCGGCGGCCAGCAGCCCTCCGGGAGTCGGTGCGCCGCCGGCGGTGTGCTCGACGAAGAACCGTTCGAGCTCCCACACGCTCGCCGGTGCGAAGTCGGCCCGATAGCCGGACGTGACGAGTGCCGGTGCCACGGCATCGGCGGCGCCGACGACGTCGTCTTCGATCGATGCCACCGGACCAGCCCAGCGCGGCGGCGCCGCGCCGTCAACCCGCCACGGCGGAACCGCCGCTGCCACAATGCCGACCATGCCCCGCACCTCGATCCATGCCGGCCGCACGCTGCCCACCTGGTACGACGACGCCAAGCTCGGCGTGTTCCTGCACTGGGGCCTGTACTCGGTGCCGGGATGGGCGCCCCAGGTCGGCGACATCCAGACGATGCTGCGGGCACACGGCCCCGCCTACCTGCTGTCGCACTCGCCGTATGCCGAGTGGTACCTGAACTCGATGCGGATCGCCGGGAGCGACACGGAGCGCCACCACCGCGAGGTCTGGCACGACCAGCCCTACGCCGCCTTCGCCCCGCTGTTCGAGCAGGCGTCGGCCGAGGCCGACCTCGACGCGCTGGCGGCGGTGTGCGCCTCGTCGGGGGCGCGCTATGTGGTGCTGACGACCAAGCACCACGAGGGGTACTGCCTGTGGCCGACCGACGTGGCGCACCCGGTGCACGGCGATGGTTGGCGCTCGCGGCGCGACCTCGTCGGCGACCTGGCCCAGGCGGTCCGCGCCCGCGACATGCGCATGGGCCTGTACTACTCGGGCGGCATCGACTGGTCGGTGCACGACATCATCATCCGGGACCTCGCCACCCTGCTCTTCGCCGTGCCCCAGGACGATCCGTATCCCGCGCTGTGCGACGCACATCTGCGCGAGCTCGTCGACCGCTACGCGCCCGACGTGTTGTGGAACGACATCGCCATGCCAGCCGCCGTCGACCTCGACGCCTTGTTCGCCCACTACTACGCCGCCGTGCCCGACGGGGTCGTCAACGACCGATGGGCCCAGGGCCGTGTCGACCTACCCGGCGTGTCGTCGGCGCTGCGGGCGATCAGCTGGTCGATCGAGAAGGCGTGGCCGATCATCCCGTCGCGCTACAAGTCGCTCGAGTTCAGCGTGCGGCCACCGCACCACGACTTCACGACCCCCGAGTACGCCCAGAAGGACGCCATCGAGCGCCGCAAGTGGGAGTCGACGCGCGGGGTAGGCCACAGCTTCGGCGCCAACCGCAACGAGGACCCGGCCGACATCGTGACGGCCACCGAGCTGGTGCGCTCCTTCGTGGACATCGTCGCCAAGGGCGGGAACCTGCTCATCGGCATCGGGCCGGAGCCCGACGGCTCCATCCCGCCGTGGCAGCAGGCGCCGCTGCGGGGGTTGGGCGACTGGCTGGCGGTGCACGGCGACGCCGTGTTCGGCACGCGTCCGTGGACCACGGCCGAGGGACGCACGGCCGAGGGCACGCCGCTGCGCTTCACCCAGTCGTCGGACGCACTGCACGTCGTGGCGCTGGAGGCCCCGGCGACGCGCCGCTGCACGCTCTGGGGCGTCGACGGACACGGCGTCCGGGAGGTCACGGTCGGGGGGCTCGACACCGTCGACTGGGTGCTCGACGACGACGGTCACGTGGTGGTCGAGCTGCCGGAGCGGATGGCGCCGACGCCGGCGCTGGCGCTGCACCTGGCATGCGACGCGCCGGAGGCTCTAGCACGCTGAGCCCGGTCCGCCTCCAGCGGCGCGGCCCGGCCTCTGGCTCAGAGCTCGCCGACGGCGCGCTCGGACGGCTCCTCGCCGCGCGCTTGGGCCATCACGTGTGCCCGGTCCACCCACAGGGTGTTGCAGATGGCCGAGACCACGAGGATCTGGCCCACCACGAACAAGTACAGCAAGACGGTGACGGCGATGCCGAGGGAGCCGTACACCTCCGACGACCGCTGAAGCTTGTCGGTGAAGTACACGGCGCTGGCGATGTTGAGTCCGGCGAAGGCCACCCCGCCGACGACCGATCCGATCAGGACGTCGGTGACCTGCGTCGCCCGCCGCGGCAGGACCCACGACACCAGCAGCACCGCGCCGAACCCGAGCAGCGACACGATCAGCACCCCGAGGCCGAACCCGGCCGGCCCGTCGAGCACCAGGCGCAGCGCGCTGCCGATCACCTGCACCAGCACCACGATGATCAAGGTGCCCACGATGGCGAGGCGCCCGAGCGCGGACTTCGACGGCTTCACGTTCCAGATCACGCCGTAGACGCTGCGCAACGCCGAGGCCAGGCCCGCCCCCGCCACCGCCAGGGCGAACAGGCCGACCAACAGCGCCTGGAACTTCGTCTCGTTGGCGTCGCTGGCGGCCTCGGCGAGCGCGCCGGCCATGCCCGACCCGAGGTGCAGGTCCTGCGCCGCCTCTCCGACGTTCGTCCCGGAGTCGTGGACGAAGCCCAGCAGGGCGATGGCGACGAGGTACAAGGGCACCAGGAACGAGAACACGCGGAAGGCCAGGTGCCCGGCGAGGATCGTGCCGTTGGCGTCGACCCACCGGCGCAGTCCCTCCACGGCGAACTCCACGGGCGGCCAGCGCTTGCGCAGGTCGCCGAAGCGCCCCTCAGCGGTGCTGCGCAGCTCATCCGCCCGTTGCTTGATGCTCATGGGTGCGTTGCCGTGCCTCGTCGGTATCCGGGCCCACCCCGGCCCGCCAACGCTACCCGTCCCGGCCTCACACCGAAATCGGGCTGGCCACGCCGGAATGCCGGAGTGGCCAGCCCAATTTCGGATTCGGAGGTAGAGCTGACGCTCAGCTGCAGCCGCTGGTGTTGCCGCAGCTCGGGCAGGCGTGGCAGCTGCCGGCCCGCACCATCTGCACGCCGCACTGCATGCAGATCGGCGCATCGGACGGCTTGGCCGCCTTGGGCTGCACGACCGAGGCTGCCACGGACTCGCGCTCGATGCGGGCGGCGAGTGCCGAGGCCGACTCGACCGACGGCGGATCGGCCGGAACGTCGGAGCCCTGCACGGTCTCGACCACCGTCTCCTCGACGCCGGGCAGCGTCGGCTGCATGCGCTCCTCGGTGGTGAAGATGTTGAGCTCGGCCCGCTCCTCCGGCGACAGGTACAGCAGCGCCAGCCGACGGAACAGGTAGTCCATCAGGCTGTTGGCGATGCGGATGTCCGGGTCGTCGGTCATGCCGGCAGGCTCGAAGCGCATGCCGGTGAACGCCTCCACGTAGCTGCGCAGCGGCACCCCGTACTGCAGGCCGTGGCTGATGGCGATGGCGAAGGCGTCCATGATGCCGGCGAGCGTGGAGCCCTGCTTGGACACCCGCACGAAGATCTCGCCCGGACGGCCATCCTCGTACTCGCCGACGGTGACGAAGCCCTTGCAGTCGGCGACCCGGAACTCGAACGTGCGCGAGGCACGCGTGCGGGGCAACTTCTCGCGGACCGGGACCTCGACGACCTTCTCGATGATCTTCTCGATCACCTCGACCTGGCCGGCGGCCGCGGCCGGGAGATCCTCGTCGGCGCCTTCCTTCTTGGCCATGGCCAGCGGCTGGGCGACCTTGCAGTTGTCCCGGTAGATGGCGATGGCCTTGAGCCCCATCTGCCAGGCGTCGATGTGGAGCTGCTCCACCTCCTCGACCGTCACCTCCTCGGGCATGTTCACCGTCTTGGAGATGGCACCCGAGATGAACGGCTGCACCGCCGACATCATCTTCACGTGGCCGAGGTAGTGGATGACGTTGTCACCCATCGAGCAGGCGAAGACCGGCACATGCTCGGGCGCCAGGTGCGGTGCACCGAGGATCGACTTGTTCTCGTCGATGTAGGCGACGATGTCGTCGATCTGGTCCGGCGTGTAGCCGAGGTTGCGCAGCGCCCGAGGCACGGTCTGGTTGACGATCGACATCGTGCCGCCGCCGACGAGCTTCTTGATCTTGACGAGGCCGAGGTCGGGTTCGATGCCCGTGGTGTCGCAGTCCATCATCAGGCCGATGGTGCCCGTCGGTGCCAGGACGCTGGCCTGGGAGTTGCGCACGCCGTGCTCGGCCGCCACCTCACATGCCGTGTCCCACACCTGGCGGGCAGCGTCGAGCAGGTCGTGCGGCACGACCTCCTCGTCGATGTCGGCGGCGGCGGCACGGTGCTGGTCGAGGACCCGCAGCATGTGCTCGGCGTTCTCCGTGTAGCCGCTGAAGGGTCCCATCCGCGCCGCGGTGCGCGCCGAGGTGGCATAGCTGTGGCCCGTCATGAGCGACGTGATGGCGGCGGCCCAGGCACGACCGTCGTCAGAGTCGTAGGGCATGCCGAGCGCCATGAGCATGGCGCCGAGGTTGGCGTAGCCGATGCCGAGCTGGCGGAACCGACGCGACGTCTCGCCGATGGGCTCGGTCGGGTAGTCGGCGTTGCCGACGAGGATCTCCTGCGCGGTGAACACGACCTCGACCGAGCGCATGAAGCCGTCGACGTCGAAGCTGCCGTCGTCACCCAAGTAGCGCAGCAGGTTCAGGCTGGCCAGGTTGCACGCCGAGTTGTCGAGGTGCATGTACTCCGAGCAGGGGTTCGAACCGTTGATCGGCCCGGTGTTGGCGGCGGTGTGCCACCGGTTGATGGTCGTGTCGTACTGCATGCCGGGGTCGGCGCACTCCCAGGTGGCCTGGGCGAACTGGCGCATGAGGTCGCGCGCCCGGACGGTGCGGATGACCTCGCCCGAGGTGACGGCCCGCAGGTGCCAGTCGCGGTCGTCGACGACCGCCTGCATGAACTCGTCGGTGACGCGCACCGAGTTGTTGGCGTTCTGGTACTGAATCGAGTGGCTGTCGCGGCCGTCGAGGTCCATGTCGAAGCCGGCGTCGCGCAGCACGCGGGCCTTGCGCTCCTCGTTGGCCTTGCACCAGATGAATTCCTCGACGTCGGGATGATCGACGTTCAAGATGACCATCTTGGCGGCGCGCCGGGTCTTGCCGCCCGACTTGATGGTGCCGGCGGAGGCGTCTGCGCCCCGCATGAAGCTGACCGGACCCGATGCCGTGCCCCCGCCCTTGAGCGGCTCGTACGACGAGCGGATCTTCGACAGGTTGACGCCCGACCCGGAGCCGCCCTTGAAGATGGTGCCCTCCTCGACGTACCAGTTGAGGATGGAGTCCATCTTGTCGTCGACGGCGAGGATGAAGCAGGCGCTGGCCTGCTGCGGCACGCCCTTGACGCCGATGTTGAACCACACCGGCGAGTTGAACGCCGCACGCTGGGTGACGATCAGGTACTTGAGCTCGTCGCCGAAGGCCTGCGCCTCGTCGTCGGAGGTGAAGTAGCCGTCGCGCAGACCCCATTCGGTGATGGTGTCGACCACCCGGTCGGCGACCTGGCGCAGCGAGTGCTCACGCTCGGGCAGGCCGAGGGTGCCGCGGAAGTACTTCTGGGCGACGATGTTGGTGGCGTTGAGCGACCAACCGACCGGGAACTCCACGCCGAGCTGCTCGAAGGCAACCGACCCGTCGCGGTAGTTGGTGATACGCGCGTCACGCACCTCCCACTCGACCATGTCGTAGGGGTGCGTGTCGGCGCTCGTGAAGTGCCGACGGATTCCGATGCCTGCTTGCTCCGGCGCGATTGCCATTGGCGAGACTCCTCCGCTGAGTCGATGTCTGTTGCTCGGTTGCGATCTTGTTCGGCGTGGTGCCGACGGTGGTCCCACCCACTCCTGCGGCCCCGCTCCTGCCACGCTGGCAGCGTTCGGGGCGTGCTCCACCCTTGGCGACCGTGACGGGTGTCATGTTCCCGTCACGTACCCCCTCCGAAGGGCAGGATCACAAGATGTTGTGGTCTCGCTGCCCCCCAGAACCCCAGGGCCACAAGATGTGGCGTA
>CAZYKR010000204.1:0-8266 GCA_964648005.1 uncultured Iamiaceae bacterium
AGCCGCCTAACCACCGCAAGACCCGGCGGAACAGAGGCAACGCAAGCAACCAGCGCACGACCTCCCCAACGATCCTTGACAACTGAAGATGAGCCGACGCATCGACGGTCGATACCGCCAGAGTGGGGCCATGGCAACCACCGCTCCGTTCTGGCGGCTCCCCGGGCCGGCGGGTCCGGCACCGGAACCGTGGACAGCGCGGGCGCTCACCCTCGCCGAAGCGCTCCAGCGATCCTTCGCCGTGCCCGGCGTCGCGGGCGCCTACCGGGAGGCGGTGCCGTCGGGTGAGCGGCCCTACGCCTTCCTGTGGCCGTGGTCGCAGGCGCTCGCAGCCGGGCTCGAGCTGATCGAGCTCGGTGCCGGCCTGGGCTCACCGCTCGATGTGGGTGAGCTGCTCGATCGCGGCCTGGCGGCCTACCGGGACGACCGGCTCCGTCCACCCGGGTACGCCTCGTATGTGCTGCGCCCGCTCGGCGGTGGTGGCGATGCCTTCTACGACGACAACGCCTGGATCGGGCTGGCGCTCGTCTCCGCCCACCGACTGCTCGGCGACGACGCCCTACGCCTTCGGGCGGAGGAGGTCCTGGCCTTCGTCCTCAGCGGTTGGGATCACGACGATCGTCACCCGGCGCCAGGTGGCGTGTTCTGGACCCGTGCGCCCTGGAGCGACGACCGCAACACCGTGTCGAACGCGCCGACGGCCCAGCTTGCGCTCGGCTTGCACGAGCTGACCGACCACCCCGCGCTCCTCGGCTGGGCGCAGACCCTCTTGGCCTGGACCCGCACCCACCTGCGCGACCCCGACGACGGCCTGTACTGGGATCACATCGACCTGCGCGGCACCATCGAGCGCACCAAGTGGAGCTACAACCAGGGCTCGGTCCTCGGTGCCGAGCTGCTCCTGGCCCGGGCCCTCGCCGACGACGACCCAAGCCAGGCCGGCGCCCATCGGCACGAGGCTGAGCGCCTCGGCCGGGCCATCCTCGAGCGATACCGATCCCCCACCACGCCGTGGGCGGCGCAGGGCCTGCCGTTCAACGCCGTGTGCGCCCGCAACCTCGTCGCGCTGGCGCACGAGACCGGCGACGACGCCCTGGCCACGTCGTGCCGCGACGCCGTCCTCGCCATCGCCGACGAGGCGTGGCAGCGCTGCCATGCCGATGACGATCTGGTGCGCAAGCCCGAACAGTCTCGGACCACTGAACTGATCGACCAGGCCGCGCTCGTCCGGCTCCAAGCGCTGGCCGGCCTGGCGACCGTCGAGTGGCCTGTCAGGCCGTCGGCGCAGCCATGACGATGTCGCCGGTCGGCTGCGGCGAACCACCGGAAGGCTCGATCGTCACGGCCAGCACATCGGCCTCGTCGACCGGCGGCACGAACGTGCTGCCGACGGTGCCCTGCGCGTCCGGGACGAACAGCGTCGCCGGGTGCTTCACCTCGCCGGCGACGAACCACAGCTCGTAGGTCGATCCCTCACCGGGTTGGCGCAAGTCGCCCGCCACCACCGCGGCGCGGTGCTCCTGACGGGACCACACCACCTGGGCCGTGCTGCCGTCGTCGCCCACCAGCTCATAGGTCCGAGCGTCCGGCGCCGCCAGCACTGCTGCCAGATCGTCGGCAGAGGGTTCGCGGCCCAGCGTCAGCACCGCCACGGCGGCGACCACCAACGCCACCACCGCTGCGGCCGCCAACCAGCGCCGCGTCGTGGCCGGCGGTCGAACGGTCCCGCCGTTCGTACCGGACGCATCGGCAGCGTCGGGCGCGTCGGCTCGTGGGCGTCCAGACCGCACGATCGGCGGGTCCTGGCGCACGGTACGGATCTCGGCCAGCACGTTCGCCCGCAGCCCAGCCGGCGGCGGCACCGCCACATCGGCAGCGAGCAGCGCCGTCGTCTCGGCGAACCCGTCGAGCTCGCGTCGGCAGGCCCCGCAGTCGACCAGGTGCCGGTCGAAGTCGGCCCGCTCCTCACCGTCGACGGCATCGAGGGCGATGACGCCGGTGCTCAGGTGGATCTCGGCAGTCATGCCATCACCTCCAGCGCGTCCCGCAGGCGGATCATCCCGTCGCGGATGCGGGTCTTGACGGTCCCCAGCGGCACGTCGAGCAGCGCCGCCACCTCCGGGTACGTGTAGCCGCCGTAGTAGGCCAGCTCGATCGCCTCGCGCTGCAGGTCGGTCAGCTCCGCCAACGCCGACTGCACCGCCGAGGCCGTAGAGGACCGCTCGACCGCCGCCAACAGGTCGGCGTCGGCGGCATCGGCAGCGCCGATCTCCGGATCGCGCCGGGCGTGGCGTTCGGTCCGATCCCGATGCGCCTGCTCGGCGCGCACCCGATCGACCGCCCGCCGGTGCGCCAGGGTCGACAACCACGCCGACACCGAACCACGCTCGGCGTCGAAGCGGGCCGCCGTCCGCCACACCTCGACGAACACCTCCTGGCTCACCTCTTCGCTGTGGTCCGGGTCGCGCAGGACGCGTCGGATGATCCCGTAGACCGTCGGCGCGAAGGCGTCGAAGAGCTCGGCGAACGCCCCCTCGTCCCCACGGGCCACGCGCTGCACCACGGCTGCCGCGCCATCGCCGGCCGCGACCAGGCGCAGCGGTGCCGGCGTGTCCTGCGGGTCCGAGGTGCTCATCGCAGCACCGTTCGGAGACCCGATCCCCCCGGATTGGTCACCCGTCACACCGTAGGCCCTCCACCAATCCGCCGGTCGGACGGCGCCGAAGACCCATCGCTCACGACCGGAACCAAGGAGCACGACCGTGACCTCTTCCCGCACCACCCGAGCCGCTGCCGTCGGCCTCGCCCTCGGCCTCGCCGCCGCCGGCGTCGGCTGCAGCAGCACCTCGACCGACACCACCGGATCGACCGGCACCATGGCCGACGCCACCGGAACGACGGCGATGGCGCCCGGCACTTCCCCTGGCACGGCTGTGGCCATGGCGGCGACAGCAACTCCCGCCGCCGAGCTGCGCGCCACGATGACCGACCTGTTGGTCAGCCACGTCTACCTCGCCGGCATCGCCCTACAGACCGCGGTGCAGACCAGCCCCACCTCGCCGCAGACGGCGGCAGCCACCGAGGCGCTCGACCAGAACTCGATGCAGATCGCCGACGCCGTCGGCTCGGTCTACGGGCCCGAGGCCGGAGACCAGTTCCTCGAGCTGTGGCGCAAGCACATCGGCTTCTTCGTCGACTACACGGTCGCCAAGGCCGCCGGCGACGACGAGGCGGCGAACATCGCCAAGACCGCCCTCGACGGCTACCTCCTCGACCTCGGCGCCTTCCTCGCCGCCGCCAACCCCAACCTCACCGAGGACGGCGTCGCCGAGGCCCTCGTTCCCCACGTCGACACCCTGTTCGCCGCCATCGACCTGATGGTCGCCAAGGATCCGACGGCGCCGTCGGCGCTGCGCCAGGCGGCCGCCGCCATGCCACCGATCGCCGCCGTGCTGACCGACGCCATCGTCACCCAGCAGGAGCTCGAGGGCTCCGCCGACGGTGACGCCGCCGGACTGCGGGCCGGGCTCACGACGCTGTTGGACGAGCACGTCTACCTTGCGGGCATCCTCGTCGTCACGGCGCTGGCCACCAGCCCGGACTCGCCCGAAGCGACCGCCGCTGCCGCTGCGCTCGACGAGAACTCGGTCGCCTTCGCCGACGCCGTCGGCTCCATCTACGGCCCCGAGGCCGGTGACCAGTTCCTCGAACTGTGGCGCAAGCACATCGGCTTCTTCGTCGACTACACCGTCGCCAAGGCCACCAGCGACGACGAGGCGGCCGACATCGCCAAGACCGGGCTCAGCGGCTACTTCCTCGACCTGGGCGCCTTCCTGGCCACCGCCAACCCCAACCTGACCGAGGACGGCGTCGCCGAGGCCCTCGTCCCGCACGCCGAGACGTTGTTCGCCACCATCGACCTCGCCGCCGCCGGCGACGCGGGCACCTACGACGCCCTGCGCCAGGCCGCCGGTGCCATGCCGCCGATCGCTGCAGCGCTCGCCGGCGCCATCGCCACCCAGCAGGACATGCAGTGAGTCGACGCCTCCTGCTCGGTGCGCTCGCCGCGGCGGCGGCCGTGACCCTCGCCAGTTGTGGGGATCACGAGCCGACCGCCGTCGGTGACGGCGACCTGGCCGGGCACCCCGGGCACGGCGGGCACGGCGGACACGGCGGGCACACGTTCGGCGCACCGAACGATCCCGGTCCCGATCCCGCGGCTCAGGCGGCGGCGCCGCTGGGAGTCGTCCAGGTCAGCGTCGGCGCGGCACCGCACGCGCTGGCGCTGGCCGGCGGCTCCTTGTGGGTCGCCGACCGCGACGCCGGCACGCTGACGCCGCTCGACCCGATCACCCTCGAGCGGCGCGGCGAGTCGGTCGTGGTCGGCGGCGAACCGGTGGCGGCGGTCGCCGCCGACGACGGCACGATCTGGATCGCCGACCTGGCCGGCAACGCCGCCATCCCCGTCGACGGCGCGACGGGGACTGCGGGCACACCGGTGCCGGTCGGGAAGCGACCATCGGGACTCGCGGTCGGCGGCGACCGTGGTGACGACGGAATCGGCGGCACCATCGTGTGGACCTCCAACGGCGCCGACGGCACCGTCACCCGCATCGACACGTCGACCGGTGCGACCACGACGTCGGCCCGTATCGGGTACGGCCTCACCGCAATTGCCCAACGAGGCGACCGTCTCTGGGTCGCGGCCACGCTCGACCGGCAGGTCGTCCCGCTCGACGCCACCACGCTGCAGCCCGCCGGGCCGGCGGTCGACGTCGACGCCGGGGTCACCGCGCTGGTGGCGACCGACGACGGCATCTGGGTCACCGCCAGCAGTGCCGGCACCGTCACGCGCATCGATCCGACGACCGGCGTCGCCGACGCGCCGGTCATCGTCGACGCCCTCACCGGCCCGGGCGCCGGCCCGTCGGGCATCACCGCCGCGGCCGGGGCCTTGTGGGTGACGAACAACCACGACCGCACCGTGGTGCGCGTCGACCCGACCGACGGCACCGCGGCGCCGCCGGAGTTCTTCGCCCGCGAGGTGTCGCCGTCGCTCGCCATGGGAACGGTCGTCGCCCAGGCCGACAACGTGTGGGTCAGCGACCCTGTCGCCGGGACGGTCACCCGCCTCTGATGCACCAACACGGCGCCGGTGACTCGCCGGCGGCGCGTAGGGTCGCACCGTGACCGGGACCACCGTCGCCGTCTTGGCCCTGCTGGTGTTCGCCTGGGCGGTGTTGTCGGGTCCCCTGACGCGGCGCAACCTCACGGCACCGCTGCTGTTCACCGCCTGCGGCTATCTGCTCAGCAACAACGACTGGGGACCGCTGCCGGTGGACGTCGACACGGCGGTCGTCCACACCATCGCCGAGGTGACCCTGGCCCTCGTCCTGTTCGCCGACGCCTCGCGCATCGATCTCGGCCAGCTCCGCCACGACGCCGGCCTGCCGCTGCGGCTGCTGGCCATCGGCCTGCCGCTGACGGTCCTGGCCGGGACCGCGCTCGCCGGGTCGTTGCTCGGCGGCCTGCCCGTCGGACTGGCGCTGTTCGTCGGCGCCGCGCTGGCACCGACCGACGCTGCCCTCAGCGTGCAGGTGATCACCGATGAGCGGGTGCCGCGGCGAATTCGACGGTCGCTCAACGTGGAGAGCGGACTCAACGACGGCATCGTCACCCCGATCGTCGCCCTCGCCCTCGCCATCGCGGTCGGTGAGCTGAGCGGCATCGGCGACGCGTCCGTGACCGACGCCGCGCGCGAGCTGGCCGGCGGGGTGGGCATCGGCGTCCTTGCCGGGTGGGGCGGCGGCTGGGCCATCGCGGCGTCGGGCCGGCGGGGGTGGATCACCGCAGACGGCCGGCAGCTCGCCGGCATCGCCATCGCGCTGTGCGCCTTCGCCACCGCCGGGGCGGCCGGCGCCAACGGCTTCATCGCCGCATTCGTCGCCGGCATCGCCTTCGGCGCCACCCCGGCCGTCCGGGTCCCCGACAGCGACGAGGCCGGCGACGCGCTGCCCGAGCTCAGCGGTGAGCTCCTCGCGCTCGTCGTGTGGTTCCTCTTCGGTGCCGCGCTCGTGCCGGTGGCGTTCCGGCACGTCACCTGGCAGATCGTCGTGTACGCGCTGGCCAGCCTCACGGTGCTTCGGATGCTCCCCGTGGCAGTGGCGCTGCTGGGGACCGGGCTCGACCGTCGCAGCGTCGGCTTCATCGCCTGGTTCGGACCGCGGGGTCTGGCCTCGGTGGTCTTCGCCGTGCTCGCCATCGAGGAGCTCGGCGAATCGGTCGCCGCCACCGACGTTGCCGTGGGCGCCGTCACCTTGACCGTGCTGGCTAGCGTCGTCCTGCACGGCATCACCGCCGGTCCCGCCGGGAAGCGCTGGGCCGGCACCTCGACCGGCGCCGACGGGGCCGTCCCCCGGACGCGGTCCGGCCTGATCAGCGGTCGGCACCATCGGCGACCGGCCCGATGAGTACCGCCGCCCGGAGTTGAGTACCAGCCACTCTCGCCACCGGCCCTGGTGGCGTGTTTGCTGCCCCCATGAACCCCACTCCCCTGCTTCGTGCCGCCTTCCCGCTCGTCGCCCTCGGCCTGGCCGTGGGCGCCTGCTCGTCGGGCTCGACCACCGCGTCAGGCGCCGGCGACGCCTCGACCACCACATCCGCCGGCTCGGGCGGCGACGCTGCCTCCGGCGACGCCAGCTCCGGTGGCGCCGGCACGCCCGGTGGCGACCGAGACGTCTGCGCCTCGGTGTCGGCCGACCAGGTCGCCGAGATCCTCGACACCGAGGTCCTGTCCGCTGAAGCGCTCTCGGTAAGCGACACGATGCGGACCCGCAACGACGCCGTCGGCTGCAACTACCTCGGCAAGCCGCTGGCCGGCGCCGACAACAACGTCGTCATCGCCGAGTTCATGGACTGCGAGGAGCTCACCGCCATCCAGGACGACACGACCTTCGAGCAGTTCGAGCTCAGCGGGGTGGGCGAGCGCACGATGGCACGACCCGGCCTCAGCATGGAGACCGGCGAGTACGACGAGTCGATCGTCGCCAATGTCGCCACGGTCGACGGCGACGACTGCCTCTTCATCACGCTGTTCCAGCCGGCGTCGCAGGCGCAGGCGGTGGCGCTGACCAAGGCGATTCTGGCGTCGTGACGGGGACGGCTGCGCTCAGCGATCGCTGAACCACTGGCGGACGTCCGCCGGGCGCGGCGGGGCATCGCCCGCCAGCGCCGCCTCGATGGCCCGCAACCCGCCGTCGTCCAGGTCGAACCCGGCCAGGGCGGCGGCGGGATCGCGCTCCACGGCATTTCGGAAGGACGGATCGGCGTCCAGGCGGGACAGGAGGTCGTCGAGATCGGCCACGAACGCATCGAAGCGCACCGGAGACACGTTGTCGTGAGTGGCCGCTACTCAATCCCCTCATCGGCCGACGCCTGGTCGACCACGCCGCGAGTCGACAGCTCGGTACGGCTCGACACGCCGAGCTTCGTGAACGCCCGATAGAGGTGGTTCTCGACGGTCCGTTCCGACAGGATCAGCTCGGCGGCGATCTCCTTGTTCGTCCGACCCTGCGCGGCCAGCCGCACGACCTCACGCTCCCGCCGCGACAGCGCGCCCGGACCCGGCTCCGAGCCTGACGGCGGCGGCAGCCCGGGGCACCGCTCGGCGACGGCCGCGGCGACGGCCCGGAACCGGCGGGCCTCACGCCGGGAACCGGCGCGGTCCGCCGCCTGGGCGGCACGGTCGAACAGGTCGACAGCGTAGAGGTCGGCGCCGAGCTCGACGTAGCGATCGCCAGCGGCGGCGATGGCATCCGGACGTCCCGAGCTCACCGCCGCCACCGCGGCCCGACCCGCCTCGGTGAGCAGTCCGCCCGACGGGATCCGGTCGAACACGGCAGCGGCGGCACCGATCGCCCCGGCACGCAGCAGGTCGACGGCGACCAGGGTGGCGATGCCGAACCGCCCCGTCGACAGCGCGAGCTCCGCGCCGCGCACCATCGTCGCCACGCCACGCTCCTGGCTCCCGGCCGCGACGTCGAGCGCGCCGTGTGCCCGCAGCGCCAGCGGCTCGAAGAGGCGGAACCGCTCGACGGGTACGGCGTCGAGCCGGTCGAGCAGCGCTCGCGCCTCATCGAGCCGCCCCCGCTCGACGGCCACCTGCGCCGCGCACACGGTGGCCCACCGGGCCAATCGGAACAGCGCCACATCCGTCAGCGCAGCCTGCGCCTCGGCGGCGAGCCGCGCCGCCTCGTCCAGCCGGCCT
>CAZYKR010000205.1:0-8157 GCA_964648005.1 uncultured Iamiaceae bacterium
GTCCCAGCGGCGTGTCAGGCCCCAGGAAGGCCGCCAGCAGCTGCGCCATGGGGTTGTCGGGGTCGCCGCTCCCCTTGAGCATGTCGACGGTGATGCCCGGCGGGATGAACGAGATGAGCTTGCCGACGCGGTGGTCTTCGGCCTCGGGTAGGCCGATCCAGAAGTCGGCGTCGAGCGGACCCGAGATCTCGTCGCGGAAGTAGGTCCCGACGGTCTTGCCGGCGACACGTCGCACGACTTCGCCCACCAGCCAGCCGTACGTCGTGGCGTGGTAGCCGTGCTTGGTGCCGGGCTCCCACACCGGGGCCTGGTTCTGCAACGCCTCGATGACGGGATCCCAGCTGAGGGCTTCCTCGGCGGTCATCTCGCCGTCGACCCACGCCAGCCCGGCCTGATGCGACAGGAGGTAGTTCACGGGCATCTCGGCCTTGCCGTTGGCGGCGAACTCCGGCCAGTAGGTGGCCACCGGGGCATCGGTGTCCAGCAGGCCCTCCTGGGCCAATCGGTTGGCGCACATCGCTGTGGCGCCCTTGGTGGTCGAGAACACCAGCATCATGGTGTCCTCCTCCCAGGGCTTGCCCGTGTCGGGATCGGCGACGCCGCCCCACAGGTCGACGACCTTGCGACCCCGGTGGTACGCGCTGAACGCCGCGCCCACCTCGGAGCCGTTGTCGAAGTTGGCCGTGAAGGCGTCACGCACGCCCTCGAAGCCGTCGGCCACCCAGCCGTCGATGGAAGCCATCAGATCCCCCCGGGGAAGTCCGCAGCAGCACCCCCTGCGCCGCTGGCACGGTCGACAGTCTCTCGCACGCCCGTCGGACCGGCGAATCGCTGCGGCGACCCGCTGTGACCCGCCACACCGTCGACCACTCCCGTCAACGGCCGTCACGTCGAAGGCCGTCAGGCGACCTCGACGGCCGGGGCGATTCCCGTTCGCCTCACCGCCCTCGCACGACCATCGTTTGCGAATGCGCGCCGTGACCGACCCGACGGCAATTCGGACTCGATTGCGGCCCTGTCGGCGATGTGCCGGCGTTCCGGCCTTGGCAGCGGAGTCAGCAGGCGACCCCGATTGCGGGGGCGGCGCCCGGCCTTCGTAGGCTCGGCCCGGTGAGTGACCTGGCACCGCCCGACATCGGCCCGACGCCGCGGACGTTCCCCGGAGCCCGGCGGCCCGACCGGTCGTGGTGGGTGAGCTCGGACGGGTTGCGCATCGCCGCCTATGAGTGGGGGCCCGCCGAGGCCCCGTGCATCGTGATGGCGCACGGCGGCTTCGACTTCGCCGGCACGTTCGACGGATTCGCGCCGCTGCTGGTCGAGGGCGGCTACCGGGTCGTGTCGTGGGACGCCCGCGGGCACGGCTGCTCCGAGCACGCGGCGCTGTACTCCTGGGCCGCCGACCTGCGCGACGCCGTCGCCGTGATCGACAGCGCCAGCCCCGACGCGCCGGTCGTGTTCCTCGGCCACTCCAAGGGCGGCGGGCTGATGCTCGACCTGGCGCACGCCGTGCCGCACCGGCTCACCCACCTCGTCAACCTCGACGGACTGCCGTCGAAGAACAACTGGCCGGACCTCGCCGACCACGAGCGCACCAAGATGCTGCGGGGCGAGATCGAGGGCTGGCTCGACCACCGGCGCACCGTCGCCGGCAAGGCCCGCAAACCGGGCACGATCGCGGAGCTGGCCGAACGCCGGCAGCGAATGAACCCGCGCCTGTCGATCGAGTGGCTCGAGTACCTGGTGACCATCGGCGGCGTCGAAGACGCCGACGGGTGGCGGTGGCGCATCGACCCGACGCTGCGGCTCGGCGGGTTCGGGCCGTGGCGCCCCGAGTGGTCGATGCAGCGCCTGCCGGGGGTCGGTGTGCCGACGCTCGGCGTGCTCGGCCTCGAGCGCGAGGTCATGGGCTGGGGCACGTTGCCGCGCGACGTCGAACCGAACCGACCACCGGTGTTCGCGTTCTGCGCCCTCGAGGACACCGGCCACTTCATGCACATCGAGCAGCCTCGACGCATCGCCGACCTGGTCCTCGAGTTCCTCGCCGATCACCCGACGCCGGACCTGCGCCCCAGCAGCGCAGCACCCACTCGGCCACCTATGCCCGTGGCTCGCGCCGACGAGGCCGGCGCCGGAGCGTCGGCGGCGCCGGACGGAAGCGCCGACGTGCGGCGGATCGTGCGCCTGCGCCACGGCAAGGTCGAGTTGGCGCTGCACCTGCTGCGCGAAGGCTGGGGCCGCCCGCTGCTGCTCCTACACGGCCTGGGCGAGCACACGCCCGCCGAGGCACCGGCGGCGACCGCTGCCTGGCAGGGTCCGGTGTACGGCCTGGACCTCACCGGCCACGGCGCCAGCTCGGTGCCCGTCGGCGGCGGCTACACGGCCGAGGCGATCATGGCTGACGTCGACGCCGCCATCGCCCACCTCGGTTCGGCCACGATCCTCGGACGCGGCCTCGGCGCCTATCTGGCGCTGCTGATCGCCGGCGCCCGACCCACCCAGGTCCACGGCATCGTGCTCACCGACGGCCCGGGGCTCGTCGGCGGTGGCATCCGTCCCGGTTCGCCGCACATCCCCGCCGTCGGCGCCACGGACGCGTCACCCGATGTCTTCGCGCTGTCCGAGCTGTCACGTGACGTGCGCCCGCCCGACTACGCCATCGAGTACGTGCGGCTGATCATGGAGCACGCCACGCCGGCGGCGCCGATCGCTGTCGCCACCGTGGTGCGGCCCGAGTGGCTGACCGCCGTGGTCGAGCAGCCCGGGGTGGTCGAGCTGCCGGTCGACGAGGCGCTGGCCTCGTTCGCATCCTGACCACCCACGGGTCAGGCGGGATCGGGTGCGAGGCCCTTGAGCACCGTGTCGAGCACGAGGTCGATGAGCAGGTCGCGCGTCGGCTCGTCCAGCACGAACCCGAGGTTGAGCACCATGGCCAGGCCGTGCGTCGACACCCACGACGTGAACGTGATCAGCAGCGGGTCGAGGTCGTCGCGGATCTCTCCGGCGGCGACGGCGTCGCGGATGGAGTCGACGGCGAAGGTGAACGCCTGGGTGGCGATCGGCAGCTCCTCGCCGGTGGCGCCGCCGAAGTCGATCTCCGGCGGGAAGATGAACATCGTCTTGAACAGCTCGGGGTTCTCGGCGGCGTAGTCGACGTAGGCCCGTGACAGCTGGCGCAGCCGCTGCCGGGGGTCGGGATCGTCGACGGCTGAGAAGCGCTCCAGCAGCCCGGCGAACTCCGCCTCGGCCACGCCGCGCAGCAGGTCACGCTTGTCGGTGACGTAGGCGTACAGCGCCGGCGCCGTGACGCCGAGCTCGGCACCGACGCGCCGCAGCGACAGGTTGTCGAGCCCGTCGCGCTCGATCAGGTCGCGTGACGCCGCCAGCACGGCCTCGCGGGTCAGGGTCTCGCGTGCGGGATCGGTCACCGGCGCAGTCTCCCACAGGGGTCCGCGCTGCCCGAAGATCGGCCGGGTCGCTCGGGCGGCGTCAGGACGCCGTGCCGGCCGCCTCGACGGCGTCGGCCACGGTCACCACGTCGGCGTCGGCGTCCCCGTCGCGCACGAGCGTGCGGTAGAGGTCGGCGTAGAGGCCGCCCCGTGCCAGCAACTCGGTGTGCGTGCCCTCGTCGACGAGGCGGCCGTCCTCGAGCACGAGGATCTTGTCCGCCTCGACGATGGTCGACAGGCGGTGGGCGATGACGAGTGCCGTGCGACCATCGAGGGCGTCGGCCAACGCCGCCTGGATGGCGGCTTCGTTCTCGGCGTCGAGGTGGCTCGTCGCTTCGTCGAGGATGACGACGGCAGGGTCCTTCAGGAGCATGCGGGCAATGGCCAGGCGCTGCTTCTCGCCACCGCTGAGGCGATAGCCGCGCTCGCCGACGACCGTGTCGTACCCCTCGGGCAGGGCTGCGACGAGGTCATGGATGCGCGCCGCCCGGCAGGCGGCCTCGAGCTCGGCGTCGGTGGCATCCGGTCGGGCGTAGCGGAGGTTGTCGCGGATGGACTCGTGGAACAGGTGCGGGTCCTGGCTGACCACGCCGATGGCGCGGCGCAGGCTCGCCTGCGTGAGGTCGCGGACGTCTCGCCCGTCGACGCGCACCGCACCGTCGCTCACGTCGTACAGGCGCGGCACGAGCGACGACAGCGAGGTCTTGCCGGCGCCCGACGGGCCGACCAGCGCAACGGTCGTGCCGGCGCCGACGGTGGTCGAGACGTGGTGCAGCACGGCGGCGTCCTCGGTGGCCACGGCCTCGGGCCGGTGCTCGTTGGAACCGGGCAGCGCCAGCGAACCGCCGGCCGGGTAGGCGAACGACACGTCGTCGAAGGTCACCTCGCCGCGGGGGTCGACCAGATCGATAGCACCGGGCCGGTCGGTGATCGGGTTGGGCTGGTCGAGCACCTCGAAGACCCGATCGAAGCTGACCATCGCCGTCATGACATCGACCCGGGCGTTGGTCAGGGCGGTGAGCGGCTGGTAGATGCGCGTCACGTAGGCCGCCATCGCTACCAGGGTGCCGAGCGTGATCACGTCCTCGATGACCATGCGGCCGCCGACCCAGTACACGACGGCGGTGCCGACAGCGGCGACCAGCGCCAAGGCGGTGAAGAAGATGCGGCCGAGCATCGCCGAGGTGACGCCGATGTCGCGCACACGGCGGGCGCGGTCGGCGAACTCGGTGCGCTCGGCGTCGTAGCGGCCGAAGAGCTTGACGAGCATGGCGCCGCCGATGCCGAAGCGCTCGGTCATCGTCGTGTTCATCTCGGCGTTGACCTCGAACCCCTCGCGGGTGATGGCGGCAAGGCGACGCCCGACCCGCTTGGCCGGCCAGATGAACAGGGGGAGGAGGGCCAGGGCGAGCAGGGTGAGCCGCCACTCGAGCAGCAGCATGGCGATGAGCGTCGTCGTCAGCACGATGGCGTTGGACACCACCGAGCCGAGCGTGGCGGTGAAGGCCCGCTGCGCACCGATGACGTCGTTGTTGAGGCGGCTGATCAGCGCGCCGGTCTGGGTCTGGGTGAAGAAGGCCACGGGCATGCGCTGGACGTGGTCGAACAGCGAGTCGCGCAGGTCGTAGATCAGGCCTTCGCCGATGCGTGCCGACCACCACCGCTCGGCGAACGACAACCCTGCCGACACGAAGGCCACGAGGACGACGACGACGCCGACCACCGTCAGCTCGGCGAGGTTCTTGTCCGGGATGGTGCTGTCGACGATGCGGCGGAACAGCAGCGGCGGCACCAGGTCGACGACGGCGGCCACGACGATCGTGGCGACGAAGCCGATGAGCATCGCCCGGTAGGGACGGGCGAGGCGCAGGACGCGGCGCCGCAGCCCGGGCGTGATCGAGGCGCCGGCGACGCTCGCCGGGTCCGATCGCAGCAGCATGTGGGGCGCCTGATGCATCCGCCCAAGCCTACGAGCGCGCACCGCGCTCGCCTCGGGAACCGGCTGTGCGTCGCGCCGTTGGCGGCGAGTAGTGTCCGACCCGGAGGGTTGCCAGAGCGGACGAATGGGACGGCCTCGAAAGCCGTTGTGGCGCTTGCGTCACCGTGGGTTCGAATCCCACACCCTCCGCCATTCGTTCTGGTGGTGCAAGCGGTCGATATTCCAACCGCTTGCCCTACTAGAACGGCGATCGAGTCCGTTGGCCACAACGGCCAGCGCACCCGGCCCGCGACCTCGCGTTGGCCCCGCAGGCCAGCATCACCTGACGAGCGGCCGGTCGGGGCATGCCAATGTCTCAGCCCAGACCCACCCACCCCGTGCATCCCAGACCACGCGTACGCAGTCGCCGACGTCTGCCACCGGGTCGAAGGCCACCACCGGTACGACTCCAACATGTACGTCACCGTCAGGCATGGCGATGAACGTCCAATCGCTGCCCGCTGGCGGCACGGTGACTTCACCCTCGAACGGCACCACTTCGCGCACACGAGAGAACCCAATATCGGCATCGCCGGCGTCTACGACCTGCCCCATCCACGCCTGACACACCCTGCCGGGATCCTCTGGAGTCGGGCAGGCGAAACTCGGTGGCCGTGAACCGATCAGGACCACAGCGAGCGCCGACGCGACGGCGATCGCGGCAAGAGCCGCTGCGGCGAACGGGAACCGTCGGCGTCTCACCAGCGCGCGTCGCTCCTCGGTTCGGCAGAGTCCTCGTCGCGCCCAACGGCATGTCGCTCATGACCGCAGGCAGGTACCAGTCCACGCCCCGTCACGGCGACCGAGCACACGTCGTCACACCTCCGATCCAAGCCCACCGCGGGTCAGCCATCCTCCCACGCGCCCGCCATGGACGATGGGTAGCACCGACACCCGTCAGCGACGGTCGGCGAAGAAGTCTTCGAGCAGCGCTGCGCACGCCTCGGCCCGCACGCCGACTTCGACGTCGAACTCGTGGTTGAGGCGTGGATCGGCGCCGAGGTGGTAGAGCGAGCCGCAGGCGCCGGCCTTGAGGTCGGCAGCGCCGAAGACCACCCGTGTCACGCGCGCCTGCTGGAGGGCGCCGGCGCACATGGGGCACGGCTCCAGTGTGACGACGACGGTGACGTCGGTGAGGCGCCACGTGCCGAGGGTCTCGGCGGCAGCGCGCAGCGCGACGATCTCGGCGTGCGCCGTCGGGTCTTGGCGCAGCTCGCGCTCGTTGCGGCCCCGGGCGACGATCGCCCCGTCGACCACGACGACGGCGCCGATCGGGACATCGCCGGCTGCGGCAGCGGCGCGCGCTTCATCCAGCGCCTCGTCCATGAAGTCGTCCCAGTCGCCGTCGACGCTCTGCACGACGCCGGACCCTATGCGCTCCGACAGGCCACGAGCAGAAACAGCCGACGGCCCGTACCCTGGCTGGCGATGCATGTCGAGATCGGACCGGTGCCGGCCGACAGCGCACGGGCGTACCTGGCGCTGTGCCGCGAGCGACTCCCAGCGCTCGGCGCCGATCCCCGCCTCGACGCCACCCTCACGCCGGACGTACGCGGTCGCTTCGACGAGTTGCTCGAAGCCTGGGAGGCGGCGGCCACCGGTGACGTCTTCGTGTGGTCCGCCGACGTGGACCCCGACGTCGTCGAGCACGTCTTCTTCGCCTTCTTCCAGGTCGTGAAGCGCGTGCCGGCGCTGTTCAGCGAACCGGACGAGGCGGGCGCTCAGATTCGGGCGCCATTTCGCGTGGCGCTGACCAACGCCGTGCTCGACGCCCTCGAGGCCGAAGGCAAGGGCCACGCCGAGCTGGCCCAGACCCTGCGCGAGACCTGGCCCGCCGACGACATCACCTGACGCGAGCGAGCTCGGCGGCTGGTCGGCCGAGCTTCGCCGTTCTGGTAGTGCAAACCGTGGGGTAGCCCACCCCGTGGACAAACAGAAACAGATGGCGGGGGGAGTGGGGTTAGAAACCCCGGTGAGTTTCCCCACACACGCTTTCCAAGCGTGCCGATTCGGCCGCTCTCGCACCCCTCCTGGAAGGTGTCGCCCGCACCCCCGTGTGACGGTCAGGCGATCTGCGGCACACCGGGGGTTCCGCTGAGAGCTGCTGCCTCCCGGCCCTGACTCGGTTCACGGGCCCCGATTGCACAGGGCCCGACCGCCACACGCGGGTGCGGGCGAAGTCGCAGTGTAGTGACCGCGGGGCCCCAGCCCCAAGGGAACGCCTCGAACCTCCGACACCTCGGTCCACCGCCCGGGCAACCGCCGCACGTGGCGCGACCGGGCCGACGAGCGCGTAAGTTGAGCCGATGGCCTACCAGTCCCTCTACCGCCGCTACCGGCCGCGCCGGTTCAGCGAGGTGCGGGGCCAGGAGCATCTGGTGCGGGCGCTACAGAACGCCGTGCGCGAGGAGCGCGTCGGCCATGCGTACTTGTTCTCCGGGCCCCGCGGCACGGGCAAGACCACGACCGCTCGCATCCTGGCCAAGGTCCTCAACTGCGAGGCCCCGGTCGACGGCGAGCCGTGCTGCGCCTGCGCCTCGTGCCTGGCCATCGAGGCCGGCACCAGCTTCGACGTCCACGAGCTCGACGCGGCGTCGAACAACAAGGTCGACGACATCCGCGACCTCATCACCAAGGCGGCGCTCGGCACCCCGGGCCGCACGAAGGTGTACATCCTCGACGAGGTCCACATGCTCACGGCGGCGGCGTCGAACGCCCTGCTCAAGACGCTCG
>CAZYKR010000206.1:0-8088 GCA_964648005.1 uncultured Iamiaceae bacterium
TACGAGGGGAGAGATCCTGTGTTGAAACGGAGTGTGGCGATCAAGGTGATCAAGGCCGGGTCCGATCGCTCTGAGGCGCTGCGGCAGCGTTTCCTGCGCGAGGCGCGGTCTGCCGCCGCGCTGCACCACGACGTCGTCGCCGGCCTCACGGCCACGCCGAAGACGCTGCCGCCGAAGTGGTTCTACGACGACCACGGCTGTGACCTGTTCGACCAGATCACCCGCCTGCCCGAGTACTACCCGACCGAGGCGGAGCGGGCGATCCTCATGGCCGAGGCCGCCACGATCGCCGCCGTCAGCGAGGCCGACACCATCGTCGAGCTCGGCTCGGGCACGTCGGACAAGACGCGCACACTCCTCGACGCCTTCTGGGATGCCGGACAGCTGCGCACCTTCGTGCCGTTCGAGGTGAACGAGGCGACCGTCGTCGCCGCCGCCAACACCATCGCCGAGCGGTATCCGGGCCTCGAGGTGCACGCCGTCGTCGGAGACTTCGAGCGGCACCTGGGGGACCTGCCGAACGCCGGCACCCGGATGGTGGCGTTCCTGGGCTCGACGATCGGCAACTTCGCGCCGGCGGAACGCAAGCACTTCCTGGCCGAACTGGCCGACACGCTGCGCCCCGGAGACACCGTGCTGCTCGGCACCGACCTCGTGAAGGACGTGGCGCGACTCGAAGCGGCGTACGACGACGCGGCAGGCGTCACGGCGGCGTTCAACCGCAACGTCCTGGCGGTGGTCAACCGCGAGCTCGATGCGGACTTCGACATCGATGCCTTCGCACATCGAGCGTTCTTCGACACCACCAACGAATGGATCGAGATGCGCCTGGTCAGCGAGCGATCACAGGTGGTGCGCATCGGCGCCCTCGATCTGACCGTGTCGTTCGCCGCCGGTGAAGAGCTGCGCACCGAGATCTCGGCCAAGTTCCGACGTGCAGGCGTCGAGGCCGAGCTCGCCGCCGTCGGGCTGACCCTCGAACAGTGGTGGACCGATCCGGCGGGCGACTTCGCGCTCAGCCTGGCGCGTCTGAGCTGACCCGCGACCAACGGCGAGCAATGACCGGCGCAGCGCCTACGATGCGCCGACGCCGCATGCACGACCGGGCATGCACCACGACGCATGACGACGGGAGACATCGTGGACGACCTGGACAAGCTCGGACCGCTCAAGCATCTGGTGGGCAGCTGGGAGGGCGAGGGCGGCCTCGACGTCTCGTACCACCACGCCGAGGGTGCCGTCGGCGACACGCCGTTTCGCGAGCGCACCACCTTCTCCGCCTTCGGGCCTGTCGACAACGGCACGCAGCAGCTCTACGGCCTGGACTACCGGATGGCGGCGTGGCGCGGCGATGAGGTCGACCCGTTCCACACCGAGATCGGCTACTGGCTGTGGGACGCCGCCGAGCAGCAGGTCATGCGTTGCTTCATGGTGCCGCGCGGCACCGCCGTCCTCGCCGGCGGCACCGCTGACGCTGATGCCACGACCTTCACGATGGTCGGCGAGCAGGGCTCGGCGACGTACGGGGTGATCGAGAACCGCTACCTGGCCGACAAGGCGAGCTGCGTGCGCTACGAGTGCACGATCACCATCGACGGGCCGGACCAGTGGTCGTACACGCAGACCACCGTGTTGCGGATGCCGCAATTCCCCGACCTGTACGACCACACCGACGCCAACACCCTGCGACGCGTCGTCGGGTGAGCGATCACCCGGCTCGCCGAGCGCCGGGTGCAAGGATGCGTCCGTGACGGACGCGGCACCGCCGCCGGCGAGGCGGCATCGACCCGGCGGGTTCCCGGTCATCGCCACGACGGGCACCACGCAGCGCCGTCGCCGCCCGATCGACGCCATCACCGTCGGCGTCGGCATCGTGGTGCTGCTGTGGCTCGTCGCGGTCTGGGACGATCAGGGCACGCTGGCGAACCGTCTCGCCGGCGCGCTCGGCTTCCTGCCGCAGTTCGTGGTGTCGGCGCTGTCGTTCGTGACGACGCTGGCGGCAGTGTGGGCGGCACTGCTCGTCATCGGCCTCGGTGTCGCCGGTTGGCGCCGGCGCGGCCTGAGCCGCGACGTGCTGCTCGCCGCCGTGCTCGCACCCAGCGTGTCGGCCCTCGTCTACCGCTGGGCCACGGGCGCGTGGCCCGCGATCGACGGGTGGAACTGGCTGCGCACGTCGTCGGGGTTCCCGGCCCTCGTACTCGTGTTGGTGGTGGCGGTCACCCGCACCGCACGACCCCACCTGACCCGGCCGGTGCGCACGCTCGGCTCGGTCTTCGTGGCGGGTGCCGTCCTGGGCCTGCTCGCCGTCGGCACCACGAGCGGCTCGGCCGTTGCCGCGGGGTACGTCCTCGGCCTGGTGTTGGCCGCCGCCATCCTGTTCGCCTTCGGATCGCCCGAGGGTCAGCCCGACGAGGCGCAGTACCGCGACGCCCTCGACGACCTCGGCATCGAGGTGGCCGACCTCGAGCTGGTGGCGACCACCGACTGGGGCGCTGCCCTGGCCCGGGTCACCGACACCGGCGGGCGCCGCCTCACCGCCAAGCTCTACGGCCGCGACGCCTACGACGCACAGGTGCTCACCAAGGCGTGGTCGTTTCTCTGGTATCAGCAGTCCGGCCCGACCCTGGCGATGACGCGGGTCCAACAGGTCGAGCACGAGGCGTTCCTCACGCTGCTGGCCGGCGCCCGCGGCGCCACCACGTCGGCGGTGGTGACCAGCGGCGTCGACTCGCACGACAACGCGCTGATCGTGCTCGAGGAGCCGACCGCCACCCTCGAGGCCGCCGACCCGGCGACCGTGGACGACGCCCTGCTCGACGAGGTGTGGGCTCAGGCGCTGGCCCTCGGCGCCGCCGGCATCGTGCACGGCGCGCTCCACGCCGGCAACCTCCACCTCGCCGCCACCGGCACCGACCGGGTGGTGGTGAGCGGGTTCGCGCAGGCGCGGCTCGAGCCGGTCGGTGACGAGGCGGTCAACAGCGACCGTGCCGAGCTGCTCGTCGCCACCGCCGAGCTGGTGGGCGACGAACGCGCCATCGCCGCGGCGCACCGAGCGCTCGGCGACGACGGGCTGCACGCCGTGCTGCAGTTCCTGCAACCGGCCGCCCTGAGCCGCCACACCCGACGGCGCCTGGAGCAGGACGCGACGACCATCGAGTCGCTCAAGACGGCACATCGCCTATCGGCGTCGGGGGCGCGGGTGGCGACCTTGCGCAAGGCGGCGAGCACCGAGCTCGGCATCGACGAGCCCGAGGTCGAGAAGCTGGTGCGCGTCAGCTGGGGCAGCGTCGTGATGGCCGTCATCTTGCTGGTGGCCGTATCGTTCGTGTGGTCCCAGCTCGCCGACATCGGCTGGTCGAACCTCCAAGCGTCGTTCGCCGAGGCGAACTGGGTCTGGGCCGGCGTCGGGTTCGCCATCGCCCAGCTGCAGTCGGTCGGCATGGCCTTCGCCGTGCTCGGCGCGTGCGTCAAGAAGATCCCGCTCGGCCCGACTATCGCCGAGCAGTTCGCCGGCAAGTTCATCGACCTTGCCGTGCCGTCGTCGGCCGGGCGGATCGCGCTCAACACGCGCTACTTCCAGAAGTTCGGCATCCCCACGACGACCGCCCTCGGGCAGGGAGCGCTGTGGTCGTTCGGCGGATTCGTGGTGCAGATCCTGCTCGTCGTGGCGGCGCTGACGATCGGCGGCATCAACCTCAACCTGGACGCGCTGTCCAGTGAGGCGTCGACCGCGACGTCGACGACCACGACGACCGACGGCGGTGGCCTGCCGGGGTGGCTGCTCGTGGGGACGGCGCTACTCGTGCTGGTGGTCGTCGTGGCGGCGGTCCGCTCGGCGAAGCTGCGGACGTTCGTGAAGGACAAGCTGCGCGACGGCGCCGACGTGCTGCGGGTGCTGCGGGACCCGAACAAGGTCGGGCTGATCCTGTTCGGCAACCTCGTCGCCCAGGTGGTCCTGGCGGCATCGCTGTCGGCGTGCTGCCTGGCGTTCGGCTACCACATCTCATTCTGGACGCTGCTGCTGATCAACACCGCTATCGCCATGCTGGCCGGCATCCTCCCGATCCCTGGCGGGATGGGCGTCGCCGAGGCCGGCATCACCGCCGGGCTGACGATGGCCGGCATGCCGCAGGTGGAGGCGTTCGGTGCCATGGCCATCTACCGCCTGTCGATGTTCTACCTGCCGCCGATCTGGGGCTACGTCGCGCTCTACGAGCTGCGCAAGCGCGAGTACCTGTAGGTCCCCTGCGGACCTGACGGATCGCTCGGGTCGGGCGGGTCAGGCGATCAGGAGTCGAACAGACGCGACGCCTCGCCGAAGACCGCCACCTGCTGGCGCAGCGGCACGAGGTCGCGGCGGTATTGGCGATGCGTGTCGGCCACGGCGGCCTCGACCTGGCTGCGAACCCGGTCGAGCTCGGCACGCAGCGCCGCCACCTCGGCCTCGAGCTCGAGGACCCGCTTCACACCCGCCAGGTTGAGACCTTGTTCGGTGAGCTCGGCGATGCGGCGCAGCATCGAGATGTCGTCGTCGCTGTAGCGGCGACTCCCGCCGGGCGTGCGGCTCGGCTCGAGCAGGCCCTTGCGCTCGTAGATGCGCAGCGTCTGCGGGTGCATCCCCGCCAGCTCGGCGGCGACGGAGATGACGTAGACCGCTCGGGTGCGTCGTGTCGGCATTCGTCCACCTCCTGCGATGGCTACACGCCCAGGTTGGCGCGTGGGGACTCGGTCGTGGCGGCAGCGAGCGCTTCGACGGCGGCGCGCTGCTCGTCGGTGAGGGCGGTCGGCACCGCCACCTCGACGGTGACGAGCAGATCGCCGGTGCTCTTCTTCGTGGACACGCCACGGCCCTTGACGCGAAACGTCCGACCGGAACGGGTGCCCTCGGGCACCTTGAGGGTGACGGAGTCCCCGTCGAGCGTCGGGACGGTCAGCTTGGTGCCCAGCACGGCTTCGGGGAAGGTCACAGGCACGGTGAGGGTGAGGTTGTCGCCGTCACGTCCGAACAGCGCATGCGCCATGACGTGCACGACGACGTACAGATCGCCGGCCGGACCGCCGTTGCGACCGGGGCTGCCCCGGCCCTTGAGCCGGATCTTCTGACCGTCGCGGACACCGGCGGGCATGCGGACCTTCACGTCGCGCGGGCGGCGCTCGATGCCGGTGCCGGCGCACGTCGGGCAGGGGTCGGCGATGAGCACGCCCCGCCCGGCGCACTCGGCGCACGGCGTCGAGAACGAGAACAGACCCTGGTTGTCGTCCGTCACGCCGCGCCCGTGGCAGACCGGACACGTCATCGGCGCCGTGCCCGGCTTGGCGCCCGTGCCGGTGCAGGTCGAGCACACTGCGTCGGAGGTCAGGTGCAACGTGGTCTCGAGACCGGCGATGGCGTCCTCGAAGGACAGGTGCAGCTCGGTCTCGAGGTCGCTGCCTCGTTGCGGCCCCGGACCGCGCGACGGGCCGGGTCGACGCCCGCCGCCCCGGTTGCCCATGCGGCCGAACAGGCCACCGAACAGGTCGCCGAGGTCGCCCATGTCGTCGGTTGTGAACTGGTAGCCGCCGGGACCTGCGCCGCCACCGGAACCGAAGCCCATCCCGCCCATGGGGCCGAGGCGGCGGACCTCGTCGTACTCGGCCCGTTTGGTCTCGTCCCCGAGCACGTCGTAGGCGGCGGACACCTCCTTGAACTTCTCCTCCGCCGCAGCGTCGCCGGGGTTGGCGTCGGGGTGCAGCTGGCGCGCCAGCTTGCGGTACGCCTTGGTGATCTCCTTCGCCGTCGCCGACTCAGCGACGCCGAGGGTCTCGTAGTAGTTCTTCTCGAACCATTCGCGCTGGGGTGCCATCGGGGTGCCTCACCTCCTTCCGTCGCACTCGTCGCATTCGTAGCAACCCGTCGTCCCGTCGGGACGGGCGGATTGGCTCAGTCGCGCACCTTGACCATGGCGGCCCGCACGACGCGCCCCTTCCAGGCGTAGCCGGTACGCATCGTCTCGACGACGACGGGTTCTCCGCCGTCGCCAGGCTCGTGCAGCACGGCTTCGTGCAGCTCGGGGTCGAACGGGGCGCCGACCGGGTCGAGGCGTTCGAGACCGGACTTCTCGAGCACGTCGAGCAACGACCGGGCGATGGGCTCGACGTCGCTCGCCCCTTGGGCGATGGCGGCGTCGCACCCGTCGAGCACCGGGAGCAGTTCGGTGACGAGCTGCTCCGCCGCGCGCGCCACGCGCTCGGCGTGCTCCTTGGCGGAGCGCTTCTTGTAATTCTCGAAGTCGGCCTTCACCCGCATGAACGCCTCGCGGAACTCGTCGCGCTCGGCGGCGAGGTCCGACCCACCGCGGCTGCCGCCGAGGACGGCCTCGTCGTCGGCGTGCAGCTCGGCCTCCGTGTCGCCGTCGAGGACGGCAGCAGGGTTCTCCTCGGCGATCGCCGCCGCCTCGAGCAGCTCGTCGTCGTCGGGCAGCGGGGGTTCCGTCGCCGGGACGGGCGGCTCGTCCGCTGCCGCCCCGGCGCTGGTGTCGTCGCTCACTTGTCGTCCTCGTCGACGATCTCGGCATCGACGACCTCATCGTCGTCGGGAGCCGAGGCACCCGAGGGGCCGCCCGCCGCACCGCCGCCACCGGCGGCGTAGGACGAGTCGGCCTCGGCCGCCGCCTGGTAGAGCTTCTGCGTGAACTCCTGGCTGGCGTTCATCAGCAACTCGGTGGCGTTGCGGATGGCGTCGGTGTCGCTGCCGGCCAGGGTGTCCTTGAGCTCGGTGAGGCGGGTCTCGACCTGGGACCGGTCCTCGGCGCTGATCTTGTCGCCCTGCTCCTTGAGCAGCTTCTCGGTCTGGTAGACGAGCGTGTCGGCCTTGTTGCGGGTCTCGGCCTCGTCGCGACGGCGACGGTCCTCCTCGGCGTGGGCCTCGGCGTCCTTGACCATCTGGCTGATCTGATCACGCGAGAGCGACGACTGACCGGTGATGGTCATCGACTGCTCCTTGTTCGTGGCCCGATCCTTGGCCGAGACGTGGACGATGCCGTTGGCGTCGATGTCGAAGGTGACCTCGATCTGGGGCACACCCCGCGGCGCCGGCGGCAGGTCGACGAGCTGGAACTTGCCGAGCGTCTTGTTGTAGCTCGCCATGTCCCGCTCACCCTGCAGCACGTGGATCTCCACCGACGGCTGATTGTCGTCGGCCGTGGTGAACACCTCGGTGCGTCGGGTCGGGATGGTCGTGTTGCGCTCGATGAGCTTGGTCATCACGCCGCCCTTGGTCTCGATGCCGAGCGACAGCGGGGTGACGTCGAGGAGCAGCACGTCCTTGACCTCGCCCTTGAGGACGCCGGCCTGGATGGCGGCGCCGACGGCGACGACCTCATCAGGGTTGACTCCCTTGTGCGGGTCCTTGCCCGTCATCTCCTTGACCAGCTCGACGACCGCGGGCATGCGGGTCGAGCCACCGACGAGGACCATGTGGTCGAGGTCGCTCTTGGAGATGCCGGCGTCCTTGATCGACTGCTCCACCGGGCCCTTGCACCGCTCGAGCAGGTCGGCGGTCAGCTCCTGGAACTTGGCTCGTGACAGCGTGTAGTCGAGGTGCAGCGGCCCCTCGGTCGTGGCGGTCACGAACGGGAGGTTGATGTTGGTCTCGGCGACCTGCGACAGCTCGATCTTGGCCTTCTCCGCCGCCTCCTTGAGGCGCTGGACCGCCATGTTGTCCTTGGCGAGGTCGACGCCGTGCTCGCCCTTGAAGGTCTCGACGAGCCAGTCGATGATGCGCTGATCCCAGTCGTCACCGCCGAGGTTGGTGTCGCCGTGGGTCGACTTCACCTCGAACACGCCGTCGCCGATCTCGAGGACCGACACGTCGAAGGTGCCGCCGCCGAGGTCGAACACCAGGATCGTCTGGTCGGCCGACTCCTTGTCGAGGCCGTAGGCCAGCGCGGCGGCCGTCGGCTCGTTGATGATGCGCAGCACCTCGAGGCCGGCGACCTGACCCGCCTCCTTGGTGGCGGTGCGCTGGGCGTCGTCGAAGTACGCCGGCACCGTGATGACGGCCTGGGTGACGGTGTCACCGAGGTAGGCCTCGGCGTCGCGCTTGAGCTT
>CAZYKR010000207.1:0-8058 GCA_964648005.1 uncultured Iamiaceae bacterium
CCTTTCGGCAACTCTAGCCACATCTCGCGCAAGGCGTGCGAGTACGGTGCCAACACCACCACGCCCGGGTGGCGTAACCGGTAGCCGCAGGGGGCTTAAACCCCCCGGACCGCAAGGTCGTGTGGGTTCGAGTCCCACCCCGGGCACCCGCACCCGGGGACCCGCTACGAGCGCGGGACCTTCGACCAGGGCAGGTCCTTGTCGACGCGCGGTTCACCCGGCAGGCCGAGCACGCGCTCGCCGAGGATGTTGCGCTGGATCTCCGAGGTGCCGCCCTCGATCGAGTTGGCCCGTGAGCGCAGGAACATCTTGCGACTCGTGCCGGGCGCGCCGGTGAGGCCGATCACCTCGGAGCGGCGCATCTCGTAGTCGTAGTCGATGAGGGCGTCGGCGCCGAGGAGATCGACGCACAGCTCGTAGATCGCCTTGTTGACCTCGGAGAACTTGAGCTTGGCGATCGATCCTTCGGGCCCGGGGTTGCCGGATCGACGGTTCTGCGACGCCCGGACATTCGTCAGGCGCAGGACCTCGGCCTCGATCCACAGCCGCATCAGCTCGTCCTGTGCCGCGGCCGAGCGGTTCGCCGGCGGGGTGGCCTGCCAGATGCGCACCGCTTCGGCGATCGCGCCCGAGCCGCGCGCCGGCGGTGCCGAGCTCCCGCCGATGGTGATGCGCTCGTTCATCAGCGTGGTCATCGACACGCGCCACCCCTCCCCGACCTCGCCGATGCGGTCGGTGTCGGGCACCCGGACCTCGGTGAGGTAGACCTCGTTGAACTCGGCCTCGCCGGTCATCTGGCGCAAGGGCCGTACCTCGACGCCGGGCGCGTGCATGTCGAGGGCGAAGTACGTCATGCCCTTGTGCTTGGGGGCCTCGGGGTCGGTGCGGGCGACGAGCATGCCGCGATCGGCGATGTGGGCAAGGGTGTTCCAGACCTTCTGGCCCGTCAGCACCCACTCGTCGCCGTCGCGCTCGGCCTTGCACGCCAACCCGGCGAGGTCCGAGCCGGCGCCAGGCTCGGAGAACAGCTGGCACCAGGCCTCCTCGCCGGTGAACATCGGGCGCAACAGCCGATCACGCAGCGCATCGTCGCCGTGGGTCACCACCGTCGGCCCGGCCATCGTCAGGCCGAAGAAGTGACGGTGATCGGGGGCGGGCAGACCGGCCTCGCGCAGGCGCACCTCGACGTCGCGCTGGAGCTTGGGCGGCGCGTCGAGCCCGCCGTAGCCCTCGGGGAAGTGCACCCAGGCGAGGCCGAGGTCGTACTGGCGACCACGCACGACGGTCGGGTCGTCGTTGCGGGGATCCACCTCGGCGAGGAGCTGGTCGAGGCGTTCGGCGACGAGCGCTGCAGGTTCGGTCATGAGCGCAGATCGTAGGGACATCGCACCCGCGCCGTCGCCCTGACGTAGCGTCAGAAGCCATGGCCGATCTCGACATTGCACGCCCCAGCGAGCACGTGGTGCTCCTCACGCTGCAGCGACCGGAACGGCGCAACGCGCTCTCGACGGCGCTGCGCGACGCGCTGAGCGACACGCTCGACGCCCTCGCCGACGACGACGACGTTCGCTGCGTCGTGCTCACCGGTGCCGGGCCGGTCTTCTGCGCCGGGTTCGACCTGCCCGAGTTCGAGCACGCCAACGACGATCCGGCCTTCGCCGAGGCGTTGTGGGCGTCCTCGGACCGCTACCACCGGCGGGTGCTCACCTTCCCCCTCCCGATCATCGCCGCGGTGAACGGCCCGGCGATCGCCGGAGGCTTCGACCTGGCCGTGATGTGCGACGTGCGGCTCGCCGAGGTGTCGGCGGTGTTCGCGCACCCCGAGCGGACCTTCGGGCCCGTCGTCTACGGGCCGTTGCACGACCTCGTCGGCGGCGCGCTCGCCGGCGACCTCTGCCTCACCGGCCGCGTGCTGGACGCGCGCACCGCCCGCAAGGCGGGACTGGTGCGCGACGTGTTCCCTCGGCGCGAGCTGCTCGACGCTGCGATGGAGATCGCCGCCGCCACGGCCGAGGCGCCGCGCGCGCTGCTCGCCGACACCAAGGCCAAAGCCATGCGTCTGGCCGGCGTCGATCCCGACGGCAGCACCCTGACGTTGTGACCACGGCCGACCCCCGAGGAGGACCAGATGACCCGGGACCCGAAGTCGTTCCAGCTCTCACCGGAGCTGCACGCGTACCTGCTGGCGCACGGCACCGTGCCCGATGGCATCGCCGCGGCATTGATCGCCGAGACCGAGGCGCTGGGCGACATCAGCCGAATGCAGGTGGCGCCGGAGCAGGGCGCGCTGCTGAGCTTGCTCACGGCTGCGATCGGCGCCACCTCGGCGATCGAGGTCGGCACGTTCACCGGGTACTCGGCACTGTGCATCGCGCGCGGTCTGGCACCCGGCGGGCGGCTGCTCGCCTGCGACGTCAGCGACGAGTGGACCGCCATCGGCCGGCGAGCGTGGGAGGCCGCCGGCGTGGCCGACCGCATCGATCTGCGGATCGCACCGGCGCTCGAGACGCTGCGCTCGCTGCCGCAGGCGCCGACCGTCGACCTGGCGTTCGTCGACGCCGACAAGCCGAACTACCTGGCCTACGTCAACGAGCTGGTGCCACGGATGCGCCCCGGCGGGCTGGTCCTGCTCGACAACGTGCTGTGGGGCGGCGCCGTCATCGATCCTGCCGCCGACGACGAGCACACCCTCGCCATCCGCGCCTGCAACGACGCCGTCGCCGCCGATCCACGCGTCGAATGCGTCATGCTGCCGGTCGCCGACGGCCTGACCCTGCTGCGCAAGCTCCCCTGAGCCTGCACCCGCTGCCGACCGCTCAGGTCATCGGCCCAGACGCTCGAGCGGCACCTCCTCGACCGTCTCGGGCGCGCTCGGCCGCCACAGCATCGCCCGCACGGGCGCGAGGTCGGGCGCACGCCCCTCGAGACAGGCGAACACGATGGCGAAGTCGTGCACCACGGGGGTATCCGGCCGCACGTCGTCGCGGCACGCCTCGGGCAGGCGCAGCGCGTTCTGGTTGGCGAAGCGCTCGAGCAACTGTGCGTCCGTCCACTCCCCGAGGGCTGACTGCCACGGGGTGGCGAAGTGCGATCCGTGGTCGGAGGCGACGATGACGATGGCGTCCGGATCGGCGGCGAGCAACCGGTCGAGCGCCACCATCAGGTCGTCGTTGAGGCACCGGATCTCGTTGACGTAGGCGGCGCGGTTGCCGGCGTCGTCGACCTGGGACTGCTGCAGGGGACGGTCCCGGGCACCGCAGGCCTCGTCGAAGTAGTAGGGCTCGTGCGGCGAGATGATGTGCGCGAACACGAACCGGGGACTCGCCACGTCCGCGGCATCGAGCGCCCCGACGACGCTGGTCGGCGTCGTGCGGGGCGCCTGCAACAGGTCGAGCGGACCGAGCGGCGTCATCTCCGCCAGCGTCAGCTCGAGGTCGCCGACCGCGCCGCGTCCCGAGTCCGGTTCGAGACAGACGTCGACGTGTTCACCCGAGCAGCGGGTGAAGGCGAACGGTCCACCGTGGGCATACACCGTCGTGTACCCCAAGGCCTCGAACCGGCGCATGGTGCTGTTGTCTCCCTGGATGTACCGATCGATCCGACCCGCCGGCACCGCGGCGAACTCCGCCGGCTCGTCGTACGGGTAGCCCGACTCGAAGATCGACATCATCGACAGGAAGGTCATCGGGTAGCTGGCGATCGACGCGTCGGTCACGGCGAAGCCCCGGGCAGCCAGGTCCTCGTCCAGCGCCGAGTTGTCGTAGCCGAGCAGCGTCTGGATCTGATCGTTGCGGGCGTAGCCGTCGAGGAGGAAGAAGTACACGTCCGGCTGGCGCACGAGGTCGTCCGGCGACACCTCGGCGAGGCCCGGATCGACCGAGGCGACCGGATCGCCCCCCGGGCGAACCAGCACAGCGCTCAGGAGGGAGATGGCGCACAGCAGCACGAGCGTCCACGTGCACCACTGGCGGAACAACCGGTGCCGGGCCAAGGCGTACACGAGCCGCGCCACCAGTGCGGTGACGATCGCCCAGATGGCGACGTTGACCACCACCAGGGTGTCGCTGGCGGGCAGGGATGGCAGCCAGGCCGAGTACAGGAAGAACGACGTCACCACGGCCGCCCACGCCACGGCCGTGCGCCGCGGGTCGAGGCGACGCACCGCGACGACCAGCACCACCTGGACGGCGAGCACCACCGCCAGCACCATGATGGCGTAGACCGCCAGGCGCGCCATCGAGAAGGTCTGCGCCCGGTTGCGGGCGGCGAACCCGACGAAGGGGAACGTGGCGGCCGCGCACAGGATCAGCGCCGACGGCCCGTCCAGCGCCCGGCGCAGCCGATCCCGCCGCGAGCCGCTCATGCGGCCCGACCCTACCCGCCGGGTCGCCCCGGTCGACCTCGGGCCGGGCAGTAGCGTTGCCGACCATGCACCGACTCCTCCTCGCCGGCGCGCTCGTCGCCGGCGTCGGCCTCGCCGCCTGCTCTGCGGACCCGGAACCACCCGCAGCCAGCACCGACGGCACGCAGCAACCGGCGGCATCCGGCACGTCGTCGACGACGGCCCCCGAGTTGGCCGAAGGATGCGTCGAGCAGACCACCCTCACCGTGGTCACCGACGACGGTCCGGTCGAGGTGGCCATGATCACCTCCTACGCCGACATCGTCGGCGCCGACACTCAGAGCGGCACCTTCACCTTCTCGAACACCGACATCTCGATCGACGACGCGCGCAACGTGCTCCAGCCGAGCGACCTCGACGAGGGCGAGGTCGTGGTCGTCCTCTCGGTGCAGGGCGCCGGAGAGGTCACGCTGGGTACCTACCCACCGGCCGACGAAGCCGAGTCGGGCCAGGTCGTGAACTTCTACGCCGTGTACGACCACAACGGTCGGCTCTTCGGCACGCCGCCGTCGGTCGAGCTGACCCATGCCGGGGACGGCGTGGTGTGCGGCACCTTGTCCAGCGACAGCACCGAGCCGGGTGCCGTGACCGGCTCCTTCCTGGCAGAGCGCATCGACACGGGTACGGTGCGGGTCCGATGACTGACTTCTTCGTCGATCCGCATGCCGCCCTCGCCGAGGCCCGTGCGGCCGGTCCCGTGTTCGACGACGGCATCGGCGGCGTCGTGCTGCACTACGACGACGTCCGGGCGACACTCGCCGACCCGGCGCGCTTTCGCGAGGCGTTCATCGACGCCTTGCGCCTCGGCGGCGTGACATCGGGGGCGTTCCACGACTGGATGGCGATCTCGCCACTCGACCGCGACGGCGACGAGCACAAGGCGTGGCGGTCGGTGATGGCACGCACGTTCACGCCGCGCCAGGTCGAGGCGATGCGCCCGACCATCGCGGCGCGATGCCACGAGCTGATCGACACCTTCCCGACGGGCGAGCCGTTCGACGTCGTGGCGGCGTTCGCCCAACGGCTGCCGCTCGACGCGCTCTGCGCCCTGGTCGGTGTCCCCGACGGCGACCGCGACGACTTCCGGGTGTGGGCCGACACGATCGGCCTCGGCTTCGACATCTTCAGCGCCGGACAGCGCATCGACGAGATCGATGCTGCGCTCGAGCAGCTGCTCGCCTACACCACCGAGCTGGTGGCCCGACGCACGGACGAGCCGGCCGACGACCTCGTGAGCCGCATCGCCGAGGCGGCGGTGTCGGGCGAGTTCACCCAGCAGGAGGCCGTCAGCTCGGTGGCCGGGCTGGTGTTCGCCGGGCACGAGACCACGCGCAACCAGCTCGGCACGACGTGGGTCCTGCTCGCCACGACCGCCGGTGCCTGGGACGACGTCGCCGCCGGAGCGGTCGAGCCGGCCGCCGCAGCCGAAGAGATCCTGCGGCTCCACGGGGCAGCATCGGCGGTCGGACGGTCGGCGACGGCTCCCACCGAGGTGGGTGGCGTGCCTATCGCAGCCGGCGGCATCACACGGATGTCGCTGTGGTCCGCGAACCGGGACGAGAGCGTCTACCCCGCTCCGAACGACTACGACCCGCAGGCGAACGCCATCGCACCGCACCTCGCCTTCGGCCACGGACCGCACCACTGCCTCGGTGCAGCGCTGGCTCGCGTCGAGCTCACCGAGGCCGTGCGGGCGTGGACCGCGCGCCTGGCCACGCCGACCGTGCTCGACGGCGTCCAGTGGCGGCCGCCGATCGGTCTGACCGGTCCGTCCGTCGTGCCGACCGTGGTCAGTCCGCGCTGAGGCTCGACGCCGACACCACCCGATTGCGGCCGGAGGCCTTGGCGGCGTAGAGCGCGTCGTCGGCGCTGGCCTGGACCACGTCGGCCTGGTCCCCGATGGCGCTGGCGGCGCCGACCGAGACCGTGAGCGCACCGCCGGGCTGCGTCGCGGCACCGTCGATGTCGAGCGATGCGACGGCGTCGCGCACACGCTCACCGACGACCACGGCGTCGGCCTCGGTGGCACCGGGCAGCACGACGCAGAACTCCTCTCCGCCGAAGCGAAAGGCGTTGTCGCCGTCGCGCACCGCGTGCGTGATCGCTCGCGCCACGGCGCGCAGCGCCTCGTCGCCCGCGGCGTGGCCGTGCGTGTCGTTGTAGTGCTTGAAGTGGTCGACGTCGATCATCAGGACCGACACCGGGTGATCGCCGACCTTGGCCGACGCCGTGGCCCCTCCCAGCGTCCGATCGAGGCTGCGGCGGTTGCCGAGTTGGGTGAGCGGGTCGACGAGGGCGTCGGCCTCGGCCGTCTCCAACCGCACGAACGTGTCGAGGGCGGCGGCCACCACCGGCGCCAGCTTCGTCAGCGCCTCCTGATCGGCCAGTTCGAAGGCGCCGACGCCGTTGCGCAGCACCACCAGCACCCCGCGCACGGCACCACCGCCGATGATCGGCGCCGCCAGCAGGCTGACCGGCAGCTGGCTCACCGACGGCTCGGTCTGGCTCACCGTGGCGATCGGCTGGCCGGTGTCGATCACGCGACTGACGACGCCGTCGCCGATGCGCTCGGGGATCAGCAAGGCGTTCGGGGTCTGGTGGGTGACGACGGCAGCGCCGTCGACCACCGACACGAACCCGCCGGCGTCGCCGGCGACCACCCGGACCGCCTCGGCCACGGCGATGCGTTGGACCTCGGCGGCGTCGCGGGCTCGGGTCAGGGTGCCGGCAACGTCGAGCAGGCCGTCTGCCGTGTCGGCGCGCTGGGCCTTGGTGGCGACCTCGTCGTCCTTGCGCCGGGTGAGCACGGTGACGATGAGTGCCACGATCACCAGCGCCAGCACGCCGATGACCGTCACGAGCACGAGCACGCTCGACGACTCGTCGGCCGGCGCCACGACCGAGGGGGTCGGTTGGCTGGGCACCGTCGTCGACGGCGCCGATGTGGGCGTGCCACCGGTGTCGTCGCCGGCGTCCTCGAGCGGTTCGAGGTCGAGGATGGTGCCGAGCTCGAGGTTGGTCAGCACCTGGTCGAGCCGCTGCTGCGGGAAGGGCTGGCGGCCGTCCGGCGGCAGGATCCCCTGCGACGAGAACAGGTCGTTGAGGGCGTCGACGTACACCGACGGCGGGGTCGAGAGGTACTCGTCCTCGCTCTCGATGACCCGCCAATCTTCGTCGCTGAGCAGACCGAGCGCGGCGGTGACCTCCGGGCTCGGCGCGGCGCCACCGGCACGGATCTGCGCCAACACCGCCGCACCTTCGGCATCGACCGCCTCGAGCGACTCCGCCAGGTACTCGTAGACCTCGACATCGAGGTACTCGTCGAGTCGCACGAGCTCGGCGATCTGGGCGGCCTCGGGCGGGAGCTCCGCATCGGGCGACCACGCCTCGAGCTCGGCGAGCAGCGCCATCTTGACGATCAAGATGTCCGGGGGGCGGAGGTTCCCCGGGCTCAACGGCTGCGTCTGCTGCGGCGCCCCTGGCTCCGAGGCCGGAGGCGAGGTCGGCGGTTGCGCCGCCGCCGGCGTCCACCAGGCGAGCCACGTGACCAGGATGACCGGGAGGACCCACCGCCGATGCATCCGCGCAGTCTCGCGCGCCGGGCTCAGACATCCCAGGGGTGGTAGGTGTCAAGCGGCGTCTTGAATCATCTCGGT
>CAZYKR010000208.1:0-7994 GCA_964648005.1 uncultured Iamiaceae bacterium
GTCGGCCAGGCCACGGCGGCACCCCCGGGGATGCTCAGCGAGTTCCACGTGCAGCTCACCAACCACGGCACCGGAACCTGGGCGCCGACCGACGGCCCGGTCACCGTGACCATGGCGTTCGTCAACGGCCTCACCGTGGAGCAGATCGCCGCCGACGCTGGCTGGTCGTGCGGCACGCCCAAGGGGCTCACGCTCACGTGCACGATCGCCCCCGTCCCCGCCGGCACGACCACGATCGCCACGCTCGCCGTACGGGTCAGCGCCGCCCGCGCCCCCGGCGAGGGCCTCCCGGTCGTCGTCTCCGTCGGCACCCCATCACCCGACGCCGACGTCACCAACGACAAGACCGTCGTCACCGTCGACGTGAGCTGACCGCCGGCGCACCGCCGCACCCCTACGCGGCGGCACCCCACCGACCGACCTCCGGCGGGGTGGGCCGGCGCTCGCCACTGCGCCAGGCCCGACCCCGCCCCGAGACGCCGCTGCGTCTCAGGCCACGCCGCCCCCGCCGACCATGGGCGGCGCGCCGGACCCTGCCACCGCGAGCGCGGCGCGCTCGAGGGGCTGACCACGCTGGACGTCGACGACAGCCTCGGTGCCGTCGACGAACGCCAGCCGGAGCTTGCGACCGATGAACCCGCCGGGCACGACCTCGAGCCGCAGCGCGCCGAGCGGGTACGCGGCGCACGGCTCGTCGAGGCGCAGGCCGTTCGACGCCGCCACCAGGACCCGCCGGTCGGTGGCGATCACCACGAACGGCTTGCCTGGCAGGCCCCGCGCCATCCCGCCGGCCGCGGCGTAGGTCTCGGCCGCCCGATCCGCCAGCACCTTGCTCGTCACCCGCGGCAGTGCCACCATCGCCGCCGAGGTCACGCCGAGGGTCCCCTTGGGCTCGCACAGCACGACCGCATGCACCACCTCGCCGTCCTCCAGGTGCGGCGCCGCCTTGCCGGCGATGCGCTTGGTGATGTCAGCCACGGGCGGCCTGCCCCGCGATCGCCGCGTCCACCTCGTCCCAGCGGTTGAGCGACCCGGCATGGACCACCGTCTCGGACCCGTCGGTGAAGCGCAGCGTCAGCGGCAGCGTGCCGAGCTTGCCCTTGCCCCGCTCCGCCGCCACGACGGCGCCGGCGGGCAGCTCGGCGGCGAGGTCCTTCGGGGTGCGGTCGCGCATGCTCGACCGGGTGAAGACCAGCACCCGCCGGTCGGTCCAGGTCACGAGCAGCGCGCCAGTGGGCAGGCACTCGGCCATCGACATCGGCGGCGCCGCCACCTCGCCGCTCTTGCCGTCGACGAGCGCGTCGTGCAGGCCGCGCCCGACGGCCCCGCCCAGCGTCGACGCCGTGCCATAGGAGAGCGCTTGTTTGAAGGTCGTGCCCTCCTCCTGGCACATCACGACGGCCAGCACCTGCTCGCCGTCGGCCAGGCTCGCCGCCGCCTTCTTCTGCACGACCTTGACCAGGTTCGCTCGCAACAGGTCCACGGGTGGTTCGCTCCTCGTTTCGACGTCGTCGTGTCCCGGACGCGGTCGTCCTCCGACCACCCGGGAAGGGCACCCTGAGGCACCCTCGACCCTCCAGAGCACGCAGCCCGCTCGTCATGACGCGCTCGCGCCGGAATCGCGCGTGGGTGCCTGAGCCTCCGCTGGCCGGTCCGACTGTCACACCAAGACGCTTCGATAGAGCGACTCGTCGGACCGACAGCTTGACTAAGTCACGGACTAAGTCCAGATTGGAGCCATGGTGACCGTGGGTGTGCACGAAGCGAAGACCAACCTGTCGAGGCTCCTGCAGCGAGTGGCAGGCGGTGAGGACGTCATCATCACCCGGTCCGGCGTACCAGTCGCTCGCCTCACCGCCGTGCACGAGAGGGGTCGGCGTACCTTCGGACAGGATCGGGGCCGGCTCACCATCCCCGACGACTTCGACGCGCCCCTGCCGGCCGATGTCCTCGACGCCTTCGACTCATGAGGCTGCTCCTCGACACCCACGTCTGGCTCTGGCTGCAGACCGAACCCGAGCGGCTCGCACCCCACGCCCTTGCCGTCCTCGAGGACGAGCGCACCGACCTCTACTTCTCGGCAGCATCGGCGTGGGAGCTCACCATCAAGCACGCGCTCGGCAAGATCGAGCTCCCCGAACCGCCCGAGACCTACGTGCCGAGCCGGATGCAGCGCCACGGCATCGCCGGCCTCCCGATCGAGCATGCCCACGCGCTGGCCGTGGGCAGGCTCCCCCTGCTGCATCGCGATCCGTTCGATCGACTGCTGATCGCCCAGGCGATGGAGGAGCACCTCACCGTGGTCACCCTCGACGCTGCGTTTGACGAGTACGAGGTGCCGCTTCTGCGCGGCTGAACGGTCGATGTTCCAGCGGCCCGACACGTTGCCGCAGGCCACGCCGCCGACTGATCGACCGCTGATCGACAGCCCGCCACTGCACATGGTTGGCCACTCGCCCCTCGTGGTGATCTACGATCTGCGGCGCTGGCCGGCGACCGTGACCGACCGCGCCCCCTCGGAGGACCCCCCATGAAGACCACTCGCCTGTTGATCGCCGGCGCTGCTGCTGCCGCCGTGCTCGCACCGGCCACCACGGCCTTCGCCGAGATCCCCCTCGGCACGATGACCGCCACGCCGAACCCGGTCGACGTCGGCCAGACCGTCACCGTCGCCAACGAGAACGATTCGGGCAGCACGTGTGAGGAGGGTGGCGTCGTCGAGTTCATCATCTTCGGACCCGACGCCAACGTCTTCGACCAGGGCACGGCCTCGCCCGATCTCAGCGGCAACTGGACGTTCTCGTTCACGCCCGACGTCGCCGGCACCTACGTCGTGCAGGCATTCTGCACCGACGAGGCCGACGCCTTCGCTCTCCCACCGGTCGACTACGGCGACCTGACCGTCCTCGCCCAGGCTCCGGGCACGACGACCACGATGGCCTCGACCAGCACGACGCAGGGCTCGACCACCACCTCGGCCGCAGCCGCCGCCGTCGTCACCCCCGCCTTCACGGGCTGACCGATCCAACCGACACGAGGACGAACGATGAAGCTCCGCACCCTTGCCGCGACGGGCGTCGCCGCAGCAGCACTGCTCGTGCCCACGGCGGCCAACGCCGGTGGCAGCCCGCCGACGATGGTCGCCCAGCCGAACCCCACCACGGTCGGCACACCGGTGACCGTGTCCAACGCCGCCAACATCTCGAGCACCTGTGAAGGCTCGAGCAGCGTCCTCGTGTCCATCCTGGATCCTTCCGCGGCCATGGTCGACCAGTTCGAGGTCACTCCGGATGGCAGCGGCGACTGGAGCTTCGGGTTCACTCCCGACGAAACGGGCACCTGGGAGGTCTTGGCCGAGTGCTTCGCCCAGGACACGGCGTTCCCCAACCCGGACTTCAGCTACAACGCCCTGGCGATCCAGGTCCAGGCTCCCGGCACGACCACCGTCGTACCGACCACCGTCGCACCGTCGTCAACCTCCAACGTGTCGACCACCGCCGCAGCTGCGGCGACCGTCACCCCGGCCTTCACCGGCTGAGCAACCAACCACGCGGTCTGTTCACGGCCCCGACCGAGCGCTGCGGCGCCGGATCGGGGCCGTGGCGCGTCCGGGCCTAGGATCGCCCGCCATGCACACGGCCGGGAGCTCCACCATCGAGCGCGTCGTCGTCGTGCGCTCGGGCGACTACTGGGCCGGGGTCGCTTCCACGCTCACCGAGGACCTCGCCCCGCTGCGGGCGGCGACGGCGGTGCTGCACGCCATCTCCGGTGACCAGTTCGCCGAGATCCACGCTCGCATCGACCGCACGTCGCTGTACTACCCCACGGGATGGCAGCTCGCCGTCGGGCCCGACCCGGTGCTGCACGACGACCTGCTGGTTGCGGACGACCCGACGCGGCTCGACGACGCCGCGCTCGTGGCAGCCGTGCGCTCCCGACTCGCCGTCGACGACGTGTGCGTTCTCGGCAGCGCCGGCACCGCACCGCTCGTCGGCGACGCGTTGCGGGCAGCGATCGCCGGTGCCCTGGGCCCCTCCACCCTCGACGCCGACCGGACCCGGGTGGCGGCCCGCACCTGGCTGTCGCTCGGCGGATGGTGCGGTCCGGCCATCGGCCTGCGACGGCTCCTCGGTCCCGCGCAGCGCCAGGCGTTCGACTACCTGCTCTCGAGCCTGCCCGGCGTGGACGAGGCGTTGCTCGGCGACGGCGAGGGCTACGTGCCGCCGAACCCGTTCCCGATGGTCGACGTCACGTTCAACCGGCCCGACGACGTGGCGGCGCGCAACATCATCGGGTCCGAGCACTGGGCGCTGCCGGAGTTCATCCACATCCACGAGCGCTTCGACCTCTACGACGATGTGTGGGAGCGCCTCGATCGCCGCCTCGCCCGCAGCCGGGCCCTGCTGCGCGACCACGACGGCCCGCTGTTCGTCATGCGCTCGTTCACGTCCAACGACTGGCAGGCCGAGCGCGACCTGTTCGTCGACGTCGTCGACCGGATGGCCGCGGCGCACCCGAACCTCGACCTTCGGCCGATCGCCGTCGTGCACAGCCAGCGCGTCGGCACCGTGCGGTTGGCCCCGATGGCTCCGGGCATCGACACGTGGGCGGTGATGGGCGCCTTCGGCTCCCTCGACGACACCGGCCTGCCGTTCGTGCGCTACGAGGCCGAGTACGCCCGCCTGTTCTGCCGTATCGCCGCCGACGACGACGCCCGGCGCGCCGACCCGTCGCTGCCGTGGCCGCCACCACCGGACCTGCCCGTGCACGCCGTGCACGACCACAACGAGCACTGGATCTTCTGAGGCGTCAACGCCGACCCGGCCGCGAACGTCAGCTCATGCGCTCGAGCATGGCCTTCATCTGGGCGTGCACGAGGTTGACCGCCTGCAGCGGCCGCAGCATCACCTTGAACTCGGTGATCAGGCCGTCGTCGTCGCAGGTGATGATGTCGACGCCGTTGACGTAGGTGCCGTCCATCGTCGTCTCGAACTCCAACACGGCATGGTTGCCGGTGAGCACCTGCTTCACGTAGCGGAAAGCGCCGGGCACCTTGGCGCCGGTCGCGCCGTCGCTGCTGGCGGCCACCCCACGGTCCTCGCCGTCCTCGCCGTCCTCGCCGTCCTCGCCGGCGCCCTGGGTGAACGTGGCGCCGGCAGCCTGCAGGTAGAGCTTGGTGACGTCGCGGCCCTGCTGGGGGGTGAACACGATGGGCGACAGGAACACGCAGTCGGGATGCAACAGCACGTCCAGGCCGCCCTCGAGGTCGCCCCGCAGGTACTGGTGCCATCGCTCGATGGTCGTCTCGATCATGGGTCGGGAGCGTAGCGGTGGGCCGCATGCCCAACCCGTTCCGAAGCTCGCATCGCGTCGGCGCGGCGGGATCGAACACAGATTCCGAATCAGCCGCCGGATCTAGGGATCCACGATCCTGTCACACCCCGTTCCTACATTGGCCTTCGTGCGGTTCCTCCACACCTCCGACTGGCATCTCGGCCGAAGCTTCCACGGCGCCTCCCTGCTCGACGAGCAGCGGCTCGTCGTCGATCGGCTCGTCGAGCTGACCGTCGAGCACAGCGTCGACGTCGTGCTCGTCGCCGGCGACCTGTTCGACCGCGCCATCCCGCCCACCGAGGCGGTCGCCCTCCTCGACGACGCCCTCGTCCGGCTGCGTGGCACCGGCGCCCGCGTCGTCGCCATCGCCGGCAACCATGACTCCGCCACCCGGCTGTCCGTCAACGATCGCCTCCTCGAGGAGGCTGGCGTCGCCGTGCGCGGCGACGTCTCCCGGGTGGCCGAGCCGATCGTCATCGACACCGGCGACGGAGGCGCGCCCGTCGCCATCTATCCCCTGCCCTACCTCGAGCCCACGGTCGCCGGCCCGGTGCTGGCCGCACTCGACGCAGACGATGCCGCAGCCGAGGCGAGCGAAGCCGGCGAACCAGCGGCTGCCCCACCGGTCGGGCGGCTCAGCCATCAGGCCGTCGCCCGCCTGGCGCTCGACCGGGTGCGGGCGCACGCCGCCTCCGTCGGGCCGGTGCGCACGGTCGTCGTCGCCCACACCTTCGTCGCCGGCGGCTGGCAGTGTGCCTCCGAGCGCGACCTCAGCGTCGGGTCGGTCGAGCTCGTCCACACCAGCACCTTCGACGGCATCGACTACGTCGCACTCGGTCACCTCCACCGCGACCAGTCGTGGGACGACGACCGCATCGCGTATGCCGGCTCGCCGCTGCCGTACTCCTTCTCCGAAGAGGGCACCGCCAAGTCGGTCCGCCTGGTCGACCTCGCCGCCGACGGCACGGTGCGCGCCGAGGTCATTCCGCTCGGCGTCGGCCGGGCGGTGCGCACCCTGACCGGCACCATCGACGAATTGCTGGGCGACGACGCCTACGCCGACGCCGCCGCCGACCGGCTGCGCATCGTGCTCACCGACCGCGACCACCCCATGCAGGCCATGGTCCGCCTCCAGCAGCGGTTCCCCCACGCCGTCGTGCTCGAACACCGGCCCGACGGCGTCGCCGCCAGCCCGATGGGCTCGGTCGCCGGCACCGTGCGCGCCGCCCGCTCCCCGGTCGATCTCGCCCAGGCCTTCTGGGGCGATCAGCACGGCACCGCCGCCGACACCGCCCAGACCGCCGTCCTCACCGAGGCCTTCGCCGCCGTCGCAGGAGCCGTCGAACCGTGAGACCGCACCGCCTCCAACTGCACGCCCTCGGCCCGTACGCCGGCGAGGTCGACATCGACTTCGACCCGCTCACCGCCGACGGGCTGTTCCTCATCCACGGTCCCACGGGGGCCGGCAAGACCTTCCTGCTCGATGCGTTGTGCTTCGCCCTCTACGGCGAGGTCCCCGGCGCCCGCAACCGCGACACGCTGCGCTCGGACCACGCCGAGCCCGATGCCCACCCGTGGATCGAGCTCGAGTTCTCCTCGCAGGGTGCGCGCTACCGCATCCACCGCGTGCCCATGCATGAACGCCGCAGCCGCCGCGGCACCGGCACCACCCAACAGGCGTCCAAGGCCACGCTCGCTCGGCTCGACGGCGGAGCGTGGGTGCCCGTCGCCGAGAAGGTCACCGACGTCAACCAGGCCGTCACCCACCTGCTCGGTCTCACCGCGGCGCAGTTCCAACAGGTGATCCTGCTGCCCCAGGGCCGGTTCGAGCAGGTGCTGCGCGCCGACAACGCCACGCGTGAGCAGCTGCTCCAGAAGCTGTTCGACACCGAGCTGTACGCCCGGGCCTCGGGCTGGCTCGACCGCGAGGCCGAGCGCCGACGCCTCGACGTCGCTGCCGGCGAGCGCGAGCTGGCGACGCTGCGCCGCCAGGCGGCCGACCGCTGGCACGCCCTCGTCGCTGAAGGTGCCGTCGACGGCGCAGCGACCCTTGTCGCCGAGACCGGCGACGGCCCCGTTGCCGACGACGAGGCGGGTGACGCCGCGGGCAACGGTGCGCCGCTATGGCCTGCCGACCAGCACCAGCTCGACGCCGTGGCCGACCGCCTCGACGCCCTCGCCACCGCCGCGGCTGCCGAGGCCGCCGACACCGCCGCCGAGCTGGCCGTCGCCGACACCGCCTTCGATGCCGCCCGCGCCCGGGCCGACGCCTGGGATCGCCGCCGCCGCCTGCTCGACCGCCAGGCCGAGCTCGACGCCGCGGCCTCGGCGATCGACGGTGACCGTCGGCGAGTGGCCGACGCCGATCTCGCCGAGGCCCTCCGTCCCGCACTCGGCGACGTGGAGCATCACACGACTGCCACCGACGACGCCGCCGACGCGCTGGACCGCGCCGTGCGCACGGTCGCCCGCCGCGCCCACGCCTGTCCGGTGCTCCCCGACGATGTGGCGCTGCCGACTCCCGGCGGCGAGATCCCGTCGCTGCGCCGCCTCGACGGCATCGCCCCGCTGCTCAGCGCCACCCGCGCCGAGCTGCGCGAGCTCGCCCGCGACGCCGAGCGCGCCGCCGAGCTCGACGCCGACGCCGCCGAGGCCACCGC
>CAZYKR010000209.1:0-7987 GCA_964648005.1 uncultured Iamiaceae bacterium
GCAGCGCGGGCGAGCTTGAGCGGCGATGCCTGCGCGAGCGCGACGAGTTCGGCGGCAGGGTCCTGGACGGCGGCAACGACGTCGGCGAGCGTGAACGGACGCCCGCTCGTCGCGAGTGTCTGGACTGCCCAGCCGAGCAGCGCGTCCTCGGTCGGGTCGAGGGGCCGGCCGAGCACTGCGGTCACCAGCGAGCCGGCGAGGCCTTGTCGGGCGATGGCGTCGGCAGGATCGTCGCCCGGTCGGGGGTCCATCGGGTTGAGCCGGGCCGTGCCGCCGGGATGGAGCTTCACGACCGGAAGGCCGAGCGCGTGCGCGACCGGTGTGTATTCGCCCTTCGGGTCGAGGATGGCGACGAAGCGGCGATGGCCGTAGACGGCGAGGGAACGGGACAGGAACGCCTTTACGGTGGAGCTCTTTCCTGAGCCCACCTCGCCGATGACCATGACGTTGGGGTTCGTGAGCACCGGCCCGTAGAGCTCGAAGGGGTCAAAGTGGAACGCCCCCATCCCTCCCGATACCGACACCCCGAGGTAGGGGCCTCGGTCCCCGAACCCAGAGTCGGCGTGGAACGGGTAGACGCTGCGCAGGTGCGCCATCGTCGAGCGATGCCAGTCCACCCGCAGTCCTGTCCCGGCGGCCCACAGCGGCGGCCGGTCCCCGCCCTGGTCACCTTCCGAGAATGACGCGGCTCGTGCTCGTTCCCGCTGTTCGGCGTCGCGCGCGCGGGCGGCCGCCTCGCTGGGCCGCAGCCGTCGATCCTTGCGGCGCCTCACGAGAGGCCTCGCGAGGGTGTCACGTTGCGGCCGAGGGGCAGGTTCGCGACCCAGCCCAGGTCGTGTCGGGCTTCGAGCGGACGAAGATCGACGAGCGACTGGGCGGCGGCCTGCTCGACCGCGGCGCAGGCATCTTCGAGCGTGTCGAGGTCGGGGGCGGCGACGTCGACAAGGCCGACGAAGCGGAACTCGGGGTGGCCCTCGGTCAGCTCGGACTCGCGTTGGCGGACGTCATCCATCCGCTTGCGGTCCCTCGCCGAGACCCGGAAGCCCCGCCGCTCCTTCATGTCGGCGTCGGCCTCTCGGCTCATCACCTCACGGTCGGCCAGCCGGGCGGCCTTCGAGGTCGGCACGGGTTCGAGGACCACCGTCACGGTCCGGGTCGCGCCCGCCGTCGACAGGAGCGGCCCGAGCCAGTCGGCGGCCACGGGAAGCAGCGGCCACGTCGCCACCCGGAACGAACGGTGGAGGGATCCGTCGACCGCGACGTGGCCCCACGCCCGCTCGGTCGCCATCGGGCCCCACTCGATCGCCTCGCGCCCGGTCGTGGCGGCCAGGGAGTGCGCCAGCGTCGTCGCTTGCCGAGCTCGGGTCGGATCCGACCGGAGACGGACCGCCGTGGACACCTCGGCCGGCGAGAGCGGATCGTCGACGACGAGACCTGCCGTCGCCAGTCGGTCCGAGAAGAGACGGATCTCGTCGACGAGCACCTCGATCGCTGCGTCGAACGAGCGGACGTTGCGCCGAGCCCGGACCCGGCGCTGATCGACGGTGACGGTCAGCAGCACATCGTGGGTCACCGTCGAGCGAGCCTGCGACTCGACCAGCGACAGGTAGTCGGCCACCTCAGCGTCGGCTCGACGATCGGCCACGCCGACTTCGGCGAGGAACTGCCGATGCCCGTCCGCGCCGACGGGATGGGCCCACTCGTGCCAACAGACCCGTGTCACCGCTGCTCGCTCGCGTGCGAACGGAGCGAGCGCGCCTCCCCACGCGGCGAGCAACCCGTCCTGCTCGTCGGGTGACGACAGCGGGAAGCCCCGACCCTGCGCACGCAACACAGCGGTCACCGTCCCGGCCTTGCGATCACGCACCGCCGCGATCCCGACCGCGCGGCTCAGCCACGGCGCAGCCACCTCGACCAACTCGAGCCCGTCGAGCTGTGCCGGGAGGTCGGCTTCGTAGCCCGGGCCGGCGCCCAACAGCGACGCTCGCACCCACGTTGACCGCACGGCTCGCCGAGCGAACCACAGCCGAGAGCCCGCACCGCCCACCTCGGCCAGGGGCGCGCCGCGGAAGCGGCCGAAGGCGACCACAAGCCCGACGACAGGTCCAGCGACCACGAACGCAACCGGCGCTGCGGTCTGCATGGCGAACGCCATCCACAGCACGCCGCCGATGAGCGGGATCGCCTGCCGAGCGGAGAGCCCGAGCAGGAGCCCAGGCCGACTCGCATCCCCGAACCGGTAGGTCTTCGCCATCACGAACCCTCCCCGGTCGGCACCCGAGAGCTCGCCGGCGAGGCCTTGGTCCCGGTATCGGTCGCAGGCGGATCAGACGGCGAACTCGACGACGACGGCTGACGACTGTGCGCCGAGGGATGACGGGAGGCGGCCGCGTCGAGCGTGGCGTCGGAGACCGCACCGATCTTCGCTGTGCCCGACTTCACCGCGCTCACCGCAGCCGTTGCCACCATCACCGGCGCCGCCACCGCCGCACCTGCTCCTGCTCCGGCTGCAGCTGCGCCACCGGCACCAGCTCCCGCACCGGCGCCTGGTGCAGAGCCGGATGCGGCGCCGCTCGCCCCCGAACCCGTGCTGGTCGGCGCCGTTGCTGCCGACGCACCCGACGACGAGCTGCCCGCCGACTGCTGGGGCCCCGGCGAGGGACCGCCCCCGTTGCCACCACCACCGCCGGGCACAGGCCCGCTGGCGAGCTTCGCGAGGCTCCCGCCGAGGTTCTTGGCCGTGGACGCCGCATACATGCCGGTCATGGCGCCTCGGCCCCACCCGCCGGCGATGCCAGCGCCGACCACGGCGCCCTCGACGGTGGGCATCAGCTTGTAGAGCACCATCGGGGTGATCGACGCGACGGCGAAGCAGATCACGCCGGCGAAGAGCACACCCAGGGATCCGACGCCGTCCTGGAGCGTGTCACCTGTCGAGGTGAGGTTCGTGGCGTTGGCCATCATCTTCACGGCCAAGGTGAGCGTGGCGACGATCGCGAGCTTCGACAGGACGAGCGCCACGCCCAGGTGGATGATCTTGCGCGCCGACTCCCGGAACAGCGGGAGCACCGACGATGCGAACACCAGTGGTGCCATCAGCGCGACGACGTAGATCAGCGCGTTGCGCATCGCGAGCGCGACGGCGAGGCCGATCAGCGCGAGGTACATGAACAGCAGCATCAGCACCGCGAGGAAGCCCATGCCGGTGACAGCGCCGGCGGACATGGCCGTGATCACGCCCTCCAGCAGTCGTTGGAGATCCGGGCGAACGGTCGCCCAGATCGCCGCCGACGCCTCGTCGACGATGGCGAGCAGCAGGTCGATGACGGTGACCGACAGCGCGGTGGCGACGATGCTCCACGCGCCCTGCTTGAACGCGTCGACGATCTGCTCGGGACGGCCGGCGAGCGCCGCCTGGATCGCCGACGCCAGCATCAGGGCAACCACGACTGCGAGAGCGAGCATCGAGATGGGCCCCAGGAGATCGGTCGTGAACCACGGCTCGGTGATGCGCGGCGTGGTGGCCGTGTCCAGCGTCGACCAGATCCACTCGATGAGCACCGCAAGGCCGCGCGCCATCCACGAGACGATCCCGTCGAACACCGAGCTCGCAGCCGAGTCGATGACCCAGCCGAACAGGTCGTCGATGCCGGGAAGGTCGGGGATCATGACGAACCCCCCGGCGTCCGGCGCCACCCGACGACCTCCGACGCCTCCGCCAGCGTCGATGCGCCGGCCTCCGGCGGGGGAGCGGGGAACGGTCCTGGCGACGTGGTCCATCGCTCGACCTTCCAGTCGCCACCCGACCAGGCGAGCTCGAGCGTCGAGGTTCGCCACACCTGCCTGGCCGTCGATCCGCCCTTCGCCCCGAGCACGAGCACAGACCACACCCGCACCACGCAACGATCCGCCGACGGGCGCTCAGACGAGACCGACAGCGCGTACTCACTCCAGGCCAGATCGGCGGGAACGAGACCCCGCTCACCCAACGCGAACAGGAGGTCGTCCAGTTCGCGATTCGTCGCCTCGACGAGCGACGGCCCGTAGCCCGGAGTCGCCAGCGCGAGGATCACGTCCCGGCGGGCGAGCGGGCCCGCCTTGGCCACCAACGCGCTGGACTCCACGTACGCGGCTGCCGCCGCCTCGGCACCCGCCTGGTCGTGACGCCACCCGACCGGCACACCGCCAGCACCGTGGCGGGACGGCCCCAACGGCGGGGGCAGTTCCACCATCACGGCAGGGGACTGCTGCGCGAGGGCCACGGGACCCGGCGGATCGAAGCTCGGTCTCGCCGCAAGCGCGAACGCGATCGCCACGACCACCACCAACGCGACGACGGCGACGACCATCAGGCGCATCTCGAACTTGGTCTTGGGGTTCATGTCGCGTTGTAGATCTGCGTCGCGAACGAGTGCGCCATCCCCGCCAACGCGGCGGCGCCGATCCCGCCGAGCACCCACTTACGTCCCGCCGACGCCGCGCCGTAGTTGTTGCCGAAGTGACCGACACCGACGGCGATCCCGCCGCCGAGGATCCCGCCCACTGCAGCGGCCAGGGCGCCCCACTTCAACCAGCCGAGGATCGACGTCACGAGCGCGGCGCCCGGCATCGAGCCGTCGGGGGCGGGGTCTGGCACCTGGGCCATGGCGTTCGTGGCGGTGACGGCCAGCGTCACCGCCATGGTGGTCACCGCGGCGACCACCTGTGCTGTTCGGTTCTTCACGTTGCCTCCAGGGCTCTGCAAGGCACGCCCGTTGCGCGCTCTCCCTAGACACACCCACCCCGAAACAGGCGCCGGTCCCCTGTTTCCCGAAATTGGGTGACCACGGCCGAGTCGGGGGTGGGGACGTGAGGTATGAGCATCAAGGCCCTGGCCATCGGCGGCGCAGCCCTCGGAGGCCTCCTCACCCTCGCCACGCTCCCTGCGGTCATCGCGCCGACGGCCGGCTACACCGGCACGAACTGCGGCGCGACCATCGGCGGGCCTGTCGAGGTCATCCAGGCGACGATCCGGCAGCTCGAATCCGGAGGCGACTACACCGCCCGAGCCCCAGGCTCGTCAGCGTCAGGCGCCTACCAGTTCATCGACTCGAGCTGGGCCGGCTACGGCGGCTACCCCCGCGCCTACCTGGCCCCACCGGCGGTCCAGGACGCCAAGGCCGCCGAGTACATCGCGTCGGTCCTGGCCGCCAACGGCGACGACGTCACGACCGTGCCCGTGGCCTGGTACATCGGGCACGTCCCGCCGGCCGGCTCACCCGAATGGGATGTCGTGCCGTCGCCCGGCGCTGGCAACCGGCTCACGCCACGCGAGTACCAGGCCAAGTGGATGGACGTCTACCGCGCCAAGCTCGCCGAGCACAGCGGCGGAGCACCCGACGCAGCGGACGCCGCTCAACCAGCGTCGAGCACCTGCAGCGGTGGCTTCGGCGAGCCGCTCCCTGGCGGATGGTCGCTCCCGGGGCCACGCGAGGTACTCGACGCAACGGCCGGCGAGATCGACGACCCTCACCATGACTACGCCGCCTGGGACTGGCCCATCCCCACCGGGACGCCCATCTACGCGATCCGAGGCGGCACCGTCACTTCCCTCACGACCTACCCGCACAACTGCTACGGGCAGGCCAACTGCGAAGCCTGCGGGCTCGGAGTCATCATCACCGACGAGCAAGGCGTCCAATGGACCTACTGCCACGGCTCGGCTCACCGCGTGAACCAAGGCGACCCCGTCGCCGCAGGCCAACAGATCCTCGACTCCGGCAACAGCGGCAACAGCAGTGGCCCCCACCTCCACCTCGGCATCCGCACCAACGGCGTCGCCCGATGCCCCCAGCCGCTCATCGCATCCCTCTACGAGCACAGCGTCGGACTCGACCCCACGACCCTGCCGACCACCGGGTGCAGCTACTGATGAACACCGACCTGATCGTCCAGCCGATCGACGACATCCGCGCTGCTGTCGAAACCCTCGCCGCAGGACTCGTCCGAGGTGAGGTGATCAGCGCCGAGCTCTGGGACCGTTCGGTCACGACGCTGGCGCGCTGCCACGATCAGGTCGGAGGCGACACCCGCCGCCAGTTGTACGACGTCTTCGGTGCCTCGGCTGAGCCGCAGGGCGAGGGCGGCGTTGCAGCTCACCTCGAAGTGCTCTCTCAAGACCTTCAGGACTCGGGCGCGTCGAGTGATGAAGGCTGTCGCTGACGGGCGTTAGGGGATGGTCCGCGCTCGTTGCATCGGGCTGGTGCAGGGTTGGGTGATGCGGGTTGCTGCATATCAGGCGCCGTACCGGCCCTACCCATCCGCCGGGGGTGCCGAGCTCCTGGTGCCTCAACTCGAACGGGCGCGGGCTGAGGGTGTCGAGCTGCTGTGTTGTCCGGAGGCGCTCATCGGTGAGCTGGCCAACGAGTCCGACGGGGACAGCCCAGCCGAGGTGGCTCTCTCGGCGAGAGACGGCGAGCTCGACGAGGCCATCGCACCGCTGCTCGGGTGGGGGATGACGATCGTGATCGGGTTCACCGAACGCAGCGAGTCCGGTGCTCTCTACAACGCCGCAGCGGTGATCGACGACAACCGAGTCTCGGGGATCTACCGCAAGACCTACCCGGGGACCTCCGTGTGTGCAGCGGGAACGGAGGTGCCGATCTTCCACCACGGTGAGGTCGCCTTCGGCGTGATGATCTGCAATGACGCCCACTACATCGAACCAGCGCGGGTGCTCGCCGCCAAGGGGGCCCAGCTCCTGGTTGTCCCTGTCCACGGCGGACACCGGCCGGCCAAGGAACAGGCGTGGCGGGCGCGGGGAACCAACGTCCTGATCGCGAGAGCTGTCGAGAACGGCACCCCGCTCGTCGCCGCCGACGTCGCCGGCTGGCAGGGCGAGAGGGTCTCGCACGGCACGACAACGGTCATCGACAGCCAGGGAACCGTCCTCGCCACCGCCCGGGAGCTCCACGAGGACCTAGTGATCGCCGACGTCGATCTCGACAGCCTTCGAGGTGGGATGGACGGCGACATCTTCGGTCGCTCCAATCCCGCCGTGATCGAACAGTTCGTTGCGCTGTGGAAGTAGCAGCCATGGCACCGTCCGCCGATCCGGCGGCAGGTGATGCGGCCCGATGGTGTTGGAGGCGCGCGTTCGGCGACAGCAGTTCTGTGCTCGCGACCGCAGAGCAGAACGCCGAATCCGTCGCGTCGCGAGTCGTGGACGCGTCGAGGCGCTCGCGCAAGTTGCTGCACCCGTACCGGCACACCTAGGGCGGCTTGTTTCCGAGGTCCTACGGCCCGGGAGAAGCGCCGGAAGCCTCGGCGCGTCGCCCCCGGTTAGGCCACGGTGTTCGAAGGATCGCTGCAAAGCGGTGGAACCAACGACCATCCTGGGTGCAGGTCGATCTACGTGGGCGGTGCCATGTTTCTGAAATCCGTGACGATTCGGGGCTTCCGAGCGGCCGCCCAACACGACATCACCTGCACGTTGCCCGGACGCTTCACGCTCCTCGTTGGAGGCAACAACGCTGGAAAGACGACGGTGTGTGAATCGCTGTACCTCGCGCACAAGCACCGCTTTCCCCAGATGCAGCGTCCTTCGGCAGCCGCGCTCGGGCCGCGTGGCGCACCACGCGAGATCTCCCTCACCTTCGAGTTCGATCCCGACCTCGCGGCCGAAGGGCCCCTCGGCGCCTACTTGCAAGGCGAATACCTCGGTCCCCCAGCCTTCACGAAGACTCTGACCCGCTCGCTTGGGCGCATCCGCGTGGAGGGAGGCGACGAAGGAACGGAACGGCTGCGCGTGATCTACTTGCCAGCACACCGGAACCCGGTCGACGAGCTGGCGCGACGCGAAGCCGACGTGCTCGTAGAGCTGCTTCGGGCAGAACAGCAGCGTCGTGCAGGCCATCGAAGCTTGCGTGAGCTACGAACGCGAGCCGAGGGACTTCTTCGTGCCCTTGGTGCAGAGGACCTGGTCGCGTCGCTGGAGAAGCGGGTCCAG
>CAZYKR010000210.1:0-7932 GCA_964648005.1 uncultured Iamiaceae bacterium
ACACGACCGCATCGCCTTCGTCCATCCCGACGACCGCCAGGCCGTGCAGGCGCTGTGGTCCGCCGCCGCCGCCGGACGCCATCCGGAACCGCTGCGCTACCGGGCGCTGCGTGCCGATGGCACCACGCGCTGGCTCGAAGCCCAGATGATCCCGGTCGTCGACACCGACGGCGAGGTGATCCGCATCATCGAGACCTTCGTCGACGCCGATCATGCCGTCGCCGCCGAGACGGCGCTCACCGTCGACCGCGACCGCGCCATCGAGGAGAGCGAGGTCAAGTCCCGCTTCATCGCCCGCATCAGCCACGAGCTGCGCACACCGCTCAACGGCATCATCGGCCTCAGCTCGGCACTGCTCGACGACGACGTCACCTCGGCGCAGCGCGCCGGCCTCGACGCCATCCGGGCATCGGGCGACCGGCTGCTCGAGGTGCTGAGCGACCTCATCGACCTCGCCGAGCTCGACGCCGGCCAGCTCGCGCTGACGATGCAGCCGATGGACCCGGCCCGGATCGTGGCCGAGGTGGTCGACGACCACCGCACGGAGGCCGCCGCCAAGGGGTTGCTGCTGCACCTCCTGCTCGCCGTCGACCTGACCGACGACCGGCGCGTCATGGGCGACGAGCATCGATGGCGCCAGGTGGTCGATCACCTGGTGCGCAACGCCGTGCAGTACACCGCCACCGGCCAGATCCGCGTCGTGCTGCGAGCGACCGATGGAACCGCCGACGCCACGATGCACCTCGAGGTGGCCGACACCGGTGTGGGCATCGACGCCGCTGACCGCGAGCGGATCTTCGATCCGTTCAGCTCGGCGCTGGCCGGCGAGCCGCACGACCGCACGCGCCCCGGCGTCGGCCTGGCCGTGTGCCGGGGCCTGGTGCATCGCATGGGCGGGCAGCTCACCGTGGACGACGCGCCCGGCGGCGGCACCCGGTTCCGCTGCACGGTCCCGCTGGCCTACGCCGATGCGGAGGCGCCAGGCGGTAGGTCGACCACGACGCCGGCCAGGGCCGCCGCCGCCACGGCGGTCGCACGCGACCGTTCGGCGCCCGAGGGCGACGACGTGGCACCCGGCCGGCCGCTGCTGTTGCTCGCCGAAGACGACGAGATCAACCGTACCGTGGCGTGCGCCATCCTCGATCGACTCGGTTTCGACGTGGACGTCGCCGTCGACGGCAGCGAGGCGGTAGGACGAGCCGGCGCCCGGCCGTACGCCGCCCTCCTCCTCGACGGCCAGATGCCCGAGCTGAGCGGGTTGGACGTGGCCCGCGCAGTGCGCACCGGCGACGGGCCGAACCGCAGCGCGCCGATCCTCGCCCTCACGGCAGCCGCCATGAGCGGGGAGCGCGAGCGGTTCCTGGCGGCGTCGATGGACGGCTTCCTGGCCAAGCCCTTCACCATGGTGCAGCTCGCCGAGGCGCTGAGCGCGCTCGGGCTGCCCGTGCGCCGGCCGGATGTGGCGGCTGCTGCCGCGGTCGCCCCGGTGCTCGACGAGGAGCGCGTCGACGAGCTGCGTGCCCTCGTCGGCGCCGATGGCCAAGCGCTCTTCGACGAGCTGCGCGCCGTGTTCGACGCCACGACGCCCGCGCTGCGCGCCAAGGTTGCCCAGGCGCTCGCCGACGACGACCACGCCGGCGCGGGACGCGCCGCACAGGAGCTGGCGTCGTCGTGCGCCGCTATCGGCGCCGTGCGCGCCGCCGCCGTGGCGTTGCGCGTCGCGCAAGCCTGTGAGGCGGGAGACGCGGCCCGGGCGACCCGCCTTCTCGGCGAGCTCGCCGATCGCCTCGACGAGGCGGCCGCCGCGCTCGACGACTGAGATCGTCCGGCGTGCCGGCACAGACGCCGCACCCAGCGGTCGCCAAGCCGAGACGTCGCCAGGTCGATGGGTTCGGCCGTCTCCGAGCGGTACGACCGTCGCCGAGCGGTACGACCGTTGTCGGGCGGTCGCGGACGGAACGGTCGCACAGAGAACGACCGAGCAGGTCGCGTGCGAGATCGACGAGATCTGCACACTCGATGGCGGGCGACGGCCCTCCGCCGCCACCTCGCCGCCAGTTGATCCGACCGTGCACCGCCGGTAGCTCCGCTAGCGTCGCTGCGGTGCCGACTCGACGAGGTGACGCTCCCTTCGACGGCCGACACGACACCGGCGACCGGCCCGATGACGAGCCGATCCGGCTGCTGTTCGTCTGCCTCGGCAACATCTGCCGCTCCCCGACGGCCGAAGCGGTGATGGGACACCTCGTCGACGACGCCGGGCTGGCGGCGCGCATCGAGGTCGACAGCGCCGGGACGTCCGGCTGGCACGTCGGCGACCCGCCCGATGAACGCGCCACCGCCGAGGCAGCGCGCCGGGGTGTGGACATGCGGTCGCGCGGCCGCGCCTTCCACCCCGGCGACTACGAGCGCTACGACCTGATCCTGGCCATGGACCGCACGAACCTCGCCGACCTGCGCGACGTGGCCCCCGACGGCCATGTGCGCGACCGGGCAGTGCTGCTGCGCAGCTTCGACCCCGCTGTCCCCGACGGTCACTCGGCGGAGGTCCCCGACCCCTACTACGGCGGACCGGACGGCTTCGCCGACGTGTACGACCTCATCCACGACGCGTGCGCCGGGCTGCTCGAGCACCTCGTCATCACGCACGATCTCGAGCGCTGACGGGCCGGCCGGGACGCCGCACGGCTGGCGGGCGCCGTTGCCGGCGCGCTCGGCGTCGACGCCGTCACGCCTCGACACGAGACCGCCAATACCTGACGGACCGTCAGGTCCGCTACCGTGACCGCCGGCGCAGGGCTGGCCCGCCACGGCCGGCACAACGGGGACGGGGCAACGGCCCCGCGCAAAGGAGCGACCGATGAAGCTCGGCCTGATGTGGGGGTACTGGGGACAGCTGCCGCCGCCGGACGTGATCAGCGTGACCCAGGAGGCCGAACGGCTGGGGTTCGACTCGGTGTGGACCGCCGAGGCGTGGGGGTCGGACGCCTTCACGCCGCTCGGGTGGATCGCCGGGCACACGTCGACCATCAAGCTCGGCACGTCGGTGGTGCAGCTCGCCGCCCGCACCCCGACGGCCACCGCCATGGCCGCCATCACCCTCGACCACATCTCGAACGGCCGGTTCCAGCTGGGCCTCGGGGTGAGCGGCCCGCAGGTGGTCGAGGGCTGGTACGGCCAGCCGTCGAACCGCCCGCTGGCCCGCACTCGCGAGTACGTCGAGATCATCCGGCGCGTGCTCGCCCGCCAGGAGCCGCTCGACTTCGACGGCGAGTTCTACCAGCACCCCTACCGCGGCCCGGGCAGCGTCGGGTTGGGCAAGCCGCTCAAGGCCATCACCCACCCGCTTCGCCGCGACCTGCCCATCTACCTCGGCGCCGAGGGCCCCAAGAACGTGGCGCAGACCGCCGAGATCGCCGACGGCTGGCTGCCGCTCTACTACTCGCCGTACCACCAGGACGTGTACGCCGGTTCGCTCGCCGGCGCCAAGGACGGCTTCGACATCGTCGCCGGCGTCCAGGTCAACATCACCGACACCGTCGAGGAAGGTCTGGCGCCGGTCAAGATGATGCTCGCCTTCTACATCGGCGGCATGGGTGCCAAGGGCCAGAACTACCACACCAAGCTCATGGGCCGGTTCGGCTTCGAGGAGCAGGCGATCGCCATCCAGGACGCCTTCTTCGAGGGCCGTCGCGACGAGGCCATCGCCATGGTGCCCGACGAGTTCGCCGACGCCATCTCGTTGGTCGGCCCGCCCGAGCGCATCCGCGACCGCCTCGCCGCCTGGGACGAGAGCCCGGTGTCGACGCTGCTCGTCTACGCCACCGGCGACACCGCCAAGCTGCGCCAGATGGCCGAGCTGGTCCTGGGCTGACCCACGCAGGGTCGCTGCGCTTGGCAGAATGGCCAACGCTGTGGCGTGAGCGGTTCGCACCACGGATCCGGGGGACGAGGAGGCAGCCCGTGCGGCGAGGAACAGGTCGGGAACGGACGCGTCGAGGCGCGCGCCTCGTAGCAGCGGCAGCGTTGGTGACCAGCGTCGGACTGCTCGGAGCAGCGTGCGGCGAGGAGAAGCCGCCCAACCTGGCGACGCCGACGTTCGGCGGATCGACCACCACCAAGCCGCCCAAGCCCTACATCGCCAAGTACGCCACCCAGGGCGCCTGCACCGTGCGTGGCATCGACGACCCGGCGCTGCAGAACGAGGTCGAGTGCGGCACGCTGACCGTGCCCGAGGATCGTCAGAACCCGCTCGAGAAGAACGTCGAACTCCAGGTCGTCGTCATCAAGTCGACCAACCCCGACAAGAAGCCTGACCCGGTGATGTACCTCGAGGGCGGCCCCGGCGGCTCCGCCCTCGCCACGCTCGAGCTGTGGGCCATCCCGCCGTCGCCGTTCCTGGCCGACCGCGACATCGTGATCATGGACCAGCGCGGCACCGGCTACTCGTCGCCGCGGTTCAACTGCAACTACGAGCTGACGACGATCGGCGAGGACCGGGTCACCCTCAACGCCGGCGAGTACCTCGCCGAGCAGGTCAACGCCGTCAAGGAATGCTTCTCGCGCCTCGACGCCGCCCATGGCCTGGAGAACTTCTCGACCATCGACGCCGCCGCCGACATCGAGGACCTGCGCAAGCAGCTGGGCTACCCCCAGCTCAACGTCTTCGGCGTCTCCTACGGCACCCGCCTGGCGTTGCAGTACATGAACGACTACCCGGCGAGCGTGCGCAGCGCCGTGCTCGACTCGAACTACCCGTTCGAGCCGCACCTGGTCGACCAGGGACCCGCCAACGCCTGGCGCGCCCTCAAGGCCGTCTTCGACTCGTGCGCCTCCATCCCCAGCTGCGACAGCAAGTACCCCGACCTGCAGGGCGCGCTGACTCAGGTGATCGAGCAGCTCGACGCCGAGCCGATCACGTTCCTGACCCAGAAGCTCAACAACGACGTCGTCGAGTACCAGTTCACCGGTCAGGACTACGTCGACCAGCTGTTCTCCTACCTCTACGACAGCGGCGCCGCCTCGGCGATCCCGGAGGCGCTCACGGTGTCCAAGACCGACCCCGAGGCGGGCCTCCTGATCCTGCAGAACGCCGTGGGGTTGTCGATCAACGCCACCGACGACGTCGAACGCCGGCCGTCGTTCTCGAACGGGCTCTTCTACCTGCTCGACTGCACCGAGGAGGTGCCGTTCGACGACAAGGCGACGATGGACGCGCTCTCGGCCGACATCCCCGAGCCGATGCGCACCAAGTTCGTCACCGACCGGGCGACGATCTTCGACATCTGCTCGGCCTGGAACCTCCCGTCCCGCGAGTTGGCGAAGACGTCGGTCGAGATCCCGTCGCTCGTGCTGGCCGGCACGTTCGACCCCATCACCCCGCCGGCGTGGAGCCAGCTGACGGCGTCGCGCCTGCCGAAGTCCACCTACGTCGAGGTCGAGGGCTCCGGACACGGTGTGTTCTTCTCCGGCGACTGCGCCCGCGACCTGGTCGTGGCGTTCGTCAACGACCCGGCCTCGGCCGCCGGCAAGACCTGCCCGCCGGTCACCAACCTCGGCTGAGCACGTGCGCGTCTCGATCGTCGGCGCCGGTGGCGACATCGGTCGCCAGATCGCCGTCACGCTCATCGAGGAGCGTGCCGTGCCGCGCAGCGGCGCCATCCAACTCGTGGCCCGCGCCGGCGGCCCGTCCGAGGTGTTCGTGCGCGGGCTGACCATCGACCTCAAGGACGCCGAGGCGGAGCACCTGCCGACGCTCGACTGGGTCAGCGACCCCGATGCCGTCGACGGCGACGTCGTGATCTTCGCCGCCGGCCGCACGGTGTCGACCGACCCCAACGCCGTCACGCCTCGCGACGAGCTCGCCGCCGAGAACGTGGCGCTGTTCGAGGCGTGGGCCGAGCAGCTCGGCCGACGCTTCAACGGGCAAGAGTTCGTGCTGGTCGTGTCGAACCCCGTCGAGCTGGCCGTGCGCAGCTTCGCCCGACGCCACGACCCGGCCCGCGTGATCGGCATGGGCGCGCACCTGGACACCATGCGGTTCCGGCGCGAGCTGGCACGCGACCTCGGGCTGCGACGCGAGCAGGTGCAGGGTTTCGTGCTGGGCGAGCACGGCGCCGGGCAGGTGCCGTGCTGGAGCACGGTGTCGTCGTGGGCGGACCGGCGCCGCGGCGAGGCCGAGCCGGCGTTGGCGCTGCGCCGCCACGACGCTCCGTCGATCGGCGAGTCGTTCGACGCCCTGCGCCGGCTGATGGCGGCCGCCGACTACGACGGCGCGTACGCGTTGCTCGAGGCCCTGCCGCCCGACGTCCGGGCGGCGGTGAAGCCCTTCTACGCCCACCTCACAGGAGCCAAGACGCCGCTCGGCACGGCGCAGGCCGTGGCGAACCTGGTGCGGACGATCGGCGACGGCACGATGGCGTTCACGGCGGCGCAGGTCGAGGTCGAACGCCGCTTCTGCGATCTCGACGCCGTCACCGGCGTGCCGGTGCGGCTGTCGAACCAGGGCGCCGTCGTCGAGCAGCTCGACCTGTGGGACGACGAGGTCGCCGCCGTGCAGCAGACGGCGGCCGCCTTCGAGGACCTCGCCCGCTCGGTCGGCCTCGGCTGAACCGGCCGGGCCGCTCCCGAGCGGTCGAGGGAATCTGACGGGTCGTCACATCCTCCTCTAGCGTGACGCCCCATGAGCGAACCAGCCGTCCTCGTGGAGCGCGACGGGCACGTCGTGACCGTCACCCTGAACCGTCCCGACAAGCGCAACGCCTTCAACGCCGAGGTGTTGTGCCGGCTCTGCGACGCCTGGGACATGATCGACAGCGACCCCGACGTGCGGGTCGCCATCCTCACCGGAGCCGGCGGCCACTTCTCGGCCGGCGCCGACCTCGACCGACTCGTCGGGGCGATGCTGTCGGGCAAGCCGACCGAGAACGAGTTCGAGGAGCGCATCAAGAACGACTTCTCGCTCATCTTCAAGGGCTTCTTGAAGGAGTACCGCACCCGCAAGCCGCTGATCGCCGCCATCGAGGGGTACTGCTACGCCGGCGGGACCGAGATCCTGCAGGCCACCGACATCCGCGTGGCCGGCAAGGGCGCCGAGATCGCCATCTCCGAGGTGCGCCGCGGGCTGTTCCCGATGTCGGCGTCGACCATCCGGCTGCCGCGCCAGATCTCCTACGCCCATGCCATGGAGCTGCTGCTCGTCGGCGACGCCATCTCGCCGAAGAAGGCCAAGAAGTGGGGTCTGATCAACAAGGTCGTCCCCGACGGCGAGGCGCTCGCCGCGGCGCGGGTCTACGCCGACAAGATCGCCGCCAACGGCCCCCTCGCCGTGGTCGGCATCAAGGAGGCGGTCCTGGCCTCGGACGGCCTCGCCGAGACGGACGCCTTCGCCAAGGAGATGGAGATCGGCATGGTCGTCATGGCCTCGGCCGACGCCAAGGAGGGTCCCAAGGCCTTCCTCGAGAAGCGCACGCCCGACTTCCAGGGCAAGTAGCCCCTCACACCGGTGGCCGGGTCGGCCCCGGACTCACCCCGAAATTGGGCTGGAACCTCCGACACTCCGGAATCCTGAGCCCGATTCCGGTGGGTTCGGCCGGGTTCAGACGTCGGTGTGGGAGTAGGTGCCGCCGTCGAGCAACCAGGTGGCGGCGATCAGGCGCTCCAGCACGATGTTCTCGACCTGGGCCACGTCGGCCTCGGTGGTCGGCGCCTGGTCGAGATCGCCGACGGCCGGGCCCTCCCACGAGCCGCGGCCCAACCCCGCCGAGGCGAAGGCCGCGGCGTAGCCGGCGCGGGCGGTGCGCGTCAGCTCCTGGTCGCGCTTGCGTCGCCGCATGCCGCGCAACTGCTCCAACAGCACCGCCAAGCGGTCGGCCAGGTCCTCGATCTCGGCGATGGGCCGCAGCCGCGCCGACTCGACGAGGCGGCGCGACG
>CAZYKR010000211.1:0-7915 GCA_964648005.1 uncultured Iamiaceae bacterium
GCCACCCGATTGGCGGCAAGGCTGCGCGCAGGCAGGGCTCACGTGGCTCTGTGGCGCTGATCGGACCTACCCAAGCGGGCAAGACGGTCACGCTGTCGTCCGGGGTCATCGGCTGGGATGGCCCAGTCGTGGCGTTGTCGGTGAAGCGTGACCTCTACGACGTCACCGCGGGCGCCCGGTCCAAGGTCGGTGACCTGGCGGTGTTCGATCCGGGGGCGTCGACCGGGCTCGCGAGCGCTCGCTGGACGCCGTTGCGAGGAGTCACCACGGCGTCGGGCGCGCTGCGGGCGGGGCGTGCGCTTGCCGCGGCGATCCCGCGCTCCGGCGTGACCGGCGGTGACTACTGGGCGCAGCAGGGCGAGACGTTCGTGTCTGCGTACATGGCTCTCGCTGGCCTGTCGGAGCTGCTTCCCGAGTGTCACCACCTCACCGACGGTGAACCGATCACGATCCAACGGCTCACCGCCTGGGCCTTTCGCGGCGCTGGGATCACCGACCCGACGATCAACCAGCTCGTGCGCGCCGGTCTGCAGTCGCCGGTTCTGGAGACCCACAAGCTGGCCGAGGCCGCGGCGCTCAAGCTGTTGGCGCTCCATCAGGAGGACTCACGGATCCGCGCCTCGATCTACGCCACCGCTCGTCTCGCGTTCGAGGCGTGGGCGGAGCCGTCGGTCGAGCACTCGGCGTCACGCAAGGCACGGGCCACCTACAGCTCGGACGAGCTGTGGAAGCACAAGCCCCGCTTCCTCGACCTGGACTGGGTGATGGGCGACGACGACGACGGGCGCGCGAACACGCTCTACCTGATCGCTCCCGACACCGAGTTCAAGCGGCTCGCGCCGGTTCTCGGCGGCCTGCTCGGTGACCTGCGCGAGCAGATCCACGCCTGGGACATCGAGGGCCGACGCCTGGCGAAGCCCTTGCTGTTCGTCATCGACGAGGCCGCGCAGCTCGAGCTCCAATGGCTTCCCGAGGAGGTCTCGACGATCGCCGGCCTGGGCGGGATGTTCGTGACCTGCTGGCAGTCCAAGGCGCAGATCGACCACCGCTACGGCACGCTCGCCGACGCGGTGCTCGGCGGCCACCGCTCGAAGGTCGTGTTCACCGGCTGCGACGACCCGGCGACGCTCAACTGGCTCGGCAAGGTCGCCGGCACCGAGCACGTCGCCCGCCGCTCGTGGTCCGCGGACACCGGCGGCGGCCGGCGCACGATCTCGGAGAACGTGCAGCGGGAGGATCTCGTCGGGCCCCACGTCGTCCGCCAGATGTTCCCCGGCGAGGCGGTCCTGCTCCACGGCACGCTCCCGCCGGTCCACCTCCGGTCGGTCCACTGGTGGACCGACCGGACCTTGCGCGAACTCGTCGAACTGGACGACGACGGCCGCCCCCGCCCTCCGGAGGTCGCGACGTGTCCGCTCAGCGACGACCCCGTCGTGCCGGGCACCGAGGCCAGCCTCGACCGCTCGGCCCTGGAGGAGTCGGCCGCCCACATCCCCCGCTCCCAGCCCGCCCCGGTGCCGCCGAAAGCTCCCGCCACAGCCGCCAGCGGGAAGCCGACCGGGAAGGCGCCGAAGTCGCGAACTGTGACGGCTCGGGCCTCCGCGTTGCAGCTCGACCTCCTCGGAAGCGCAGCGGACGACATCGAGGTCGAGCGGAGTGACCCGAACCCGACGGCGGGTCGGTGCGCGAGCTGCCAGGCGTGGGTCGACGTCGGCAGGGGCCATCTGCTCGCCTACAGCCCGTCGAACGTGGTGCAGTGCGACCGCTGCCACGGAGCAGACGCCGACCGAGACATCTGACGCGAAACCCGCCCTGACCTGCGACGGGTCACAAGTCAGGTCACTCGCCAGCCCCGCGATCGCACGTGGATTTCGCCGCAGGTCACAAGTCGGGTCGTAGGTCAGGTCACTCGATTTCCGACGGTGCCGGCCATGCTGCTCAACCCGCACCACATCCAGCTCGCGTCGGGTCGGGACGTCAACCGCTACCTCGACGACTGGGCCGAGGGCCACCTCATCAGCGCCGAGCGATGGCGAGGCCTCCTCGACCTCACCCGGGACTGGGTCGACTACTCCGCCCGCAACCAGATCCTGCTCGCCGCCCACGGCGCCGTCGGGGCCGTCGCCGGCATCGAGACCTGGCGGCTCGTCCCCTCCGCGGACGGCCACACCTGCGCGGTGCGCTCCGGCGAGCACGGCCTCCCCGTCCGAGTGCCCGTCACCACCGGCGCCCTCGAACCCGACCCGCATGTGGGACGGGCCCGACCCACCCAGTCCGCGGTCGTGGGCTGGGAATGGCGCTCGGTGTTCTGCGTCGAGCAGCTCGTCCGCCGGCCCGTCGTCGACCGCCTCGACCGCCCACCGCTTCCCGAGCACCTCCTGGGCCCCGATCCGCGGGCGAAGCTCCTCGCCGCCATCGAAGCGGTCGCCAAGCCGATGGTCAGGGGACGACTCCCCCGCGTCGACGACCCCGCCGCCGCGCTCGCCCAGGCCGCGAGCCGGCTCCCGCGCAACACCGAACGACCCGCACTCGACGAGACGCTCGCCTCGCACGCGGCATCGATCGTCCTCCACCGCATCCAGCCGACGGGAGCGTCGATCCCACCCTTCGACCCGTCCCTGTACCCGCCTCGGGAGCGGTGGGAGCTGGCCCTCGACGTCCTCGATCCGGCACGTCGCCTGACTGCCGGTCTCGGCAAGCGCTTCGGCGTCGACCTCCTGGAGTCGCCCCTCCCCCGCATGGTGATCGACGACGACCGCGTGGTACCCGCCGAGCGGAAGAACCGGCTGCCACGCGCGTCACTCGCCCAGCTCCCGATCGGCGAATGGGTCGAGGTCGGCCCCTACACCGCGACCGAATGGGAGGCGCGGGGCGAGCACGCATCCGGGCGAGGCGCATACCTCCGCCTCAACACGACCGCCTACCTCGTCGTCGCCGAACGTGGTGACGAGGCGATCTGGAGGCTCGAGGACACGCGCGCTCGGCTCGGCGCCGGCGTGCTGGCCGGCGGCGACGCCACCTCGATCGAGGACGCCCAGCAGGCAGCCGTCGGCGCCATGCGCGCAAGGTACCCACAACTGGAGACAGCGCGTCCCGCCGCCGTCCGGACGCCAGCGCCCGCATCCGATCCTGTCGAAGCGCAGCGCCACTGGGAGCCCGTGCCGGGGCGAGCGTCCGACCTCGCGCGACGGCGCCCGCTCGATCGCGAGGTCACCGCCTACGTCATGCCGCTCGGCGATTCGTGGATCCCCTGCGTCCAAGCCGGCCGCGCGGCGATGATCGAACCCGTCGGCGACCCCGTCGCCACCCGCGACGAAGCGATGTCCGTCGCCCTCCTCGCCGGCCGACGCGCCGCACGCGAGCTCCACACCGACAGTCGCGTCGACTTCGACGCCTCCGTTGCTCGCCTCGCCGACTCCCCCGACTACACCCGCGACGCGCTGGTCGCCCTCGTGTCAACCCGGCTCGACGGACCGGAACGCGCCGCACTGGTATCCAACCCCTCCACCAATGAACTGGTCGGCCTGCTCGGCGATGCCGGCGTCACCTCAGCGACCACCGTTGCCGTCCTCCGAGCCGAAGGAGTCGACGCGACCGAGGTCGCTCCCATCCTTCCACTCCTCGGAGTCACCCCCTCGACGGGAATCGAAGTCCTGCGCGAGCGGTGGGGCATCGACAACGTGACCGCCGCCGAGCTCGTCGGCGCATCGGCCGTCGACATGCGGGCCGCCGGATGCGAACCGACCGAGATCGTCCGCGCCCGCCCCACGCAGATCATCGAACACCTACCCGCCGAACCCCACCTCTGGGACCTCGCCGGCGGCACGCTCGGCGTCACCGGCCACCACCCCAACGACATCGCCGGGTTCCTCGCCACCCACGCCCCCAACCCCCAGTGCTTCGCAGCAGGGATCACAGCAGGAATCGACGACCCGACCCTCGGCGTCTGCGTCGCGATCCGGCGAGGAATGCCGCCCGAAGCCGTCGCGCTCACAACCGAGGCCTACGGCCTCTCACCGCACGAGACGGCCGTCGCGCTCGGCGACGCCGGCGCTCCCCCGTCAATCGCGGTGCCCGTCCTACTCCACCGGTGCGACGGCGACACCTCGCTCACAACCCAGATCGCCCGTTCCGCGCTCGGGCTCAACAACGAGGCCGTCATCGAGGCGCTGCAGACGACCGACCCGCTCGACGCTGCCGAGATCAGCGAACTGCGCGCTGCTCGACCGCTCAGCCGCGACCGCGACGCGCTCATCGCGTCGCACACGCCACCACGACCCGCTCCGGCGGTCCGCGACTCCAACGCAGCGATGCTCCTCAACTGCCTGCCCGAGCCCACCTCGACCCCCGGCGTCGAGCCCGACTCCCTCCTCGACAACCTGCCCGCAGCCGACCACACCCTCGCCGACGGCAACGACCTGCTCGCCTCAATCCCCGAACCTGAACTCCCCGACCTCGCACCGAATCTGGAGATCACCCCATGAACACCGACACCGGCTGGGCCGACTACTTCGAGAGGCCCAACGATCCCTACACCGAAGACCTGAACCTCGGCGGCACCTGGCTCATCGAGCTGGTGGCGGCAGTGGACTTCCTGCGCCGCGGCGACCGCCACGGACTCACCGTCTGGGACGCCATCGAGGAAGCCGTCCGCCTCTGGGTCGCCGAGCGGGTGAGCACCATCCACGGCGTCCCCGACCCCGACTTCGCCGAACTCGGCTGGGCCGACCCGACGGCCCTCGACCGCGCGCTCGGCCGGATGCTCGACGTCCTCGACCTCGAGCCGCCAGTCACGGCGGCGGTCGCCATGCAGGAGGCGATCCGCCGCTGGCTCGACGTCATGGCCTCTGTCCACAACGACGGTTCGTCGTGGAGCGACTCGGCCGTCCGAGCAATTCCATGACCCTGCCCTGGTGGCCTTCCCCGTAGCTTGGGGTGGTGAACACCAGTCGAGACATCCCGGGCGGATTGGATCCCACGAAGTGCTACTGGTGCTCGAATCCAGCCGACTCCCGGGAGGATCTATTCCCACGGTGGCTGAACAAGGCGCCACTGGACAACCCCGCTGGACACACGCTGGGCCGCATCCGCTTGACGCGCATGACGCCCTACGGTCCGCGCACCGAGGTAGTCGAGCGCCTTGCGACCAAGAAGACCGCCGTTCCTGGGGTGTGTGCCGAAGACTGCAACAACGGATGGATGTCGGTCCTCGAGAACGAAACGAAGGACCTGCTTGTACCGCTCATCAACGGCCGCCTTACAACCCTGACCGTCGATCAGCAGGTGCAGATCGCGCGCTGGGCGTGCATGAAGAGCGCTGTCTTCGAGGCCGACACGCGCGCCGACGTCGGCGGGCTCACTTCGCCGAGCACACGCGACGCCATTCGGTCGGGTTCGTTGCCTATCGACATGGTGGTGACGCTGTCGGCGTACGACGTCGTGCTCAGCTTCCGAGCGCTGCGGCCGTACGCCTTCGGCACGGGACAGAACGGGCAACCGCTTGCTCAATTCGTCTGCACCTGGGTGCTCGGCCATCTAGTGGTGCAGGTTCTCAACCGAACGGGGACCATTCAGCCGAGCGTCCTCGCCCAGGCGCCGACGGGCATCCTCAACGATTTCCAGTTCTCGGTGTGGCCTCCCCAGCCCGGTTCCGTGCAGTGGCCGCCCCGGAGGGTTCTTCGTGAAGAAGACCTCCGTGACGTGTGCACTGGAGGGTTCGCTCAGTTCGCTGATGCAGTCGTCGAGGCCCTGGGCGATCTCGGTCCTCCCTATCCCATCTGCCCTGACTGCGGGACAGAGCACGCCCCGGTCACCCGCGAGTTGCCGACGACCTGACCGCCCGCAGCCCGTACGGTCGACGACCTCCGGGACACAGGGCTTCAGCCAGCTCCTACAGGTCGAGGTCGAGGACGACAGCATGACTGCGGCTGTCCAGGTTCGGGGTGGGCGCAGTTCCAGCGGCCGGAGACTGTTGATCAGCATCGAACTCGAGTTCGACCATTCCGGGGCGAGCCGCGATTTGAGCAAGGTCCGATGCCTGCGGTGCGCTCTTGGGCACTCCGCCGATCGGGTCTGCACTCTCGATGCCCCACCCGGTTCGGTACTCGGCGAGGTCCTCCATGGTCTGGCGGACGTCGCGGTTGACCATCGTGGCGGTGCGACCGGCCAGGGAGCAGAGTGCCCTGTCGACCCACTGCTCACCTCCGTCGATGGCGTCGTGGAGCGGCTGCGACGTGCTCGTCAGCTTCAGGTTCGTGCGCAGGTCATCCAGTTCCGGTCCGTAGCTGCGGGTCTCGATGGCGCGGGTGATCTCGGCGTACTCGACGACGTAGGGCCAGTTGGCGAGGATCCAGTCACGGCGGGAGCCTTGGGCTTCGAGTGCTGCGTGGAGCGCCTCGGTGGTGTCTGCGAGGGTGAGCTGGTTGCCGTCTCGGAGTCTGGCGATCAAGTCCCGCTGGTCCGGAGGAGCGGACTCAAAGCGCTCGTCGAGTTCCGTGCGCCGAGCCTCGAGCTGACTGAGCGAGGGCAGCAGCGGCCAGGGGCCGAGTTCTCGGTGGGTTCCGGCCGCGTCGAGGTGAGCGCGGGCTTCGAGCACGTGTCGAGAGGCACCGTGCCATCGGGCGAGCGCCGCCGGCTCAACCGGTGCGGGCCCGAGACCGGGTTCGCTGCCGTACAGTCCGGTCCTGGCACGCTGCTCGGCGATCGTACGGACGGCGTGGTCCCACACGCGGGCGTCGTGAGCGCCGGATGGGCGCGACCCGATCAGGTCGGTCAGCCACTCCGGCGAGCGAGCGGCGAGAAGCGCGGCGGATCGATCGACGAGGAGGGCCGCAGCGCGTTCGTGGCCTTGCGCTTCGCCAGCTTCGATTCCGTCGACGGCGAGGTGCTGGTGCCAGTCGCCGATCGTCCTTCCGCACGCGCTCACGAGATTGTCGAGCGTCGCCTGGGCGACGGCTGGCAGGACGCGCGCTGGAGGGAGGTGACGCTCGACGATGTCGACCTCGGTCCACGGAAGCTCTCGGATCGCCTCGTGGCCGTGGCGCGAGCGGAAGTGGATCGCGACCGTGCCTGCGGTGTCGTCGAAGCCGACGACGGTGCCGATGTTCTGGCGATCGAACGCTTTCACCTGTTGGCCGAGCTGGACGTGGTGGGCGGTCCGCTGTGCTCGTTCGACGGCGGCGGCGAGGACGTCGGGATCGATGCCGATGTGCAAGGTGGCGGCCCGCTCGGCGGTCCGACATTTAACCGCGCGGTGTTCGAGTTCCGTGAGCGTCGCCGTGGACGCAAGGTGGGAGACGATGTCGGCGTCGGGATCGCGGCTGAGCGCCATGTGCTTGGCTCGCGAGCGTTCGAGCCGGTCGAGGAGGTCGTCGATGGCTTCGGGTGGCTCCTCGGTGGGCAGCGGGATGCCGCGGTCATGTCGTGCGAGGTCGCGGTCGAGCTGCTCCATCTGGGGCGCGGGAATGATGAGCTCGTTCGAGGCGCGCCCGCGGGACATCTGCACGTAGGCGGCCTCTCGGTAGAGACCATCGGCGCCGACCGCGATGGCCAGGTCCCAGGTGCCGCCCTGGGCGCGGTGAGCGGTGACCGCATACCCGTGGTCGACGTGCTCGGTGACGTACAGCGCATCGAGCCGGATCACCGTGTGATCGGACTCGCGTCGGACCACGAGGCCCCCGTCCTCGCCGATCGCGAGGACCCGGGCTGCGTCGCTGTTGCGAACGGTGGTGGTCCTCCCGTCGGGCCGGGACACGCGGGCGTTTCGACGGAGCACGACCTGCTCGCCGACACCGAATGCACCCGCCTCGGCGCTGCTGTCCGGTTCGATGACGGCGCCGCGGGCGATGAGTCGATCGCGAACCGCCCAGTTGAGCCGCTGGACCATGTCGTTCGTCCCGGCCATGAGGATCGGTCG
>CAZYKR010000212.1:0-7822 GCA_964648005.1 uncultured Iamiaceae bacterium
TCGACGGCAACGTGGCGATCAGCGACAGCGTGTTGTCGAGCACGGCCTGGGCGTAGTCGGCGGGCACGCCAGCGACGGCGTCGCGCGGCATGACCATCTGGTAGCCGGCGTTCACCGCGTCCATGGCGAAGTCGAGCATGCCGACGTTCACCGACACGCCGATGCCGACGATGGTCGTGGCGCCCAGGTTGCGCAGCACCGGGTCGAGATCGGTGCCACCCATCGGTCCGAGGCCGTGCAGCCGGGTGAGCACGACGTCGGACGGCTCGACGCCGATCTCGTCGATGACCTCGACGGCCTCGGAGCCGGGCAGCAGCTTCACGGGCAGCTTCAGCATCCCGTGGAACAGCCGGGCGTTGTGGTTCGACCCCTTGCCGTCGTCGCGGCGCGCCGCCACGCAGTGCACGACCGGCACGCCGGCGGCGCGTGCGGCATGCACCAGCGCCGCGGCGTTGGGGATCATCTCGGCGCGCGCGGCGTCGGCGAGTTGGGGCAGCGCCGCCTGCGGACCGATCACGCCCTTCTGGCACTCCTGGGTCACCACGACGGTGTGCGCCGGGTCCACCAGCGCTGCGAGGTCAACGGCCATCACTGCTCTCCGTTCAACTCGTGCTGCGCCGCGAAGCGCTCCATGCCGGCGACGGCGTCGCGGCTCGACGTCCACGGCACCACGATCAGCCGGTCGACGCCGGCGGCGGCGTACTCCCCGGCCAGCTCCGGCGTGACGTCGGTGCCGGGGGGCGCCATGACCGTCGACACCACCGGCCGCTCGGCGCGGCCGGCCGCCGCCTCGAGGTCGCGCAGCAGGGCGAGCTGCGGCACGACCGAGGTGGGCGTGTGGGACATGCCGATCCAACCGTCGCCCAGCTCGGCGGCGCGGCGCAGCGCCCGGCGACTCTCGCCGCCGACGACGATCGGCGGGTGTGGTGCCTGCACCGGTTTGGGCTCGAACATCACCGGTGCGAAGTCGAAGAACTCGCCGTGGTGCTCGACGACCTCTTCGGTCCACAGGCGACGGCACACGGCGATGGCCTCGTCGAGGCGCCGGCCGCGTGTCGAGGGATCGAGCCCGGCGGCCTCCCACTCGGTGACGAGCCAACCGGCACCGACGCCGACCTCCGCCCGGCCGCCGGAGAGCACGTCGAGCGTGGCGAAGGCGCGGGCCCCGACGAAGGGATGGCGGATGCCCAGCAGGTACACGAAGGTCCCGAGGCGGATGCGCGTGGTCTGCGCCGCCAGCCACGCCAGGTAGGCGGTCGGCTCGTAGATCGGCATCGACGGCGGCACGGGTGGGTGCTCCTCGCCCGGGACGAGCTGGCCGCGCATCTCGAGCGGGAACACGAGGTGCTCGGGAAGCCACACCGACTCGAAGCCCAGGGCGTCGGCCGCCAGCCCGGCCTCGTGCCAGGCGCGGGGGTTGAGCTGGCCGAAGGTGATGGCGAGCTCCACGTCGTCAGCCTTCCCTCAGCGCCGGCAGCACCCGATCGGCGAACAGCTCCAGGCTCTGCCACGCCAGCTCCGGCGGGGTGCCCCCGCAGAGCGGATGGTGGGTGATCGCACCCATCAGGTCCAGCGACCGGGCGGTCTCGATCGTCTGTTCCGGGGTGAGGATCTGGTAGATGCCCTCGGCGCGCAGCTCGTCGACGGTCGACGCGTGCGAGTGCACGTGCGAGCGCTGGCCGCCCTGCCACTGGTGGTAGGTCGTGGCGTCGTGCAGCAGGTACGGCCCCACCTCTGCCCACGCCTTGTCCGGGTCGGTCGCCACGAACACGCTGCCCGGGCCGCTCGGCAGGGCCACGATGCCTTCGGGCTTGCCCAGGCGGGCGCACTCGGCGCGGTAGTGCTCGGCGAGCGCGGGGTCGCCGGCCGACGGGAAGTAGCCGAAGCCGAAGCGGGCCGCCCGCTCCGCCGACTTGGGGCCCGACCCGCCGATGAAGATCATCGGGTGCGGCGCCTGATACGGCCTCGGGGTGACCTGCACCGTCTCGCCGTCGAGGTCGAACGGCTCGCCGGTCCACGCCTGCAACATCAGGTCGAGGCACTGGTCGAGGCGTCGCCCGCGCTTGGTCCACTCGCGCCCGAACATGGCGTACTCGATCGGCCGGTAGCCGAGGCCGGCGACGAACGAGATGCGCCCCTTCGACAGGTGGTCGAGCACGGCGAGGTCCTCGGCGAGGCGCAACGGGTCGTGCAGCGGCACGAGCAGCGCCGCCACGTTCATGGGGATGCGCTCGGTGACCGAGGCGATGGCGGCACCGAGCAGCAGCGGCGACGGGAGGTAGCCGTCGGGCGAGGCGTGGTGTTCGGACAGCACCAGCATGTCGAAGCCGACCTGATCGGCCCAGCGCGCCATCTCCACCGCGGCGGCGTAGCGCTCGGCGATCTCGGCGGGCTCCAGGCCGGGCACCCGCATGTCGAACCGGATCACGGACAGGGCCATGCCGCGCCCCCCTCTCATCTAGAACGCGTTCTATTTCTTACACCGATCCGCCGAGGGCGTCCACCTGATACGACCGTCATGTTTGTGCGCGCACCCGGGCGCGCTAGACAGGAGGCCCGTTGCGGGGGGCGACGGCACCGGGCCGAGGTCTCCCGTTCGCATCGAGACACGAGGAGCACCGATGCCCGAGGCAGTCATCGTCGCCACCGCCCGTAGCCCGATCGGCCGGGCCAACAAGGGCTCGCTGGTCAATGCCCGCCCCGACGATCTCACCGCGCAGATCGTCAAGGCCGTCATGGCCAAGGTCCCCCAGCTCGACCCCAACCTGGTCGAAGACCTGATCCTGGGCTGCGGCCAGCCCGCCGGCGAGGCCGGGTACAACCTCGGCCGCGTGGTCGCCATCATGGCCGGGCTCGACAACGCCCCGGGCGTCACCGTCAACCGCTACTGCTCGAGCTCGCTGCAGTCGATCCGCATGGCCGCCCATGCCATCAAGGCCGGCGAGGGTGACGTGTTCGTCGCCGCCGGCGTCGAGACCGTGAGCCGGTTCATGTACGGCGCCTCCGACGTCGGTCCGCACAACCCGATCTTCGCCGACGCCGAGGCCCGCACCAACGCCCGCACGCAGGGCGGCCAGGGCACCTGGGCCCCCAACGCCGGCTTGCCCGACGTGTACATCGCCATGGGCCAGACGGCCGAGAACGTCGCTGAGTACGAAAACGTCGCCCGCGAGGACATGGATGCCTTCGCCGCCCGCTCGCAGAACCTGGCCGAGCAGTCGCTCGACAACGGCTTCTGGGAGGCCGAGATCACGCCGGTCACGGTGACCGACGCCGAGGGCAACGAGACCGTCGTCAGCACCGACGACGGCATCCGCCGCGGCACCACCGCCGAGAAGCTGGCCCAGCTCGGCCCGAGCTTCCGGCCCGACGGCAAGATCACGGCCGGCAACGCCTGCCCGCTCAACGACGGCGCCGCCGCCGTGGTCGTCATGAGCGACACCAAAGCCGCCGAGCTCGGCATCACCCCCCTGGCGCGGGTCGTCTCCAGCGGCGTGTCGGCGCTCGACCCCGAGATCATGGGCATGGGTCCCGTCGGCGCCAGCCGCCAGGCCCTCGAGCGTGCCGGTATGACCATGGCCGACATCGACCTGGTCGAGATCAACGAGGCGTTCGCTGCACAGGTGCTGCCGTCCGCCCGCCACCTCGACATCGACATCGATCGCCAGCTCAACGTCAACGGCGGCTCGATCGCCCTCGGTCACCCGTTCGGCATGACCGGTGCCCGCATCATGACCACGCTGATCCACGGCCTGCAGGCGTCGGACAAGACGTTCGGCCTCGAGACGATGTGCGTCGGCGGCGGCCAGGGCATGGCCATGATCGTCGAGCGGCTCAGCTGACCGACATCGTCATGGTGCCGGCGGCAGCTCGTCGCTGAACACCCACGCGTCGAAGAACGGACCGAGGTCCTCGTCGCTCACCTCCTCGGCGGTGGCGATGAGGTCCTCGGTCGTCGCGTTGGACCCGTGGTAGCGCTCCACGAACGCACGGAGGAAGGCCTCGAAGTCCTCGTCGCCGAGTTCCGCGCGCAGTGCGGCGAAGGTCAGGCCGCCCCGGTCGTAGGACCAGGTCGAGAACAGGCGGCTGACGCCGAGGTCGCCGGGGGCGATCGGCCGCTCGGCCTCGGCGAGCTGCGCATAGGAGCGCTCGACCGTCCGGTCGTACGCGGCCTGCCCGTCCACGTCCTCGATCCAGAGCCACTCGCTATAGCGGGCGAAGCCCTCGACCCACCAGATGTCCTGACCCCAGTCGGTCAGGCTGACGCTGTTGCCGAACCATTGGTGTGCCGCCTCGTGCACGACGGTCTCGCCCACGACCGACTCGGCGCCGTACAACGAGAGCGACTGGGTCTCGATGGCCACGTTGTCGAAGAACGGCTCGGTGTCGTCCGTGGGCAGCACCACGCCGCCGTAGGTCGAGAACGGGAACGGACCGAGCCAGCCCTCGAGCAGATCGACGGCTTCGCCCTGGGCCGCCAGCAGGTCCCCGGCGCCGTCCGTGTCGCCGCTCGTCCACACGGTCTGGGGCAGGACGTCGTCCTCGTCGGCATCGTTCGACGTGGCGACGTAGTCGCCGGTCACCACGGTGGCGAGGTACGGCGCCATCGGCTGCGCCATCCGCCAGTGCGTCGTGGTCGTCGTGTCGTCGGCACGCTCCTCGACGAGCTCGCCGTTGGCGACCGCCGTCACGCCCTCGGGCACCGTCACCAGGATGTCGTAGGTGGCCTTGTCGGTCGGATGGTCATTGACCGGATACCAGGTGCGCGCGCCCTCGGGTTCGGCCAGCACGAAGCTACCGTCGTCGCGCACCTGCCAGCCGACCTCGACGCCGCCGAGCGCACGGGTCTGCACGGCGTCGGGGACACCGGCGTAGTCGACCGCCACCTGCATGGATACCTCGGGCGCCACCACCTCGCCGAGATCGACCGTGAGCTTGCCGTCGGCGTGGTCGAACGGCGTCTCGGCGCCGTCGACGCGCACGCCCGTCACGTCGAGGTCGACGAGGTCGAGCACGACGCTGTCGGACGGTCGCTCGACGGCGAGGTCAAGGGTGGCGGTGGCGTCGAGCTCACCGGTCTCCGGTGTGTAGTTGAGCGCTAGGTCGTAGTGGGCGACGTCGAGGTCACGGTCGCCGAGCGTCGGCACGGCGGCGTCGGCGATCGGCGCGTTGGCGTCGTCGGGCTCGACCAGGGTCGTCCCCGCCGTGGCCGGCACCGGGTCGGCCGACGGCGTCGGGTCGGCGGCGCAACCGGCGACCACGGCCGTCGCTGCCGCCACCGCCACCGCCACCGTGCGCTGCGCGCCGCAGCGCCGGGTCACCATGGCCGGCGATCGTACCGGCCGCCGGCGCGGCTCAACCGGCGCCGTACACCGGTGCCGGCGCGGGCGCCTCGGCAATGAGGGCGCGCACGACGTCGGTCAGCTCGCGCGGGGCCCAGCGGGCGCCCTTGTCGCGCTCGGGGCCGTGCTGCCACCCGTCGGCGAGCGACACCTTGCCGGCCTCGACCTCGAACACCCGGCCGGTCACGAACGCCGAGTCGAGGCTGCCCAGCCACACGACCAGCGGCGAGACGTTCTCGGGAGCCATGGCGTCGAACTCGCCCTCGCCCGGAGCCGCCATCGAGTCGGCGAAGACCTGCTCGGTCATGCGGGTGCGTGCCGCCGGGGCGATGGCGTTGGCGGTCACGCCGTACCGGCCGAACTCGGCCGCCTCGACGAGCGTGAGCCCGGCGATGCCGGCCTTGGCGGCCGAGTAGTTGCCCTGCCCGACCGAGCCGAGCAGGCCGGCGCCCGACGAGGTGTTGATGATGCGACCCTGCACCTCCTCGCCCGCCTTCGACCGGTCTCGCCAGTGGGCGACGGCGTGGCGGGTCGGGGCGAAATGGCCCTTGAGATGCACGCGCACGACGGCGTCCCACTCGTCCTCGGACAGGTTGGCGAGCATGCGGTCGCGCAGGAACCCGGCGTTGTTGACCAGCACATCGAGCTGCCCGAACGTGTCGACCGCCTGGGCGATCATCGCCGCCGCCTGCTCCCAATCCGCCACGTCGGCGCCGTTGGCCACCGCCTCGCCGCCCATGGCGCGGATCTCGTCCACCACCTCGCCCGCCGGGCCGGTCGACCCGCCTGAGCCGTCGAGCTCGGCACCGAGGTCGTTGACCACGACCTTGGCGCCCTCGGCGGCGAACGCCAGCGCGTGGGCCCGACCGAGGCCGCGCCCGGCGCCCGTCACGATCACGACCCGTCCTTCGCAGATTCCCGTCATGGCGGCATCGTCCCCCGGAATCTGACGGGTCGTCAAAAACTCGCCTACCGTGCATCGGCGATGCGCTACGGGATCACCATGTTCGCCACCGACGTCTCGATGGACGTCGCTGAGCTCGCTCGGGAGGCCGAGGCCCGCGGCTTCGACTCGCTCTACCTGCCCGAGCACACCCACATTCCGGTCAGCCGGACCACCCCGCCGCCGACCGGTGACGCCGAACTGGCGCCCGAGTACAAGCGCACGCTCGACCCGCTCGTCGCCCTCGGCGCCGCCGCCGCCGTCACCCAGCACCTGCGCCTCGGCACCGGCATCCTGCTGCCGGCGCAGCGCGAGCCGATCGTCACCGCCAAGGCGGTCGCCACGCTGGATCACCTCTCCGGCGGACGGGTCGTCCTGGGCGTCGGCTTCGGGTGGAACGCCGACGAGCTCGCCGACCACGGCGTGACGATGGCCAACCGCCGCGCCGTGTGCCGCGAGCACGTGCTGGCCATGCAGGCGCTGTGGGCCGACGATGTCGCCGGGTTCACCGGCGAGCACGTGACGATCAGCCCCAGCTGGTCGTGGCCCAAGCCGGTGCAGCGCCCCGGCCCGCCCGTCCTCGTCGGTGGCGGGGCCGGCCCGAAGCTCTTCGCCCAGGTGGTGGAGTACGGCGCCGGGTGGATTCCCATCGGCGGCGCCGGGCTCGGCGAGGCGATCCCGCAGCTGCACGCCGCCGCCGAGGCTGCGGGCCGCGACCCCGCCTCCCTGGAGATCGTGCCGTTCGGCTCGCTACCCGACCCCGGCAAGCTCGAACACTTCGCCCGCATCGGCGTGACCGAGTGCGTGTTCCGGGTGCCGTCGGCACCCCGCCACGAGGTCCTACCCCGGCTCGACGAGTGGGCGACGCTGCTGCCCCGCTGAGAACCCTCCGGCCCTGGGGCTCCGTGTCCGCTGCGTGGTGAAGCGGCTACCGTCAGGCGCCGACCACCTCGGCAACACCTCGGAGGAGCGCTCCCATGAGCCCGCTGAACCGTCGTCAATTCCTCGGCGCCGCCGCCGGCGCCGCCCGCGCGGCCGCCAACGGCCTGTCCGGCTGCGCGGCCGATGACGCCACCACCGCAGCCGGCGGGACCACGACCGAGCCGGTGACCGCCGGCACCGTCGGGTTGCCGAACCCGACCGACGCGCCGTTCGACACCGTCGTCATCTTGATGATGGAGAACCGGTCGTTCGACCACTTCCTCGGTTGGCTACCGGGCGCCGACGGCAAGCAGGCCGGCCTCAGCTACGAGGACAGCCAGGGCACCATGCACGAGACCTACCCCCTGGCGCCTGACTGGCAGGGCTGTGACCTCCAGGACCCGTTCCACATCTGGCAGGCGATGGCCGAGCACTGGGACGACGGCAAGTGCGACGGCTTCTTGAAGACCCAGCCGGTCGGCGACCTGTTCCCCATCGGGTACTACGGGCCGACCGACCTGCCCATCCTGGCCGCCCTCGCGCAGGGCTACACCACCTACGACAACTACTTCTCGTCGATGCTCGGCCCGACCTGGCCCAACCGCCTGTACCAGCT
>CAZYKR010000213.1:0-7790 GCA_964648005.1 uncultured Iamiaceae bacterium
ATCTTCGAGCGGTTCCCCACAGCGACGCTCATCGTCGGCCACATGGGTGAGAACCTGCCCTACAGCCTCGCCCGGCTCGACGACCGGTACGACTTCTACGTGGCGGACTCCCCACTCGGCGAGTGCCCGTCGTTCTACGTGAAGCGCAACATCATGGTGACGACCTCGGGGGTCAACGACGCGGCCCCGCTGCGCTGTGCCATCGACGTGATGGGGGCGGACCGGGTGCTGTTCGCCGTCGACTACCCGTACCAGCACAACGAGCCGGCCGTGGCGTTCATCGACGGCGCGCCGATCACCGAGGAGGAGCGGTCGCTGATCTGCTCGGGCAACGCCGAGCGCGTCCTCGGCCTGTGAGTTGCTGCGACGCCGGTGCGGTGGACGAGCCGCTCGGTCAGCTGCTGCCCGCGAACGAGATGGCGACGATGATGGCGACGATCACGGAGTAGGCCACCGAGAGCCACCCGAGGATGATTCCCCACTTGGCGAGATTCTCGCCGCCTTGGAGGCCGCCGGAGGCAGCGATCTCCGCCTGCGCCTGCTTGCCGACGATGATCGCGGCGATGCCGACGATCACACCGCACAAGGTGATGCTGAGGATGCCTCCGACGAGCGACCAGGTCGCCTTCGAGTTGGCCTGCTGCCCGCCCATACCAGGGGCCGTCTGCGGCCCCGTGCTCTGATCGCTCACCCCGTCACTCCCCGCCTCGGCGATGGTGGTCCATCTGAAGCAACAGCGATGTTCACAGCCGTTGCATCGGCGACAACAGTAGGCGACCGATGAGGTTGATGTGGGTACAGGGGCGCCACAGACGCGTCGCTTCCCGGCGCGCCGTCGACACGTCGTCACTACCATCGCGCCATCCGCGCCACGGCGAGGGAAACGCAAGAACTGAACCGCGCCGGCGAACGAGGGGGTGCGCGATGGACGTGCTGGAACTGGCCGATGGACGACAGCTGACCTACGACGTGTACGGCGATCCGGCGGGGACGCCGGTGATCTTCAACCACGGGTTGTCCGACTCCCGGTTGATCCGGAATCCCGACGAGGCGCTCACGGCATCGCTCGGCGTTCGGGTGATCGTCGCCGACCAACCCGGCGTCGGCGGTTCGACCCTGCAGAAGGGCCGCCGGATGGTCGACTGGGGCGCCGACATGGAGGCACTCGCCGACGCGCTCGGGATCGATCAGTGCAACGTGGCCGGTCACTCCGGCGGCAGCCCCCACGCGCTGGCGATCGCACATCGGATGCCGGACCGGGTGCACAAGATCGTGCTGGCGTCGCCCGTTGCGCCGCTCGACGAGCCGGGCATGGCGAAGCTCATGATCAACAAGGACCTCAAGCTGATCGCCAAGCTCCACCATCTGCACCACGTCATCAAGCTGGGCTCGAACATGGCGGCGAAGAAGGCGCTCAAGGACATCCCGAGCTTCGTCGAGGCCACCGCCGAGGACGACCCGTCCGATGCCGCGACGTTCCTCGACGACCCGGCGCAGCGAGCGATGTTCGAGGCGTCGTTCGCCGAGGGCATGGCGCAGGGCGGCGAGGGCATGTACGAGATGACGATGGCGCTGTGGGACTGGGGCTTCGATCCCGCCGACATCTCCCAGCCGGTCGACCTGTTCTACGGCGACGCCGACGACATCCTCGACCCGAAGATGCCGTTGCACTTGGCCGATCTGCTGCCGAACTGCACAACCCACGTGTGGCCGGGTGCCGGGCACTACGGCTTCGTCGATCGTGACCGTTGGGTCGACGTCTTCAGCTCTGTGGCCGAGCTCTGAGCTGATCAGCGCATCGCCGGCATCGGGCCGCCGGCGCGTCCTTGTTGTTGTACGGGCGTTCCGGCGTAGCAGCCGATCGTGTAGGGGAAGGTGTCGGTGCGGTGGTAACGGTAGGTGCCGTCCTCACCGATGCGTCCGTTGCACTCGTCGAGCACGTTCGGGTCCTCGGACGGCTGGTAGGTGTAGTTGTCCCAGGCGTCCGTCGTCGGATCGCCGGTCTGCACCCAGCCCGATGTGTACGTGCCGGAGTTGCCGTAGATCGGGAACCCGTCGATGGCGTAGCCGACGATCGCCTCGTCCAGGTAGCAGGACTCCGTCGCCGTGATGGCGTGCACGTGGTACTCGGACGCGGGCCCGGTGTGCCCTTGGCAGCCGTCGACGATGCCGTTGTACACCGGGTCGCCGTACGCCTCGGCCGCGGGCATGGGGCCCTCCATCGGGCCGTAGATCGGCAGGCCGGTCACGGTGAACCCGACCGTGCCCAGGACGCCGGCGAGCGTGGTCGTCGTGTCGGCGAGCTGGGGCTCCAGCGGCACGTGCCACTCCCACGTCTGCTCCTCGAGCGCGTTCGGCGTCTTCGGTTCGAACGTGTAGCCCGGCATCCCGTTGGACGTCACGACGAGCTCGGTGTCCGAGCAGCGCACCGACACCTCGGGCAGCGCGTACCCGGTGCCCGCACCCTCGACGCCGCTCAGGTCGGGAAAGGTCGCGCAGGCGTCGTCGCTGCCGGCAGGTGCAGTGTCGGTCGCGGTCGTGGGGGCGGTCGCACTCGTGGACGCGGCGGCGGCAGTGGTGGCCGGACTGGACCCTGCGGTGTCCGCCGCGGCGATCGGACCGGTGGCCGAACAGGCTGCGGCCAGGCTCGTCACCGCCACGGGGACCAGGAGCCGGATGTGGTCACGACGCGTCGCTGGGATGGATCGGGTGGACATGAGGTGCACGGAACCATGCTCCGGTAAGGATGTCGTAAGCCCCGGCTGGGAACTGGGTGTGCGTTCGACATCGCCTACACCGAGAGAGGAAGATCCACGTCATGATCGAGAACCTGGAAGAGGCGGTGCGCAGCCTGTCGACCCCGTCGACGCTCGAATCGTCCATCGGCAACCTCCAGTTCGTCGACGGTGTCCCGACCGCCGACACGACGGCAGCGGTGCTCGACCACCTGGCCTTCACCCATGCGCTGAGCGCCTACCTGGACGCGTTCCCGATCGCGTCCACCCATGCGCTGCGCAAGGGCTTCGCCGCCATCGGCGCCGACGACAACGCCGTCGCCATCTTCTCCGAGCTCATGGATTCGTCGTCGCTGTTCCTGACGGCCAACGCCGACACCGTCTACTTCGTCGGGATCATCGACCTCTCGGGCGGCCCGATCGTGCTCGAGACGCCGCCCGACGCGCTGGGCACGATCGACGACATGTGGTTCCGGTGGGTCACCGACTTCGGCGTCCCGGGCCCGGACCGCGGTGCCGGCGGGCACTACCTCCTGGTGCCCCCGGGTTATGACGGGCCGCTTCCCGACGGTGGCTTCTTCGTGGCGCACGCCGAGACCGACCATGTCTTGCTGCTCGGCCGGTCGTTCCTCCAGGACGACGACCCGGCGCCGACGGTCGCCACCATCAAGGAACACCTGCGGATCTCCCCGTATGCCCCCGGCGGGTTCGGCACCAGCGTCGCCACGCTCCTCGAGGGCACCGTGCCCCTGGCGCCCGCCGCCGAGGCGCCCGAGACGCGTTTCGTCGAGGCCAGCGGCGTGCCGGTCAACACCATCCCGCCGTCGGACGAGCGCTTCTTCGCCTACGTCCACGAAGCGATCCAGCACGAGCCCGCCGGCGCCGCCGACCCCGAGTTGCTGGGGCACCTCGATGCCATCGGCATCCGCAAGGGCGAGCCGTTCGCCCCCGACGAGAAGCTCCAGGCCATCCTGCGCGACGCCGCCGCCGTCGGTGCCGCCACCTCGCGTGCGTTGATGTTCGACGCTCCGGCGTCGATGGGCACCGACTACTACGGCGAGGAGTCGGCGTGGACGAACATGCTGTTCCCCGCCGGCTACTCGTTCGACGCGCCGCCGCCCGAGCTCACGGCACAGGGCATCGTGCCGTACCCGTCCTCCGGCGCGCAGAAGCTCGACCTCCGCACGATGTTCTTCTACGGCTACACGGGCATCACGCCGGCCATGTGCATGCGCATCCCGGGCATCGGGAGTCAGTACCTCGTGGCGTTCAAGGACGCTGACGGCGCCTTCTTCGACGGTTCGGCGACGTACGAGGTGACGCTGCCGCCCGACATCCCGGCCGCCAGGTTCTGGTCGCTCACCGTCTACGACAACCAGACGCGCTCGATGCTGCACACCCCGCAGCGCTACCCGCGGGCCGGGAGCCAGAGCTATCCGACGCCCGCAGCGACGGCCGCCGACGACGGTTCGACGACGATCGTGTGCGCACCCGAGCGCCCCGCCGACGTGCCCGACGGGAACTGGATCCAGACCGACCCGAACAAGGGCTGGTTCGTGATCCTGCGCCTCTACAGCCCGCTGGCGTCGTTCTTCGACCGGTCGTGGCGCATCGGTGAGCTGCGCAAGGTGCGCTGAACTCCTGAGGGGCGCTGAACTGCAGAGGGGCGCGAACAGCGGGTTGCGTCGGCGCGATGAGTTCTCGCCGTCCGTTCCGTCTGTACGGGTAGCGATCGATCACACGACCAGGAGGCTTCGATGGCGCTGTACCCCTATCTGTTCTTCTCCGGCACCGCCCGGGAGGCGATGTCCCGCTACCAGGAGGTCCTCGGCGGCGAGCTCTCGATCATGGCCGCCTCGGAGATCCCGCAGGGTGAGGACCCGGGCATGGAGATGGCGCCCGATGCGGTGATGCACTCGGCGCTCACGTTCGGCGACGGCTCGATGATCCTGGCGTCCGACGACCCGACCGGCGACGGCGCCGGGGCGAAAGGCGTGGCGCTGCACCTGAGCTTCGCCGACCTCGACGAGGTGCGCCGGGTGTTCGACGCGCTTGCCGACGGCGGCGAGGTGCAGATGCCGCTCGAAAAGGTGTTCTGGACGTCGCTGTTCGGGGCGTGTGTGGACCGCTTCGGCATCTCGTGGATGCTCAGCAGCGAGGACGACACCTTCTCCGGCTGACGTCGTGGGTGGCACGGCTACCGTGACGGTCGTGTCCACCCCTACCACCGAGGCACTGATCGGCGATCTCGAGGTCCATCGACGCGATCTCACCGGGTACTGCTACCGCATGCTCGGTGCCGGCGCCGAGGCCGAGGATGCCGTGCAGGAGACGATGTTGCGCGCCTGGCAGGCGTCCGACCGCTTTGAGGGGCGCGCCAGTGTGCGCACCTGGCTGTACCGCATCGCCACCAACGTGTGCATCGACATGGGCCGCAGCCCCCACCGGCGCGCCCGGCCGATGGACCTCGGGCCGGCCCGCACGCCCGACGCCGCCCACCTGGCTGACGTGCTGCCCGACCACGCGTGGATCACGCCCGTGCCCGACGCGTCCGTGCTCGACCTCGACGGCGACCCGGCCGAGGTGGCGGTCGCCCGGGACACGATCCGGCTCGCGTTCATCAGCGCGCTGCAGCGCCTCCCGGCACGCCAGCGCGCCGCGCTCATCTTGTGTGACGTGCTGCGCTGGCCGGCGTCGGAGGTCGCCGAGTTGCTCGACACGACGACGGCTTCGGTGACCAGCGCCCTCCAGCGGGCCCGCGCCGTCATGACCGAGGCGCCGCCGGCCGGGTCGACACCGGTGCTCAGCGCCGATGAGCAGGCCCTATTGGCGCGCTACGTCGACGCCTTCGAGCGCTACGACATGGCGGCGTTGGCGGCGCTGTTGCACCACGACGTCATCCAGACGATGCCGCCCTATGCCATGTGGCTGCAGGGCGTCGACGACCTGGTGGCGTGGTACCTGGGTCCGGGCGCCTCCTGCGCCGACTCGCGCCTGCTGCCGGGCTGGGCCAACGGATGCCCGGCGTTCGCCCAGTACAAGCCCGACTCCGCCGGTGGCCGCAGCCCCTGGGCGCTCCAGGTGGTCGAGCTGCGTGACGGTCGCATCGAGGCCATCCACGCCTTCCTGGACACCACCGACTGCTTCGCCCGCTTCGGGTTCCCCGACCGACTCGCCTGAATCCACGAGCGTCGGTTGACACCCACGGCCTGTCCCGGTTCACGTGCACCCGACACAAGAAATTGTGACGTTGTAGAGTCGCCGACGCACCTTGTCGCTGCCGTAGTAGTGACACAACAATGATTGAGGAGGGCCCCTCAATGCCCGCCGTCCCCTTCCTCGCCCGCCCCGGCCGTCGCGGTTCGCCCCGCACAGTCGCAGCGAGCATCACGATCATCGTGCTGACGCTTGCCTCGTTCGCGATCAGCGCACCGCCGGCCGCCGCGTTCTCCAACTTCGCCTTCACCGTCACGTCGGACCAGCCGTTGATCGCCGGGAGCACGGCCAACCTGCAGGTGACCGTGTACAACGCTGGTCCGGATCCGTCCGACGACACCCTGCTCGAGATCACGCTGCCCCCAGGGTTGACGACGGCGCCGACCACGCCGTGCATCGATCCGAACTCCTGTCTCATCGGCGGGTTCGGCCTGCTGAACCCGGGCGAGAGCGAGACGCGGACGGTGCGCGTCGATGTCGACCCGGACTTCGTGGTCGACAACGGTGGCGGCGGGGCGTTGGCGAACGCGTCGATCGGCCTCTCCATCGACTACGACGGCGGAGCGCAGACCGGTTCCCGGTCCGTCCAGGTGGGCGAGGCGTCCGACCTGCGGATCAACAAGTACGTCAACCCGGTCGTCGCCCAGGCGGGCCAGTCCATCCTCTACACAATCGACGTCGACAACCTCGGGCCCTCCACCGCCCGCAACGTCACGATCCGCGACACCCTGCTCGGGGGTGTCGGCGGGCCGGACGCGACGGTGACCATCCAGAGCTGCGCCTACTCCGTGTCCCAGGGCGGCGGGGCCATCACCCAGTTCAACTGCACGACCGGCCCGATCTTCACGGCGCAGTTCGGCAATGACATCGGCACGATGGCGACTGACCTCCTCCAGCCGATCGGCATGTATCCGAACCCTCCGGATCCACCGGTGATGGGAGGCCGTGCGCGGGCGTCGTTCCGCCTGGTGGCGACCGAGCCGCAGGAGTTCACCAACGAGGTGCGTGTGGTGAGCGACACCGCCGACCCCGATGCGACCAACAACCTCTCGGCAGTGCCGCACTCCGTGGAGGCCCTCGTCGACATGAGCGTCACCAACGTGGCCTCGTCGCCGACGGCGGAGCCCGGGGACCTCGTGACGACCACGGTCACGGCGACCAACAACGGGCCGTCCACCGCGCACAACGTCGTGGTGGAGGACCTGCTGCCGGCGGGCGTCGAGCTGGTGTCGGCCACGACGCCGGACGGAGTCTGCGTCGGAGGAACGCCGGGGGACCTCGATGACCCCGTGCGCTGCATGCTCGGCACCATCGCCCGACCCGACACCGTGACCGGACCATTCAGCGAGGTCGTCACGATCGTGGCCCGTGTCACCGGACCCCCAGGGTCCGAGCTCGTGGACCGTTCGTTCGTGAGCAGCGACGAGCCCGACCCGGACAACGCCGATGACGGCGCCCAGTCGACCGTGAACGTCATCGCACCGGACCTGTTGTTCAACCCGCTGGTGCCCCAGCGGCAGTTCGACACCCGCACCGGGTCCGGCGGCGTGCCCGTCGGCAAGGTGGCAGGTGGCACCACGCTCGAGTTCACCGCCACGGGTGTGAACGGTGTGCCCGTCGGCGCTGCCGCGGTAGCACTGAACGTCACCGTCGAGGGTCCCGACGCCAGCGGCTGGGTCAAGGTCTTCCCGTGCGCCACGCCGGGCGGCACGGCGAGCAACGTCAACTACCTGGCGGGGCAGACGGTGGCCAACGCCGTCATCGCGCCGGTGGACGCCGCGGGCAAGGTGTGCTTCCAGACGACGGCGACCACCAACATCCTCTCGGACGTCTCGGGCT
>CAZYKR010000214.1:0-7790 GCA_964648005.1 uncultured Iamiaceae bacterium
GTGCGCCACGAGGTGCTGCCGCTGCTCGACGACGTGGCGGGCCGAGACGTCGTGCCGCTGTTGGCGCGCACCGCCGCCGCTGCCCGCGCCGCCACCGATCGCCTCGACGACGAGGCGGCGATGGTGGACCCGACCGACGCCGCCGCCCTGCGGGCCGCTCCCGAGGTCGTGGCCGTACTGGCGTTGCGCCAGTGGTTGCGCACCGCCGACCCGGACCGTCACCCGCCCGACGCGGCCACCCTGGCACGGGCGATGGCCGTGGTGCGCCACGAGCGGCGTGCCACCGAGATCGCCGGCGGATGGCGGCTGACGCGTCGTGACGACCGGCTGGCCCTGGTCGCGCCAGCGCGGTGACGAACCCGCGGGTCGGGCGGCGGTAGGTTTGCGCCGCATGTCCGGCACGACGAGCCCCTTCGACGAGGATCCCGACCTGGGCGAGGTCGTGGTCGCGCGTGACGACCTCCACGCCAAGATCGCCGACCTCGGCGCGGCGATCACGCGCGACTACGCCGGCGAGGCGCCGCTGTTCGTGTGCGTCCTCAAAGGCGCCTTCATCTTCCTCTCGGACATCGCCCGCGCCGTCGACCTGCCGGTCGAGTTCGACTTCATGGCGGTCTCGTCCTACGGGACGGCCACCAAGACGAGCGGCATCGTGCGCATCGTGAAGGACCTCGACATCGACCTGACCGGGCGCCACGTCGTCGTCATCGAGGACATCGTCGACAGCGGGCTCACCCTCAACTACCTGCTGAAGCACCTCGCCGTGCGCCAGCCGGCCTCGCTGGAGGTCTGCGCCCTGCTGGTGAAGGAGGGCGAGCGGCGCCACATGCCCGACCTGCGCTACGTGGGGTTCACCATCCCGGACGAGTTCGTGGTCGGCTACGGCCTCGACGTGGCGGAGCGCTACCGCAACCTGCCCGACGTGCGCCGCTACCGCGGCGCGTGAAGGCGTCGGCGCCGTGGTTGTCGGCGGCCGCCGGTAGCCTGCGTCACCCGTGAAACGTCCGAGCACTCCCGCCATCGTCTTCGGCGCCGTCGTGGCGGTGGCGCTGGTCGTCGCCGGCATCGTCCTGGCGACGCGCGGGAGCGAACCGACGACCCTCGACCTCGGCACGTTCCAGGCACAGGTGCGCGACGGCCAGGTCGCCACGGCCACCTTGCACGACAGCTCGTCGAAGGTCACCGGCACGCTCACGGACGGCACCGAGTTCGTGGCGCCGTACCCCGAGCAGTACGCCGACGAGGTCACCACCGTCATGCTCGAGGCCGGCATCGACCCGGAGATCGACGGATCGGGCGAGCCGCTGTGGGTCGTGGTGCTGCTCCAGTTGTTGCCGATCGCCGCCATCGTCGTGGCCATGATGTGGCTGCTCGGCAGCATGCGCGGTTCGGGCACGATGGGGAAGTTCGGCCGCAAGCAGTTGCGGCAGCCGGGCCAGGGCGACGAGCCGGACGTGACGTTCGCCGACGTCGCCGGGTGTGACGAGGCCGTCGCTGAGTTGGCCGAGCTGCGCGACTTCCTGGCCGATCCCGAGCGGTTCTCCGCCATGGGCGCCACGGTGCCGCGCGGGGTCCTGCTGGTCGGCCCGCCCGGCACCGGCAAGACGCTGCTCGCCCGCGCGGTGGCCGGCGAGGCCGGCGTCCCCTTCTACTCGTTGTCGGGCTCGGACTTCGTCGAGATGTTCGTCGGCGTCGGCGCGTCGCGGGTGCGTGACCTCTTCGAGCAAGCCCGCAAGCACGCGCCGGCGATCGTCTTCGTCGACGAGATCGACGCCGTCGGGCGCCAGCGTGGTGCCGGCGTCGGTGGTGGTCATGACGAACGCGAGCAGACGCTCAACCAGCTCCTCGTCGAGATGGACGGCTTCGAGGCGGGCTCCGGCGTGATCTTCATCGGCGCCACCAACCGGCCCGACATCCTGGACCCGGCACTGCTGCGTCCCGGCCGGTTCGACCGCCAGGTGGTGGTCGACCAACCCGACCTGGTCGGTCGCCGCGCCATCCTGGCCGTGCACGCCACCAGCCGGCCGTTCGGCCCGGACGTCGACCTCGACGTCGTGGCCCGCCGCACGCCGGGGTTCACGGGGGCCGACCTCGCCAACGTCATCAACGAGGCGGCGATCCTGGCGGCTCGCCACAACGAGCCGGCCATCACCATGGCGCGGGTGGACGAGGCGGTCGATCGGGTCATGGCCGGTCCGGAGCGTCGCTCGCGCGTGCTCAGCGACCACGAGCGCCGGGTGGTCGCGTTCCACGAGTCGGGGCACGCCCTCGTCGGGCACGTCCTGGTGCGGACCGATCCCATCCACAAGATCTCGATCGTGGCGCGCGGGCGCGCACTCGGCTGGACGTTGGCGCTGCCCGAGGTGGACCGGTCGATCCACACCCGCGCCGACCTGATGGACCAGATGGCCATGCTCCTCGGCGGACGTACGGCTGAGGAGCTGGTCTTCGACGACCCGTCGACGGGGGCGCAGGACGACATCGAGCGGGCCACCGAGCTCGCCCGGGCGATGGTCACGCGCTTCGGCATGAGCGACGCCATCGGGCCACTCCAGCTGGGGCAATCGAGCGCCGAGGTGTTCCTGGGGCGGGACCTGGGCCATGAGCAGAACTACTCGGACGAGGTCGCGGCGCGCATCGACGCCGAGGTGCGGCGCCTGGTCGAGGAGGCGCACGGCACGGCTCGCACCATCCTGGTCGAGCATCGGGCGGTGCTCGAGTCGTTGGCGGCGGCGTTGCTCGAGCACGAGACCCTCGCCGGAGCGCAGCTCGATGCCCTGGTCGCGCCGGCGACGCCGCGCTCGCTGTGAGCGGCGCAAGACGCGTCGCGGCGGTGTGGCCCCGGTAGGGTGCAGCGCCGATGAGCAGCGATGACGTGGCAACGGGACCGGTCGATCAGGAGCGCATCGCCGCCGCCGTGCGCGAGATCCTCCTCGCCATCGGGGAGGACCCGGATCGGGACGGGTTGCTGGACACGCCTGCGCGTGTGGCGCGCATGTACGCCGAGGTGTTCGCCGGCCTGCGGGAGTCGCCGGACCACCACCTGCAGGTGGTGTTCGAGGCCGACCACGACGAGATGGTGATGGTGCGCGACATCCCCATGTACAGCATGTGCGAGCACCACCTCGTGCCGTTCTTCGGCGTCGCACACGTCGCCTACATCCCGAACAACGACGGTCGCATCACCGGCCTGTCGAAGCTGGCCCGCCTCGTCGACGCCTACGCCAAGCGCCCGCAGGTGCAGGAGCGCCTCACGGCGCAGGTCGCCGACGAGCTCGAGCGCACGCTGCAACCCAAGGGCGTGCTCGTGGTGATCGAAGCCGAGCACCTGTGCATGTCGATGCGCGGCGTGCGCAAGCCCGGCTCGACGACGGTGACCTCGGCCGTGCGCGGCTTGTTCCGCGACAACGTGGCGACCCGGGCCGAAGCGATGCGCTTCGTCGACCGCCGGGGCTGAGCGCACATGGGCCAGACCGGTGGCGCTCCCGCGCCGGGAGCGCTGCACCCGTCACGGATGCCTCTGGTGATGGGGGTCCTCAACGTCACACCCGACTCCTTCAGCGATGGCGGCCGCTATCTCGACCCCGACGCCGCGGTGGCGCACGGCGCCGCGCTCTTCGCCGCCGGCGCTGACATCGTCGACGTCGGTGGCGAGTCGACCCGTCCCGGCGCTGCGCCGGTGGACCCCGACGAGGAGTTGGCCCGCGTGGTGCCGGTGGTGTCCGCCTTGGCGCCGCTCGGGCGCGTCTCGATCGACACCCGACGGGCCGAGGTGGCGACCGAGGCCATCGCCGCCGGTGCCACGTTGCTCAACGACGTGTCGGCCTCGCTGCACGAGGTGGCGGCCGACCTGGGGGTGGGGTGGGTCGCCATGCACATGCGTGGCGAGCCGGCGACGATGCAGCACGAGCCCGTCTACGGCGACGTCGTCGCCGAGGTGCGCACGTTCCTCGCCGAGCGGCTTGCCGTGGGCCGCGCCGCGGGCATCACCGAGATCTGGCTCGATCCGGGCTTGGGCTTCGGCAAGACCGCAGAGCACAACCTCGCCCTGTTGCAGGCGCTGGGGGAGCTCACGGCGCTCGACGCGCCGATCGTGATCGGTGCCAGCCGCAAGCGCACCTTGGGCGAGATCCTGCGACGATCCGATGGTGTTGACGTGCTGCCGTCGCCCGATGACCGTCTCGAGGCGTCGGTGGCGGTTGCTGTCTGGGCGATGGCCCAGGGTGCGTCCATGGTCCGGGTCCACGACGTGCTGGCCACGGCGCAGGCGGCGCGCCTCCTGGCGGGACCACCCAAAGTGGTGGTGGACCACTAAGAGCGAGATTCGTCGAGAATGCTTCGGTTCGGGAGCATTTCTGGCACGATTGACGGCCGTGGCAGTCAAAGGCAAGTGGGCGCAAGGCATCACGCCCCGGAATTTCACCTGGATCATCAAGGGTCAGCTGGCGGTGTGCGAGCGTCCCGGCGGCTATGGCGAGAACCACCGCAAGGTCCGGCGGCAGGAAGAGATCATCTGGATCCGGGAGCAGGCGTTCACCTGTGTAGTCTCGCTGATCCCGTCCGAGCACAACCTGCACAACTACGCCGAGTACGAGATCCCCTTCGTGCACCGGCCGTTGTCGGTCCACGACGAGCTGCCCGAACGCCTCGGCGACCTGTACCCCGAGCTCAAGGGCTTGCTGGCCAACGGCGGCAAGGTGCTGGTCCACCAGGACGAGCTCGGCGACCGGGTGTGCGGCTTCATGGCCGGGTTCTTGCTGTGGGACGGCCTGGTACCGACCGGGCCCGAGGCGATCTCCATCGTCGAGCACCTGACCTCGCGCCAGCTCGGACCGGTCGGCCGGGAGTACGTCGCCGTGGCGATCGCCTTGCGCGATCGCGCGAACGGCTGAGCCGCCGATGCACGACACCATCGAGATCCGGGGTCTGCGCGCCCTGTGCTACTGCGGTGCGCTCGCCGAGGAGCAGGCCCGCGCCCAACCGTTCGAGGTCGACCTCGACCTGGTGGTCGACCTGCGCCAGGCAGGCGCATCCGACGATCTCGCCGACACCGTGGACTACGGCTCGGTGATCGATGGTGTGGCCTCCGTGCTGGCGCGAGAGCACGTCACCCTGCTCGAGCGGTTGGCGGAGCGGATCGCCCAGGTGGCCCTGGCCGACGAGCGCGTCACCGAGGTCACCGTGGCGGTGCGCAAGCTGCGGCCGCCGGTGCCCCAGCAGCTCGAGACCACGGGCGTGCGCATCACTCGGAGCCGCTGAACGTGCGCGCCTTCCTCGGCATCGGCTCGAACCTGGGCGACCGGTGGGAGTACCTGCGAACCGCGGTCGGCTCGCTGCAGTCGGTCGTTGCCGTGTCGCCGGTGTACGAGACCGAGCCCGTCGGCGGACCCGGCGGACAGGGCGAGTACCTGAACCTGGTCGTCGAGCTCGACACGGAGCTCTCGCCGCGCCAACTGCTCGGCGTCTGTCACCGCCTCGAGTCGGCCGCCGACCGCACCCGGGACGAGCACTGGGGGCCCCGCACGCTCGATGTCGACCTGCTCTGGCACGAGGCCGGCCCGGTCGACGAAGCGGACCTCGTCGTGCCCCACCCGCGCATGCGCGAACGGCGCTTCGTGATGGCGCCGCTCGCCGACCTGGCGCCGGACCTGGCGGGCGATGACTGGGACGAGCACGCCGAGGGCCGCGTTGCCCGCGTCGGGGAGCTGTGAGCCGTGGCGCCGACCGAGCCGAGCCCGGCGCGGCGCCTGCGGATCGTGGGCCCGGGCCGCGCCGGGGGCGCGTTGGCCGCGGCACTGGCCGCCGCCGGGTGGTCGGTCGCCGAACCCGTCCGCCGAGGCGATGACCCGAGGCGCGCGGCCCACGACGTCGACCTGGTGGTGATCGCTACGCCGGACGCGTCGATCGCCGCAGTGGCGCAGGGGATCGATCCCGATGACCGGGTGGTCATCGCCCACCTGTCGGGGTCGCTCGGTCTCGACGTGCTCGAACCGCACGTGCGCCGTGCCGGCCTGCACCCCTTGGTCGCCCTGCCCGAGCCAACCGTCGGTGCGCAGCGCTTGCGGTCCGGAGCGTGGTTCGGGGTCGCGGGTGATCCGATGGCTCTGGAGGTGGTCGACGCGCTCGGCGGTCGCGCCTTCCCCGTCGACGACGACCGACGAGCCCTGTATCACGCCGCCGCATGCATCGCCTCCAACCACCTGGTCGCCCTGCTCGCACACGCCGAGCGTGTGGCGGCCGCTGCCGGTGCACCTGCCGAGGCGTACGCGGACCTGGTGCGCGCCACGGTCGCCAACGTGGACGCCTTGGGGCCGCGCGCGGCGTTGACCGGACCGGTGGCCCGGGGCGATCACCCCACCGTCGAACGGCACCGCGAGGCGTTGGCCCGTGCGCTGCCGGACGAGCTGGTGCACTACGACGCCGGCGTGGCGATGGCCCGTCGTCTCGCGGCCGAGGTCGACGAACCGACGTCGGACCCTGGCCCCCAGGACGCGTCGTAACCTCCACGGCCATGCGGGTCATCGACACCATCGCCGAGTATCGGAGCCACCTCGACGCGCTCCGGGCCGCCGGCAGCACCATCGGTCTGGTCCCGACGATGGGCTACCTCCACGACGGGCACGTCTCGTTGGTCGAGGCGTCCGTGGCCGCCGGCGACGCCACCGCCGTCACGATCTTCGTCAACCCGCTCCAGTTCGCCGCCGGTGAGGACCTGGCCAGCTACCCCCGCGACCTCGACCGGGACCTGGAGCTGTGCGAACGAGCGGGCGCCTCGACGGTGCTGGCACCCGACGTGACCGAGATGTACCCCCGCCCGTCGCTGACGACCGTGACCGTCGGCGAGCTGGGCGAGACCATGGAGGGCGCGTCGCGGCCGACGCACTTCGCCGGCGTGGCGACCGTGGTCACGAAGCTCTTCGCCATGACCGGTGCGTGTCGGGCCTACTTCGGCGAGAAGGACTTCCAACAGCTCGCCATCGTCACGCGCCTCGCCGACGACCTCAACCTGCCGGTCGAGGTCGTCGGCTGCCCGATCGTTCGGGAACCCGACGGCGTCGCCATGTCGAGCCGCAACGTGTACCTGACACCCGACGAGCGGGCAGCGGCACCGGCGCTGTACCGGGCGTTGCAGGCGGGTGCAGCAGTGATTGAGCAGGGCGAGCGGAGCCCCGACGTCGTGCGCGCCGCCATGGCGGCGATCGTCGATGCCGAACCGCTGGCGGTGCTCGACTACGCCGAGGTGGTCGACCCCGAGACGATGCGCCCCCCCGAACTCCTGGTGCCGGGCGCCGCCGTCCGCCTGCTCGTCGCAGCGCAGCTGGGCATCCCGCGCCTGCTCGACAACCTCGGTGTGATCGTCCCGGCCCGACGCGCCGGCTGACGACGATGCCGCACGGATCGGTTCGACGGTACGAGTGCCCTAGCATGCGCGCCGCGATCGGATGACGGGAGAGGCGTGGCAGATCTGAGTGCGGGGGCGCAGGCACCGCTGCAGCTGTTGGGGGTCGAGGACGATCCCACCGATGCCACGTGGCTCGAGCTGATGCTGTCGAACGCCACCGTGTGCACGTACGAGCTGCAGATCGTGCCGACGATGGCCGACGCCCAGACCGCCCTGGCGTTCGGGACGTTCGACTGCGTCCTGCTCGATCTGTCGCTGCCCGACACCGATGGGATGGAGTCGGTCCGACGCGTGATCGACGTGGCGCCTGCGGTACCGGTCGTGGTGTTCACCGGCACCAACGACCAGGAGCTGGGGCTGGAGGCCATCGAGGCCGGGGCCCAGGACT
>CAZYKR010000215.1:0-7749 GCA_964648005.1 uncultured Iamiaceae bacterium
GTCGCGCTGCGCCTCCGGTCCCGACTCAGTCGACTCCGCCACGAGGGCAATAATCGCACCAAGCCGAAGGCCCGCCACACCGGACGGGTCCAGCGGGTGATGACGCCCACCTCGCTGAGCAGGCCGGTGAGCCGCTCGAGGTCGTCCTTGCGGCGCTCGACATAGACGGGGTTCTTGCGGGCGGTCTTGACGCCGCCCTCGATGTCGAGCTCGGCGTAGACGGCCGGGTTGCACATGGCGTCGGTGATGCCGGCGACGACGAAGGGCGCCATCACGGCGGCGACGAGACGGCGGAAGCGACCAAGCGTGGGGAACACCTCGGCGATGTAGGTCCGGGCGTAGGACATGTGCCGCGCCTCTTCGAGCACGTGCAGCTTGGCGACCTGGCGCGACACCGGGTGCACCCGGTCGTCCTTCATCGTCGCCCGGTTGGAGATGTCGAGCAGCTCCTCGGCGGCGAGGATCGACACGTAGCTGATCGGGCCACGGGCGGTGGCGACGAGGAACCGGCCGAGGTACCGCAGGTAGCGGGGCACCTGGTAGGCGGGCGTGCCGGCCCGGCTGATCATCTCGCCGAACATCGAGCTGTGCCGGCACTCGTCGGCCGTCTCGACGAGCAGGTAGCGGAAGCTGCCGTCGGTGGCGGGCTTGTTGTAGAGGTCCTTGAGGAGCATCTGCATGAGGATGTTCTCGAACCAGATGCCCGCCGAGCACAACGACGCCACCTCGTGGCGGCTGTAGGCGATGCGCTCGGCCTCGCTCATGGCGTCCCACGCCGCCGTGCCGTAGAGCGGCAGGAATTCCGGCGGCAGGTAGAACATGGCGTCGTCGAACGGCGGCGACCAGTCGACGTCGGTGAACGGGTCGTAGCTGGCCCGCTCAGAAGCGGTGACGAGCTTGTCGGCCTTGGCCTCGACGATGCGCATCGCCCGCTCGATGGCGGAGAGTTCCCGCCCGATCTCGAGCTCGGTGTCGACCTCGGTGCCGGTCTCGGCCTCGGTCAGATCGACGGCGTCCGTGACAGTTGGAGGTGTAAGCGTTGCGGCCATGGGCGCCACTGTGGACCGTGACAGTCCCTGGTGTCAACGTTGCACTCGTCACACGGTGCGGGCGTCCGCGCTGGCGACGATGGCCTTCGTCCGACGTCCGAGCGTGATGGCACCGAGCAGCACCAATCCCAGCAACGCCCCGAAGACCGCCGTGACCGGCACCGCCAGCGCCACGAAGACGGCGCCGTTCTCCATCACCGGCGTCGCCGCCCGGTCGCCCGCACGTCCGGCCTCGCCGCGGGCCAGCTGCACCAGCACCAGTAGCCAACCCACCGCTGCAGCGACGCAGGCAACCGCGGTGGCCAGCCGCCACCAGCGCGCCGCATCATCAGCACCGACGCGGCGGCTCAGGTGCGTGCAGCCCGCCGCGACCAGCACCACCGCCGCCGCCTCTGCCAGCGCGTCGGCGATGGCGGCCACGGACGTCGCGTGCACCGCCTGGGCGATCGTCGTGGCGACCATGACGGCCACGGCGACCTGCAAGGCCACGCCGATGCCGGCTCGACCGCGCACGGCGTCCATCGGCAGCTTCCGGGCGCCGACGAGCACCACCACTGCCCCGAGCAGCCCCGCCGGGTTGATCGTCCGCTCCGGCCAGGACATCTCGACACCCACGCATCCCGAGATGACCACCCCCGCGATCAGCCAGGCCCCGGCGGAGCGCAGCCGGGTCGCCACGTCGACGAGCTCGTCGTCCGGCCAGGGTTGGGCGGGCACGTCGACGAGCTCGCTCCCGGGATCGTGCATCAGCGCACCGCGCGCGCCACCGCCCGGCCGAGCGTGTCGGGGTCGACGCCGCGCTGGGTCGACCGGCGCAGCGGTCCGTCGTCTGGCGCCAGCAGCCCGCTGCACACCAGCTCCCGCTCGGCGCCGGCGCCGTCACCCTCGCCCACCACCACACAGTGCGCGCCCGCCGGCAGGTCGCAGTCGCCGCCGAGCTCGGCGAGGAAGGCTCGCTCGGTGTCGACGGCGAGCCGACTCGGCTCGTGCTCGCACGACGCCAGCAACGCCGCCAGGCCGACGTCGTCGGCGCGGCACTCGATGGCAAGCGCCCCCTGGCCGACCTGCGGCAGCATCGTGTCCACCCCCAGCACGTCGACCACCGTAGGTGACAACCCGAGGCGCTCGATGGCCGCCGCCGCCATGACGATGGCGCCGCCCGGCGGCACCTTGTCGAGACGGGTGGCGATGTTGCCCCGCAGCCCGACGAACGCCAGGTCCGGACGGCGCTCCGCCAGCTGCACCTGCCGACGGCGCGAGCCGGTGGCGACCGTCGCTCCGAGCGCCAGGCCCTCGAGCGTGGCGCCGACCAGCACGTCACGCGGGTCGGCGCGTTCCGGCACGCACGCCAGGGTCAACCCGTCCGGCGTGATCGCCGGCAGGTCCTTGGCGGAGTGCACGGCCAGGTCGGCGCGCCCGTCGAGTACCGCCGCCTGCACCTCCTTGACGAACACGCCCTTGCCGCCGAGCTCCCAGATCTGCACATCCAGGCGCTGGTCGGCGGTGGTCTCGACGATGACCAGCTCATATCCGCCGGCGCCCGCCGCCGTCACCAGCGCGCCGACGTGGTGCGCCTGCCACAGGGCCAGCGCGCTCCCCCGCGTGGCGATCCGCACCACGACGCCGTCACCCGGGTCGAGTCCCGCCCCGGTGTCGGCCACGTCCGTCCCGACCCTCAGAGGTCGAACAGGTCGCGCAGCGCCTCGGCGAGACGCTCGCCCTTGGGCGTGCCGGCGGCGTCCTTGAGCCCCACGGTCGGCTCGTGCAACAGCTTGGCCACGATGCCCTTGGTCAAGGCATCGAGCAGCTCGCGCTGGCGCTCGTCGAGCTCGCCGAGCCGGCCGGCGAAGCGCTCGAGCTCCCCGGCGCGCACCTGCTCGCCGAGCGTGTGCAGCGACGCCACCAACGGCGCCACCTCCCGGGCCGACGCCACGGCCACGAACCGCTGCACCTCGTCGTCGATGATCGTGCGCACCGCCGCGACCTCGCGCCGACGCTCGGCCACGCCAGATTCGGCGAACGCCCGCAGATCATCCATGTCGAGCAGCGTCACCCCGTCGAGATCACCGGCCGCAGGGTCGACGTCGCGCGGCACGGCCACGTCGACGATCAGCAGCGGCCGGCCGGCGCGGGCGGCGACGGCCGCTTCGAGGTCGCCGTGCTCGACGATCAACGACGAGGCACCGGTCGAGGTCAACAGCAGGTCGACCTGGCGCAGGCCCTGGTCGAGCTCGGCCAGGTGCAGGGCCCGCCCGCCGACCCGCTGGGCGAGGTCGAACGCCCGCTCCCAGGTGCGGTTGGCCACCAGCACCTCGGCCACGTCGGCGCCGGCCAGCGATCGCACCATGCCCTCGGCCATCTCGCCGGCGCCGAGCACGAGGATGCGCCTGCCGGCCAGGCCATCGAGCCGCTCGGCAGCCATGGCCACCGCCGCCGTGGACACCGAGGCGATGTTGCGGGCGATGCCGGTCTCGGTGCGGGCCCGCTTGCCCACCTCGAGGGCGTGGCGGAACAGCATGTTGAGCTGTCCACCCGAGGTGCCCTCGTCCAGCGCCAGCTCCCAGGCGGTGCGCACCTGGCCGAGGATCTCGTGCTCGCCCAGCACGGCCGAGTCGAGACCGGCCGCCACGGCGAAGAGGTGGTCGACGGCCAGGTCGTCGTAGTGGACGTAGAGGTGGTCCGTGAAGGCCTCGGGCGGCAGGAACGACCAGTCGGCGAGGAAGTCACGGATGTCGCGGTAGGCGCCGTGGAACTTCTCGGCGACGGCGTAGATCTCGGTGCGGTTGCACGTCGACAGGATCACGGCCTCGGACACGTGCTCACGACCGGACACGTCGCCGAGCGCCTTCACCAGGCGGGCGTCGTCGACGGTCAGCCGCTCCAGCAGATCGAGCGGCGCCGTGCGGTGGTTCAGTCCGATGACGACGACAGACACGCCTCGAGGCGCTCCTTGACTTCGGCGAGGCGACCCTCGCGGATCGCCTCAAGTGTTCCCGACCCCAGCATCGGCCGCCAATCGACCGCCTCGGTGCTGCGACCCTCGGCATGGAGTCGGTCGCGGGCCTCCCCGATCAGCTCCACCAGCGTCGCCCACTCCGGGCCGAGCTCCTCGTCGAGCAGGCGCCGCACGCCCGACGCCACCGCCGGCGCTCGCCCTCCCGTCGAGATGGCCACGAGCAGATCGCCGCGACGCACGCGTGCGGGCAGCGTCGCAGTGCAGTTGGCGGGATCGTCGGCGCTGTTGACGAAGATCTGGCGGGCGTCGCCGGCTGCTCGAACGGCGGCGTTCACCGCCGGGTCGTCGGTCGTCGTCGTGGCAAGCCACATGCCCTCGAGGTCGGCGGCGACGAAGGCTCGCTCGACGAGGGTGATCTGGTCGGGATGCGCCAACGCCATCTCCCGCACCTCGTGGCGCACGACCGGCGCCACGACGGTGACCAGCGCGCCCGACGCCACCAGTGCGCCGAGCTTGCGGGCGGCGACGTTGCCAGCGCCGACGAGCAGCACCGGCCGCCCGTCAAGCCGCAGGTTGACCGGATAGTCGCCGACAGCGTCGCTCACGTCCCCAGCATCGCAGCCCGACGCCCGTTCCTGTGGTGTCTGACCGCGCCGGCGCGGCTGGACACCACAAGAACGGGGTCAGACGGTCTGTTCGTGGCGGTGCTGCTGGTAGAAGCTCAGGATCTGCAGCTCGACGGCGAGGTCGACCTTGCGCAACGACACCCCGTCCGGGACCGTGATCACGGCCGGGGCGAAGTTCAACACGCTGTGGATGCCCGCCTCGGCCATCTTGTCGGCGACGCCCTGGGCGACGTGCGCCGGCGTGGCGATGACCCCGATGGCGATGCCGAGCTCGTCGACCAGCTGCGGCAGCTCGTCGACGTGACGGATCTCGAGGTCGCCCAGGGAGCGGCCGACCTTGGAGGTGTCGGCGTCCACCAGGGCCGCCACCGGGAAGCCCCGCTCGGTGAACCCGCCGTAGTTGGCGAGGGCGGAGCCGAGGTTGCCGATGCCGGCGATGACGACCGGCCAGTCATGGTTGAGCCCCAGCTCACGGCTCATCTGGAACAGCAGGTACTCGACGTCGTACCCGACGCCGCGGGTGCCGTACGAACCCAGGTACGACAGGTCCTTGCGCACCTTGGCGGCGTTGACCCCGGCCAGCTCCGCCAGTCGCTCGGACGAGATGGTCGCCGTCTTGGACTCGGCCAGCTCCAGGAGGATCCGCAGGTAGACCGGCAGGCGCGCCACCGTCGCCTCGGGGATCCTTCGCTTCTGCAGGTCGCCGGCCATGACGGCGCCCGAGCGTAGTGAGTTCGTTCACACATTCACAAAGTCGCGCCACGGCCCCGACGTCGCCTGCGCCGACCGCCACGGTGAGTGGGTCATCCCTGCGTGCGAGGCCTACCCTGCGCTCCATGTCGTTGCACGCAGCGCTCGCCGCCGGGGCCACCCTGCTGGCGCTGGCGTTCATGCTGTCGACGCTCGACCGCTACCTCCACGGCCGGGGCCGCCACCAACTGGTCTGGACGATCTCGCTGGGGATGTTCGCCCTGGGCTCGCTCGGCCTCTGGCTCGGTGCGGCGCTGGGCTGGAGCGAGTGGACGTTCAAGGTCTTCTACCTGTTCGGCGCCATCTTGAACGTACCCTTCCTGGCGCTCGGCACCGTCTACCTCCTCGGCAGCCGTCGCACCGGCGACCTGTGGACGGCGATCGTGTCGCTGGCGGGGGCCTTCGCCGCCGGTCTCGTCGTCGCAGCGCCGATTTCCCTGCCGGTGGTGGTCCAGATCGCTGTCCGGGTACCGGGGTTCGTCCCGCCGCCGGCCATCGACCCCGCGGTGCTGCCCCGGGGATCGGAGGTGTTCGGGGCCGGTCCCCGCATCGCCGCCGCCGTGGCGTCGGGCGTGGCCTCGGTCGTCATCGTGGGCGGCGCGCTCGTGTCGGCCTGGCGCCTGGCCCGGGCGCATCGCGCTGCCAACCGGGGCGACGCGGCGCCGGCGCGGCGCGGCAGCGCCTCTGTGTCGCTCGGCCGCCTCGCCGTCGCCAACGTGCTCATCGCGCTCGGCACGCTCGTGCTCGGCGCCGGCGGCACGTCCAACTCGGTGCTCGACGCCATGGATGCCTTCGCCGTGTCGCTCGTGGTCGGCATCGCCATCATCTTCGGCGGCTTCCTGCTGACCAACGGCCCGCGCCGGCTGGCCGACGTGGCGCCGTGGTACCCCACCCTCGTCGCACCCACCGGGACCACCCACGTCGCGGCCGCCGACGCCAACGGCCCGCATCGCGCCGACGTCCGTCCGACCGGCACCGAGGGCGGCGTCGTGCAACTCGACGACCGTCGACCACGTTCCGCCGCCGACACCGCCGGTCTGGAGGACCCATGACCGCACCCATCCGTCGTCGAGGCACGCGTCGGGCGAGCCGACCGACAGTTCACCGACCGATCGGTCGTGGTGGCGGCGGCCCCCGCCGCGGCGCGTGCAGCATCGCAGCGATGCTGGCGATGCTGGTCGTCGCCGGCGCCTGCTCGTCCGACGGCGAGCCGACGGACCTCGACCGCGCCGACGGCTCGACGGTGCCGCGCACCCAGGCGACCGGCACGCCCGGGAGCTCGATGGCCCCGACCACCACCGCCGGCTCCACCCCCGGCTCGGATCCGCCGATCGACACCACGACACCACGAGGTGCCAACGCCGATCTCGGCGGCACGTGCACGTGGGCGCTGGCCGACGCCACGATCCATTACCCGACCGGTTGGTACACGCCCGAGCCCGGCTCGACCGGTTCGTGCGTGCTGTTCGACCCGGCGCCGTTCGCCGTGCCGATCGACAGCGAGGCGCCCCTCGTCGCCGTCGCCGCCAGCTACGACGACCGGGCCCTCGACTCCGCCGCCGCGGCGGCGTTCGACCCGCTGTACTGGTCCGTCCTCGACGAGCAGCGCACGACCTTCGACGGCAGGCCCGGCGGATGCTGGCACGTCGTCGCCACCGGCCAGGGCCTCGACGAGGTCGGCACGAACCGCGACACGTGCCTCGTGCAACTCGACGGCCGCACGGTCGGGTTCAGCACCACGTGGGCCGCCGACGGCGACGATCCGGGGGTCGAGCCCACGTTGCGGGCGATGGCCTCGGCGATCACCGACGCCTGACGCGCCGGCCGGCCGGTGGCGTCACCGGGTCGGCCGTCGATCCGGCCACCGCAGCGCCCTCAGCGCAGCGCGCGGCGCAGCACCTTGCCGCCGACGCCGGCGGGCAGCTCGTCGACGAACATCACCTTGTCCGGGCACTTGTACCGAGCGAGCCGCTCCGAGCACCAGGCGATGACGTCGTCCTCCTCGGCCGACACGCCGTCGCGCAGCACGACGAAGGCCTTGACCGCTTCGCCGCTGTAGGGATGCGGCACGCCGACCACGGCACAGGCGTCGATCGCCGGGTGCTCGATCAGCACGTTCTCGACCTCGGCCGGGTACACGTTGAAGCCGGAGACGATGATGATGTCCTTGGCCCGGTCGACGAGGTAGAGGAACCCGTCCTCGTCGGCGATGGCGACGTCGCCGGTGCGCAGCCACCCGTCGGCGGTGCGGGCGTGCTCGGTCGCCTCGGCGTCCTCCCAGTACCCGGCGAAGACGTTCGGGCCGCGCACCCACAGCTCGCCCGAGTCCCCCTCGAGCACGTCAGCGCCGTCGGCGTCGACGAGGCGG
>CAZYKR010000216.1:0-7682 GCA_964648005.1 uncultured Iamiaceae bacterium
GGCGCCGACGGCGAGCCGCTGCCGACCGGTGAGCTGCCGCCGACGACCGTCCGCACCGGCGAGCTGCCCGTGGTGCCCGAGCACGAGCCCCGGGTCGTCGTCGACGAGACCGGCACCGAGGCGGCCGGCCTGACCATCGTGACGGTGGAGGATCTCCAGGCCGAGCGCAGCGACACGGCGCCGGCGATCGATGCGCCGGTCGCCATCTTCGACGAGGCAGCTCCGGTCACCTCGCCGGCCGAGCCGGCACCGGTCACCCCGGCCGAGCCGGCACCGGTCACCCCGGCCGAGCCGGCGCCGGATCCGGAACCTCCGGTGGCGGCGGCGCCCCGGGCACCGTCCGGCGGGGACCGGCGCTTCGCCGCGCTCGACTCGGAGCTCGACGAGCTGCTGGGACGGCTCGGCGCGCTCGACGACGACCAGGCCGACGGCGGTCAGGCCGACGGGCCGGCGTAGCTGCACCCCGACGTGCAGGTCTCGCGCACGGTGATGCGGGCCAGACCCGGCAGCGACGGTGCCAGCCGGTCCCAGATCCAGGCGGCGAGGACCTCGGACGTGGGGTTCTCGAGGCCGGGCACGTCGTTGAGGTAGCGGTGGTCGAGCTGGTCGAAGACGGGGGCGAACGCCGTCGCCAGATCGGCGAAGTCCATCACCCAGCCGGTCGTGGCACCGACCGGGCCGCGCACGGTGACCTCGATGCGGAACGAGTGGCCGTGCAGTCGGGCGCACTTGTGCCCGTCGGGCACGTTGGGCAGCCGGTGCGCGGCCTCGACACGGAACTCGCGGAAGATCTCCACCTGGTCAGCTTCGCGCCGGCTTCGGCCGGCCCCCCAAGTCGTAAGGGCGCGGCCGGGCTCAAGCGATGCCGAGCACCGGGCTCAAGGGATGCCGAGCATCGGGCTCAGGGGATGCCGAGCACCTTGTGCGTCTGCAGGCTCAGGCGCCACCGCGGGTGGGTGCGGCAGTGCTCGACGGTGGCTGCCGTGGCCTCGGCACGTTCGGGCCCGTCCATGGGTTGGAGGAACCAGGCGCCGACCGTGAGGCGGCCGTCGTCCGCCAGCCGTTCGTAGCGTTCGGGCGGCGCGCCCGGCTGCGGATGGACGAGCTTGAGTTCGTCGGCGTGGGTGAGCACCAGGGGCGCGTCCGCCTTCGGTGAGACACAGACCCAGTCGACCCCTTCGGGGACGGGAAGGGTGCCGTTCGTCTCGATCGCCACCTCGAACCCGGCGTCGTGCAGCGCAGCGCAGAGGTCGTCGTCGAGCTGCAGCAGCGGCTCGCCGCCCGTGCACACGACGTACGGCCGGGCGCCCGCTCCGTCGACGATCGACGCGTCCCACAACGTGCGCAGGTGTGCGGCCAGCTCGTCGGCCCCCGCGAAGTGCCCGCCACCGGGACCGTCGGTGCCGACGAAGTCCGTGTCGCAGAACCGGCACACCGCGTCGGGCCGCTGCGCCTCACGCCCGGACCACAGGTTGCACCCGGTGAACCGGCAGAAGACGGCGGCGCGTCCGGTGCGCGCCCCCTCGCCCTGGAGGGTGGCGAAGGCCTCCTTGACCAGGTACGTCACGACGACCCGCCGCGGTAGCGGGTCGGGTCGGGGACCCCCGCATCGACGAACCCCTGGCGGCGCAGCAGGCAGGCGTCGCAATGGCCGCACGCCGTGCCGTCGACCTCCGGGTCGTAACAGGTGATGGTCGAGGCGTAATCGACGCCCAGCTCGACGCCGCGTCGGATGATGTCCGCCTTGGTCAGGGCGATCAACGGGGTGTGGAGGCGCAGCCGGCGCCCGTCGGCGACGGCGGCGCGCGTCGCCACGTTCGCCAGCCGCTCGAAGGCGGCGATGAACTCGGGCCGGCAGTCGGGGTACCCGCTGTAGTCGACGGCGTTGACCCCGATGAACAGGTCGTCGGCGCCCCGTACCTCGGCCAAAGCCAGGGCCAGCGACAGGAACACGGTGTTGCGCGCCGGCACGTAGGTGACGGGGATGTCGGCGTCGAGCTCGGCGACCGCGTCGTGCTTGGGCACCGGGACCTCGGTGGTGAGCGCCGAGCCGCCGAACGCCGACAGGTCGACGTCGACGACGACGTGCTCGACGCCCGCTCGCTCGGCGAGCGCGGCGGCTGCGGTCAGCTCGACCAGGTGACGCTGCCCGTACCGGAAGCTCAGCGCCACGACGTCGTAGCCCGACTCGCAGGCGATGGCCAGACAGGTCGCCGAGTCGAGCCCGCCCGACAGGAGCACGATGGCCGGCGCGCCGCTCACGGCGTCGTCCAGGCGAGGCGGTCCTCGGCGCCCGGGTCGTCGACCGCCCCGCTGGTGGTGTCGAACACCATCGTGGGCCGGGTGGCGGCATCGTGGCGCGGCCACGGTCCGGTGCCGTCGTGGCCGGGGTCCTCGCCGGCGGCGAACCGCCACCAGGCCTCGTGCATGGCGGCGGCCAGCGCAGGGGGTGGGTCGTCGCCGACCAGCATGGCCACACCGCCCTTGGCGAGGTTGTCCCACACGAACGGGATCTCGACGGCGTGTGCGGCGCGCAGCATCCCCCCGAACGCCGGTGAGGCCCAGTCGAAGCGGTACCCGTGGGTGCGCACGCCCGCACCGGCCGCCGCGGCGTGGGCGTCGAGCAGGCGCAGCGAGGGGAGGCGGAACACGGCGTCGGACATGAGCGCCGCCAGGAGCTGCCAGGGCGTGGCACCGGGCCGGCGCTCGGCGTAGGAGCGGTACAGCGCCTCGCCGCCGGGGAGCCATCGCTCGGCGCGGCGCAGGGCGCGGGCCTCGTCGAGGTCGCTCGGCACGGCGAGGAGGAAGATCGTGAACTCGTCGGCGTTGGTGCCGCTGATCAGGTCGACGTCCGCGGCGCTGCCGGCGCCGATCGCCGCCAACGGATCGGGCAGGACGGTGCCGTCGACGACGGGCCGGAACGGCAGTGCGAACACGGAGTCGCCGGCCGTGCCCTGGCGGCGGCTGTGCTCGGCGAGCTGCTGCTGGGCGGCGACGAGCGCCTCCGGCGCCACGGCGAGCAGGTCCTCGATCGTGCGGGCGCCGACCAGGTCGCACATCGCCCGCGTCACCGCCGCCGCCTCGTCCGGCGTGGCGACGGCCTCGGCGGCGCCGCTCTGGGCGATCGCCCGCCGGAAGAGCCCGGAGGCCTCGGGCATTGCGAGCAGGCAACCGATGCTCATGGCGCCGGCGGACTCGCCGAACACCGTGACGTCGTCGGGGTCGCCGCCGAAGGCGCTGATGTTGTCGCGCACCCACCGCAGCGCCGCGATCTGGTCGAGCAGGCCGAGCCGTCCGCTGTCGGCGTGGCGCTCCGACAGCTCGTCGAGGTGGAGGAACCCGAGGGCGCCGAGGCGGTAGTTGATCGTCACCACGACGACGTCGCCGGCGAGGGCGAACCCCGTGCCGTCGTACCACGGGGTGGCGCTCGACCCGGCGGTGAACCCGCCGCCGTGGATCCACACCAGCACCGGGCGCCGGCCGGAGGTGCCGGGGGTGATGACGTTGAGCGACAGGCAATCCTCGTCACAGGCTTCGCTGCCCAGCGCCAGGCCGGCGAGCAGGCCCGGGCCCTGCCACGCCATCGGCCCGAACGCCGTGGCGTCCCGGACGCCGGCCCACGGCGCCGTGGGCGCCGGGCGCTCGAAGCGGCGGGCACCCGTCGCCGGGGCGGCGTAGGGGATGCCGGCGAAGAGCACGACGTCGCGGCGCCGTCGTCCGGCCAGCCGTCCGGTGGCGATCTCGACCTCGACCATGGCGCTGCACGATACGCCCGTCGGTCGGTTCTCGTTGCAGGGGATCGACCGTCGCGGAACAATGGCCGGTGGGGCGGCTCGAGTCAGGGGAGTGTCGCGTGGTGCAGGTCGACGACATCGAGGGTGCGGTCCGGGGGCCGAGCGATCGGGAGCTGGTCGAGTTGCTGCAGCGCATGGCCGCCGCCCGTGCCCACCTGCTCCAGGCCGAGGAGGCGGCGGAGGGTGCCGGCGACGTCATCCCCGCCCGCAACGACGCCATCGAAGAGGCGCGCGCCGACGTGCTGTGGGCCCAAGCCCAGCTGTGCACCGGCAAGCGGACGAGCCGTGCCGAGCGCGACGTCGCCACGGCCGTCGCCAAGGAGAAGACCGTGCTGCGGCGCTTCGGCTACTCCTCGTTCAAGGACTACCTGCGCGACCGCACGTCGACGCCGACGGCAGACGTCCACCTGCAGGTGGCGCGCGCCGAGTACCAGGCGGCGCAGACCGACTGGGAGCGCGCCCAGGCGGACATGCTCGCGGCACGGGTACCGACGGCGGTCGTGGATCTGACGGGCGACGCCCCGCGCAGCATCCTCTAGCGCCGGGCGACACCGACGCGGGGCGCCGGGGTGGCAATCTTGAGGGTCCCCATGCCGCGGTTCACCCCCACCCGAGTGCGCGCCCTGTCGGCAGCGCTGCTGCTCGTCGTCGTCGGCGGCGCCGTCGCCTGCACCGACGACGACGCGTCGGGTCGGGCCCCGGCCGCCGTGCCGACCACGGTGGCGCCGCTCGCCGAGCTGCAGAACGCTCCGGACGAGACGCCGACGATCCCGCTGCCGCCGGGATTCGAGCCGGCCGACACCCGGGGGCAACCGCTGCTCGGGCTGCCGGACCTCAGCGAGACGGAGCAGCCCGTGCTCGAGGTGTGGGGCGGCGCGGGGACGATCTCGGGTCGCGTGCAGCGGCCGGACGGGTCGGGGGTCGGTGGCGCACGGGTCCGGCTCGAGCGCTTCGTCGGCAACCGTGGCGGGTACGTCGACGTCGGCACCAACGACGACGGCGAGTACTCGGCGGTGGGGCTGCTCGGCGGGCACTACCGCGTGCGCGCCTGGCTGCAGCCCGACCTGGCGACGGTGGCGCCGCAGGCAACGTTCCTCGACGCCGAGGGCAGCGTGACCATCGACCTGCCCGTCGAGGTCTTCGACGGTCGCAAGCTGTCGGCGGCGATCGTCGTCCCCGAAGCCGAGGTGGGCGTGGCGACGTTCCTCGACGCGCTGCTCGTCGACGAGGACGTCGACGAGAACGGCGTCGTGCGTGGCACGCCCGTCCCCGACACCGAGGTGAGCGTGCTGCCGCTGGAGGGCGTGCGCATCGACAGCGACAACCCGGCCAAGACCAACGGCGACGGCCGCGCCACCTTCGTGCTGATGTGCCTCACCGCCGCGCCCCACACCCTCGCCGTGTTCGCCGGGGAGGACCGCTTCGCCTACGAGCTGCCGGCCTGCACGCCCGGCACCGGTGAGATCCCGCCGCCGCCGACGTCGACGACCGAACCCGGCGCACCGACGACCACCGAACCGGTGGCCAACTTCGCCGTCGGCTCGGCCTTCCGCCCGCCCTTCGTCGGGCCGGTGCCGGCGGGGACCTACCTGGCCCGATCCGGCTCGGGCTGCGAGACGACCTACGAGCTGTGGGTGGACGGCCGGTGGGCGTTGCGCCGCACCAGCGGCTCGACGCTGCGCCTCTCGTCGCCGGCACGCAACTTCCGCACGGTGGGCGCGGCCGCGCCCTGCACCTTCACGAGGTTCTCGTGAGCGTCACCGCGCCGCCGCCCGCCCCGACGGGGCCGCCGCCCGATCGCCAGGCACGCGGGACGCGGGGCATGCGGCGCCGGCCGGCGTGGCGCCGCGCCGTGCGGGCGTCGGGCCGCATCGCCATCGTGATGATGATCTGCATCCCGATCGTCATCGTGGCGGCGGGCGGCACCGCCGGTTACCTGCTGCTGTTCGGGGACCTCCCCGGCACGGTGCCCGAGGAGCGGCCGCCGGTGCAGGCCATCCCCTCGACGGTCCTCGACGCCAACGGCAACGTCATCGGCGAGTTCCGCCAGTTCGACCTGTCGCTGCCGATGACCCGCGAGCAGGTGCCCCAGGTCCTCAAGGACGCGGTCGTCGCCGCCGAGGACCGCAGCTACTGGAACCACAAGGGCCTCGACCCTGAGGGCCTGGTGCGGGCGGCGTGGGCGAACTACCAGGAGCAGGAGGTCGTCCAGGGCGGGTCGACGATCACCCAGCAGTACGTCCGCCAGCGGTACCTCAACACCGAGCGGACGTTCGAGCGGAAGTTCAACGAACTGCTGCTCGCGACGCGCGTCGAGCGGCAGGTCTACGAGGAGTTCCTCGATCAGGGGATGGACGAGGCGTCGGCCGACCTGGCCATGAAGGAAGAGCTGCTGTTCCGGTACCTGGACACCGTCTACTTCGGTGGCGGTGCCTACGGTGCGGGGGCGGCGGCGCAGACCTACTTCCGCAAGGACGTGGCCGACCTGACGCCGTCGGAGGCGGCCATGCTCGCCGCCGTCATCCCCGCCCCGTCGCGCTACGGGCCGCGCGAGGACGCCGGCACGGCCGAGCTGCGCCGGCGCGTCGTGCTGCAGTCGATGTACGAGACCGAGCGTCCGTGCCTCGACAACCCCCGCAAGCAGTGCACGATGCTCACCGAGGAGCAGTACCAGCAGGCGCTGGCGGAGCGGCTGTGGTACTCCGAGTTGGGCCCGCCGCCCGGTCCGGGCACCGTCTTCTACCCGCCCCCCGAGACGTCGACGCCGCAGTACCCGTACTTCGTCGACTACGTGCGGCGGTACCTGCTCGAGAAGTACGGCCCCGACAAGCTGTACCGGGCCGGGCTGACGATCGAGACGACGCTCGACCCGCGCCTGCAGCAGCTGGCCGACGACGCGGTCGCCCAGGGCCTGAGCGGCACCGAGTCGCCGCTCGAGATGTCGCTCGTCTCCGTCGAGCCGGCCACCGGGTACGTGAAGGCCCTCGTCGGCGGACGGGACTGGAACGCCAGTCAGGTCAACCTGGCCCTCGGCGGCAGCACCGGCATGCAACCGGGCTCGGCGTTCAAGGCCTTCACCGCCGCCAAGGCGCTCGAAGACGGGTTCGGCCCCGACACCAAGTACGTCTCCGGTGCGTCGGTCACCATCGGCGACTACACGGTCAAGGGCGGCCCCGGCGCCGTCGTCGACATGCGCTCGGCCACCGCCGGTTCCTACAACACGTACTTCGTGCAACTCGCCCGCGACGTCGGACCCAACCGCATCGCCGAGCTGGCCAACCGCGTCGGCGTGAGCCGCATCCGCATGGATCAGGACTACACGCTGCCGATCACGCTCGGCGCCTACGAGGTGTCGCCGCTGGACATGGCCGCCGGGTTCTCGGTCTTCGCCAACCACGGGCGCAAGCCGGGGGTGACGCCCGTGCGCAAGATCACCGAGGCGAACGGGACGGTGCTCGAGGACAACACGCAGCTGCAGGGTGAACAGGTGCTGACGCCGTCAGTGGCGGACTGGACGACCCAGCTGCTGCTCGGACCGATCGAGCGGGGTACCGGCACCCGGGCCCAGATCGGCCGTCCCGCCGCCGGCAAGACCGGCACGGCGGAGAACTACACCGCCGCCTGGTTCGTCGGGTACACGCCGCAGCTCGCGACGTCGGTCTGGATCGGCTACTCCGACACCCCCAAGCCCATGCGGGGCATCGGTGGGTTCGGCACCGTGCAGGGCGGCACGATCCCGGCGATCACCTGGGCCCGCTTCATGGGGCCGGCGCACGACGGGCTGCCGGTCGAGGAGTTCGTCACCCCGGGTGTGCTGCCGTTGCCGACGTCCGGGCTGCGCAAGGCGGAGCGGCTGAACCTCGACAGCATCATCAGCGAGTGTGGCGG
>CAZYKR010000217.1:0-7644 GCA_964648005.1 uncultured Iamiaceae bacterium
CGACCCGGCCACCGACGCCGCCCTCGACCGGGCCCGCGCCACCGACGACATCGACGGGCGCATCGCCGCCTACGCCGACGTGCAACGGCGCTTCGCCGAGGACCTGCCCTACATCTACCTGGACTTCACCCAGCCGGCGATCGCCGCCGGCAACGACGTGCGGGGCATCACCAACGGTCCGCTACCCGACGGCTCGCCGGCGTACCCGATGGGTGGACCAGGCAGCTTCAGCTACGTGACGTTCCTCACCCAGACCTGGCTGGTCGACGGCTGAACCACGCCCGGCTCAGGCGTGCTCACGCGGCGCGGTCGTGGCGCTCGGGCAGCAGGTCGTGCACGTCGGCGCGACCGAACGTGCTCGGCACGAGCGGGCCCGGGCGTGCCCCGGCGCGCACCGCCGCGGTCTGCACCGCCGCCACGCGTCGACGGGAACGGGCGGCGTCGATGATCCAGATGGCGACGCGTAGGGCCACCAGTGCGACGAGCACGAACAGGGGATCGGCGATGGGGGGCATGGCGGGCACTCCTCCGGGGGGTTTAGTAGTAAATGAACGTCCGGTCCCCGTCGATTCGTTCCCGCTCGCCGCTATGACGTCGGTCACGTCGAGCGGACGACTGGACCGCTGGGTGCATTGCTGCTGCACTGACACGCCATGACCGACGCCCCCGCGCACGTCGTGGAGCTGGACCTGCCCGTCGCTCGGGCTCGGGCGCTCTACGACCAGCTCGACGCCGCCGCCACGGCGACCCCGGCAGGCGACCCGGTGTCGCGGTCGTCGATCGACCTGCTGGCCCAGGCCGACCTGCTCGGGCTGATGGTGCCTGCCGCCGTGGGTGGTCAGGAGCTGCCGCTCACCGAGATCGTCGACGTGTACGCCGAGGTGTCGCGCGCCGACGGGTCGCTCGGGTGGTGCCACTTCGCCGCCGACTCGGCGGCGGCCTACTTCGGCGCCTACCTCGACGACGACGGCGTGGCCGAGGTCTTCGCCGACGGCGTGCCGCTCGTCGCCGGGCAGTTCGCCCCCAACGGCACCGCCACGGTCGTCGGCGACGACCTGATCGTGACGGGCGACTATCAGTTCGGCAGCGGCATCGCCCACGCCACCTGGGCCGGCGCCGGCATCCTGACCCAACCCGACGGGGACGATCCGGGCGCCTACCTGTTCGCCTGCTTTCCGGTCGGTCTGGCGGAGCTCGACGGCAACTGGGACGTGCTCGGCCTGCAGGCCACGGCGAGCTTGGACTACCACGTGCGTGACGTGCGAGTGCCTCGCCGGTGGGCCTTCGACTTCTTCGCCCCGACCGTGCACCGGGGTGGCCCGCTGTATCGGCTCGGCGTGCTGCCCCTGACCGCGGCAGGACACGCCGGTTGGGCGATCGGGGTCACCCGCCGCATCCTCGACGAGGCGCGGGCGATTGCTGCTGGCACGACCCGCCTCGGCGCGGCCAGCAGCCTTGCCGAGTCCGAGCGGTTCCTCTACGAGTACGGCGTGCTCGAAGGGCGGTTCCGGGCCGGACGGGCCTGGGTGCGCGAGGTCTGCGCCGATGCCGAGGAGGAAGCACGGTTGCACGGTGCCGTGTCGCTCACCACGGCGAACCTGGTGCGTGAGGCATGCCGGCACGTGAACCAGGAGGGTGCCGACATCGCCCGCCAGATCTACCTGTTGTGCGGCACGCGGGCGCTGCGCGACGGACCGATCCAGCGGTGCTTCCGCGACCTGCACGCCGGGTCCCAGCACTTCTTCGCCTCGCCGGCCGCAGCCGTCGATCTGGCGCGCGCCCTGCTCGACGAGGCCTGACGATCCGGTGGCGACGCGTGGGGTCCCGCTCGACGGGCACGAATCGGCGGCGGCTGGGCTGGCCCGCCTGCTGGGTGCCGAGCTCGACATCGTCGTCGCCGAGGCGCCGGGCATCGTGGCCGATGACGACATCGAGCACCTGCATCGATGGCGTGTGGCGATCCGTCGGTCGCGTTCGATCCTGGCCGCGACCGACGGCGTGCTCGATGACGGGGCGATCGGGCACCTGCGCCGCGATCTGCGCCAGCTGATCCGGGTCAGCGGCCCGCTGCGCGACCTCGACGTGTGGTTGCGCGACCTCGATGCCATCCTCGCCGGTGTCGGCGGTGATCTGAGCGCCGTGCGGAGCCTGCTCGAGCGCGATCGGGACGCGGCGCGGGCCGCCCAGCTGGCGCTGTTGGCATCGGACGAGCATCGAGCCGTGCTGGCGGACTGGTCCGACGTGGTGGCTGCGGGGGCGATCGGTGGCGCGCCGTGGAGGGACACACCGATGCTCGGCGCGGTGGCGGCGTCGGCACTGGACGGGGCCCATCGGCGCGTGCGCCGCAGGGGTCGGCGCGTGCTCGACGGCGGGCCGCCCGCAGCCGTGCACGACCTGCGCAAGCGAGCCAAGGACCTGCGGTACCTGCTCGAGAGCTTCGCCCCGATGGCGCCCGCGGCGCTGGTCGACGGGCTGGCGGTGCCGCTACGCGCCCTGCAGGACGTCCTCGGTGACTACCAGGACGACGAGGTGCGCCTCGGCGATCTCGACCGCTTCGCCCGTGAGGCGCACGCGCTCGGCGCGGCGGGCGCCGAAGCGGCTGTTGCCGCCGACGCCCTGGCGGCGACGATCGCCGCTCGCCACGACGCCGCCCGCGCCGCCGTCGACGATGCGACCGCGACGTTGTTGGCGAAGCCGACCCGACGCGCCGTCACCGCCGTCATCGACGCCATCGCCACCTCGGCAGCCGGCTGACCGGGCCTGACACACTCGTTCTGGTAGTGGAACTGGTCGGCGAACTGACCGGTTGCGCTACCAGAACGGTGGGGTGACGGGGGTGCCGGTCAGAGGCCGTGGACTTCGCCGCTGCGCACGGTGGTGCTTCCGCCGATGACGGTGGACCCGGTGATGTGTCCGCCGGCGACCCACGCCGTGTCCTCGACGACGGCGTCACCGTCGATCACGGCGTCCCCGAGCACCTTCGCCGCGCCGCGCACCGTGGCCCGCCCGCCGATGAGCGCGCCGTTGCCGATCCGGACGTCCCCGCTGACGCGGGCCAGGCCCTCGACCGTGGCGTCCTCGACGGTGGCATTGCCCGAGATGTCGGCCTGGCCGGCGATGACCGAGTCGTGGATGCGGGCGTTGTCGTGCACCTTGGCCTTGCCCTCGATGCGCGACGACCCGAAGACGCGGGCGTTGCCGAAGACGCGGGCGTCGCGGTCGATGTGCACCGTGTCCTCCGCCTCGGCGGTGTCGGCGACCAGTCCGCCCGGCGTGCCGTCGGCGTTGGTGTGGATGCGGGCCGACACCGGACCGGCACCGAAGTCGACCAGGTACTCGGTCGCCCGGAACTGGGTCCGGGGCGCTCGCTTCTCGCCAGGGGGTTGTCCCGTCACGTTCTCCCGCTCCTTCGCACCGCTGGGGCTGCGGCATCACCGGCTGCAGCGTGCCGCCGCCAGCGTAGGGGATCGTTACGGTCGGATCTTGAGGCGGATCGGGATGTGCTTGGGTCCGCCGACGAACGACGACGCCAGCAGCTCGACGGGGCCGTCGAGCTCGAACGCTTCGATCCGCTCGATGAAGTGCCGCCAGAAGACCTTGAGGTCGAGGCGGGCGAGGTGCGCCCCCAGGCAGTAGTGCTCGCCGATGCCGAAGCCGAGGTGCGGGTTGGGTGATCGGTCCAGGCGGAAGGCGTACGGATCGTCGAAGACGGCCTCGTCCCGGTTGGCGGAGGCGTAGAACAGCGCCAGGTGGTCGCCGGCTCGGATCTGGGTGCCGTGCAGCTCGTAGTCGGTGGTGGCGGTGCGCACGAAGTGGTTGACCGGGGTGGTCCAGCGGACGATCTCGTCGGCGCCGGTGGCCAGCAGGCCCGGGTCGCTCCGCAACGCCGCCAGCTGGTCGGGGTGGTCGTGCAGTGCCAGCAACCCCCCGGAGATGGCGTTGCGGGTGGTGTCGTGTCCGGCGACCATCACGAGGAACAGCAGCGAGTACAGCTCGAAGCGCGGCACGGGCTCGCCGTCGATCTCGGCGGCTGCCAGCACGCTCGACAGGTCGTGGCGCGGGTCGGCCCGTCGTTCGTCGAGCAGCTCGTCGAAGTAGGCGAACGCCTCGCCGATGAAGGCCAGGGCTTCTTGCACCGACTCGCCGTCGAGCATGAACTCCGGGTCCTCGAGTCCGAAGTTCTGGTTGGTGATGCGCAGCACGAACTCCTCGCGCTCGTCGGGGATGCCGAGGATCTCGGTGATCATGCGCAGCGGCTGGCGGGCGGCGACGTCGCGCACGAAGTCGGCGCGGACCCAGCCGTCGGCGTCGGCGCCCTCGGCGAGCTGATCCCACAGCACGGCGGTGATGTCGTCGAGGCGGGCTTCGAGCTGGGCGATGGCGCGCGGCGTGAACCACGAGCTCACCAGCTTGCGGAAGTCGCGGTGCTCAGGCGGATCCTGGTTGACGAGCATGCGCAGCGGCGGGTTGTCGTCGAAGGCGCCCGGCTCGAACCCCGGCGGGTCGGGGATGAGGATGAACCGCCCCGCGCTCTTGAAGCGATCGGGCTGACGCGACACCTCGGTGATGTCGGCGGCCGTCGTGACCGCCCAGAACGGCCGGTAGCCCTCCGGGGCGAAGCGGTGCACCGGGTCCTCGGCGCGCAGGCGAGCCCAGGCGTCGTGCGGGTACCCGTGCTCGGCGTAGGACGCCGCGGTGATGACGTCGAGGCCGTCGAGCGTGGTGTCGGTCATGGATGCCCCTGGTGGTCGTCGGGTGTCAGGTGAAGATGATCTCGCCGCCGGCGGCGATGTCGTAGAACTCGCCGACGGTGATGATGCCCTCCACCTGCTCGACGAAGTCGTCCTCGGTCATGTCGAACATGTCGACCGACGCCTTGCAGGCGTACATGCCGGCGCCGGTGTCACCGATGAACTCGATGAACTCGGGGATGTCGGGGATCTCGAGCTCGTGCATCTTCTTGGCCATCATGTGCGTGGCGATGCCCGACATGCCGGGCAGGGCACCCAGCAACGTCGCCATGTGCATGCCGGGGTTGCCGACGGTGGCGACCTTGATGTGCTCCATGCGCTTGCGGTGGATGGCGTCGAGGCCGAAGAAGGTGAAGAACAGGTTGGCCTCGATGCCCTCGGCTCGCGCCCCGTTGGCCATGATCAGCCCGGGATAGATGCCGTCCAAGGATCCCTTGGAGATGATGATCGAGACCTTCTCGATGGTGTCGCCCATGATCGTGGTGCTCCTGTGTGCTGCGGTCGGTGTGCTGGTGCGGTCGGGTGCGGTCGGTGTGGTCGGTGTGCCGGTGCGCGTCAGATGCAGCCGCGGGGCTTGGGGATGCCGGCGACCTTGGCCGCCTGCTTGGCCGGGCCCTTCGGGAAGAGCTGGTACAGCTCCTTGACGGGGACGCCGGAGGTCTTGCCGAGGATGCGCACGGTGGGTCCGGTGCCCTTGGCGTCGTACTCGCTGCGCATGAAGCGGATGACCTCCCAGTGGCGGTCGGTCAGCGTGTCGATGCCCTCGCCGGCGGCGAGCTCGGGTGCCATCGCCTCGGTCCACTGGGACGGGTCCTCGAAGAAGCCCTCGTCGTTGACGGTCACGTCGGTGCCTGCGTAGGTGGCGGTGGGCATGGGGTCCTCCTGGTCGGTCGCGTGTGCAGGTGGGGTCGGGTGGTCAGGTGGTGGCGGTGGCGTCCGGGGCGTCGGCGTCGGCGGGGTGCTCCTTGCCCGAGGTGGGCATGGCGGCGGCGATGCCGGGCACGTCCCGACCCGGCAGCAGGGCGTGCCAGTACACCGACTCGAACATGAGCTTGCCGAGGTGGTTGAGCCGCGAGTTCTTGAGCAGCGGCATGCCGACCTTGGCGGGGAAGTGGCCCGGCAGCGGCTCGGTCTCGTAGTTGAAGTCGATCAGCAGGGCCTTGCCGAACCCGGTCTCGATGAAGCAGTTGGCGTGACCGTCGTAGGAGGCGTCGAGCTCCTCGCCGGCGAGGAACCGCCGCACGTTCTCGGTCAGGACCTCGCCCTCGAAGTGCGTGACCGAGCCGGCCTTGGACGCCGGCAGGTTCGAGGCGTCGCCGATGACGAAGATGTTCGGCTTGGCCTTCGACTGCAGGGTGTGCTCATCGGCCGGGACGAAGTCGAGCTCGTCGCCGAGACCGGGTGAGCGGCTCACGTACTCGGCGCCGCCGTGCAACGGGATGGTGACGAGCAGATCGAACGGCACCTCACGCTCGTCCCAGCTGATGATGCGGCCGCCGTCGCCGTCGACGGTGCCGGTGTTGAACTCGGTCACCAGCTCGATGCCCTTGTCGCCGAGCATCGAGCTGAGCGTCGCCGACGCCACCGGCTTGGTGAAGGCACCGTCGAGTGGCGTGACGTAGGTCAGCTCGACCTTGTCCCGGATGCCGCGCTCGGTGAAGTAGGCGTCGGCGAGGAACGAGAACTCGAGGGGTGCGACCGGGCACTTGATCGGCAGGTCGACGACGTTGACGACGACGCGGCCGCCGTCGAAGCGGGCGAGCGCTTCGGCGAGCGCCGCCGCGCCCTCGGGCGTGTAGAAGGTGAAGATCCGCTCCATCCACCCGGCGTCGGTCAGCCCTTCGGTCTCGTCGGGGAGCAGGCGCGCGCCGGTGGCGATGACCAGCACGTCGTAGTCGAGGGTGTCGCCGCCGGCGAGGCTGACGGTCTGGGCCTCGATGTCGACGGCCGACACCTCGTCCTCGCGGAAGTCGATGTGGTGGTGCAGCTGGCGGTGGCGGGGTCGCACGATGTCGTCGACGTGGACGTGCCCGAACGGCACGAACAACAACCCGGGCTGGTAGACGTGGGTGTCGTCGCGGTCCACCACGGTGATCGTCAGCTCGTCGGCGCCGTAGTGCTTGCGCAGGCGGTTCGCCATGATCGTCCCGCCGGTCCCGCCGCCGAGGATCACCAGTCGCTGGGGCATCGTCCACTCCCGGTCGCTCGAGTTGCGATTGCCGGGGTCGATGGTACGGCGGCATCGGCGACGGCGGCGGTGCCGATGGTCGCCGAGCGGGGGGCCGAAGGTCCCGAATCCTCCGAGGGGCGGGGCGGCGATCTACGTTTCTGGCCCGTGGGTGCGTCGATGGCGGTGACGGAGACGGCGGGGAAGCGAGCGCGACGCATCGGTGCAGTGCTGATCGTCTTCGGGGTGATCGGTGCGGTCGGCAGCATCCTGGCCGGCGTGCTGGCGGCCTCGTCGGCGAGGGCGAACCTGTCTCGCATCGAGGCGCCCGGTTCGGTGACGACGCAACTCGAGGCTGGGCGCTACTCGCTGTGGTCGCCGTACGACCGGAACCTGACGTTCTACGACGTGGTCATCGAGGGTCCCGCCGGACCCGTCGAGTACCGGCCGTACGGCTTCTTCGGGTCGTCGGACACCATCGTCGACGGCGGTGTGTCGTATCGGTCCGACGGCTTCTTCGAGCCGCCGGTCGCCGGCTCGTACACCGTGACGCTGACCGACGACGGCCAGGACCTGTCCGAGCCGATGACGGTGCTCGTCGGTCCCGGCGACGGCTACGGCGTGACGATCTTCCTGTGGTCGGCCCTCGGCGTGCTCGTCAGCGGCATCGTCGGCGTCGTCGGGCTCATCCTGGTGATCGTCGGCGTCGTGCGCCGCAACCGGGCC
>CAZYKR010000218.1:0-5416 GCA_964648005.1 uncultured Iamiaceae bacterium
TGGACGAGGCGGCCGCCCGCCGGGCGCTGCTCGAGCGCTACGGCATCGAGGTCGGCGGCGGGCTCGGTGCCTACGCCGGACGGGTGTGGCGAATCGGCTGCATGGGCCACACGGCGCGCCCGCGCAACGTCATGTTGCTGCTCGCCGCGCTCGAGGAGCTGCTCGAGGTATGAGGACGCCCCGTACCCGCGCCCGCGCCACGGGGGACGCCTCGTGGCTGGTCACGCTGTTCGGCCGCCGCATCCTGCTGCGCCCGCTCCAGTCCTCGGACTTCGTGGCGTGGAACGAGGTGCGCACGACCAACGAGGCGTGGCTGACGAAGTGGGAGCCGTCGCGCATCGTCGGGGCGCCCGACGTCGTCACCGACCCCGACGCCTTCGCGGCGCGCTGCTCGGCGCGGCACCGCGAGCGCCAGCTCGGCACCGGGTTCGGGTTCGGGATCTTCGTCGACGGCGCGTTCGCCGGTGAGATCAACCTCTCGGCCATCCAGCGCGGCCCGTTCCAGTCCGCCTACGTCGGCTACTGGATCGACGAGCGCCACGCTGGTCACGGCTACGTGCCCGAGGCGTTGGTGGTGCTGGCCCGCTACGCCTTCGAGGAGCTGCAGCTGCACCGGATCCAGATCGCCATCATCCCCCGCAACCAGGCGAGCCGGCGCGTCGTCGCCAAGCTCGGCGTGCGCGACGAGGGCGTCGCCGAGCGGTACCTCGAGATCAACGGGGTGTGGGAGGACCACGTCCGCTACGCCATCACCGCCGAGGAGTGGGACGTGCGCGGCCCCCAGTGGCTTGCCGACTGGGTCGACTAACGGCCCGAGATCTTGGCCTGCAGGGCGGCGAGGCGTTCGGCGAACTCGGGCTGGGTGATCGACCACAGCTGATCGACCAGCTCACGCTCGAGGGCATCGGGGTGGGCGTCGATGTCGGCCACGTCGTCGATCGTCGCCTTGATGCGCCGCACCAGCTCCGGGTTGGCGGCGGCGGCCTTGGCGGCGAGTCCCCGTGCCGTGGCGAGCAGCTCGTCGTCGGGCACGCACCGGTAGGCCACCCCCAACCGCTCGGCTTCGGCGCCGTCGATCACGTCGCCGAGCAGGACCAAGGCCTTGGTGGTCTGCGGCCCGACGAGGCGACGCATCATCCAGGTGTGCCCGCCGCCGGGGTGCAGGCCCAGCTGGAGGAAGCGGGTGTCGATCCGGGCGGACGCGCCAGCGACGATGACGTCGCAGCACAGGGCCATGTTGACCCCGGCGCCGACAGCGGCGCCGTTGACGGCAGCGATCGTGGGCAGCGGCGACTCGGCGAGCCGGACGAAGCCGCGGTAGATCTGCCGCAGGCCCTCGTCGGCGGTGCTGCCGAGGTGGCTGAGGTCGGCGCCGGCGCAGAAGGCGGGCGGCGCCCCGGTCACGACGATGGCGCCGCAGTCGCCCGCTTCGAGGTCGTCGATGGCGGCCTCGATCTCGGCGACGAGCGCCAGGTCCAGGGCGTTGCGGCGGTCGGGGTCGTCGAGGGTCAGCACGCCGACGCGGTCGGCGAGCTCGACCCGCACGCGGGAAGCGGTCACAGGATCAACTTTCGTGGTCGCGCACGACGGCGGGCGAGTGCCGGAAGAACTGCTCGACGTCGCGCTCGTAGCGGTAGGTCGGCTGGGTGGAGCCGACGTTGGTGCGCAGCCGGGTGGCCTCGATGAAGGCCTCGACGGCACCGGCGGAGGTGTAGGAGTACCGGAAGCCGGCCTCCTTGAGGCGGCGGTTGTCGGCGCCGCGGCCGTACCGCAGCAGGTCGAGCAGCTCGTCGGGCAGCTCGACGCCGAACATCTTCAGGGGCACGGCGGCCCACGACGCCCCGTAGGGCGGGAGCGCGATGGTGCGCTTGCCGCAGATCTTGGCGACCTCGGTCCAGGGCAGGAGGCCGTCGCCGGCCACGTTGTAGATGCCGGGCAACCCCTCGGCCAGCACAAAGAGCATCGCCCGGATCACGTCGTCCTCGTGGACGAACTGGAAGCGCGGGTCGAAGCCGGCGAGCTTGGGCACGAGCGGCAGTTCGAGTGCCCGCGACACCGGCGTGACGATGTCGGGCCCGAGCACGTTGGAGAACCGCAGCATCGTGACGTTCACGTGGGGGTTGTCGATGGCGAAGTCGCGCACGTAGCCCTCGACGGCATCGAGGCTGCGCTCGACGCGTCGGCGCGGCGAGTGGCTGCGCGGCGTGAGCTCGTCGAACCACACCGGGTCTTCCTTGGCGGCGCCGTAGACGTAGGTCGAGGACTTCACGACGACGTCGCGCACGGTGGAGCCGGCCTGGGAGGCGGCGGCGAAGAGGTTCATGGTGCCGATGACGTTGATCTCGTGCATCGTCTTGGCCCGCATCATCGTGGAGTCGACGACGAGGAAGGTGTGCACGATCGTGTCGATCTGCGCCGCCCGCACGATGCGGCTCAGGATCGAGTAGTTCTCGTCGGTGCGGACGTACTCGGTGCGCTCGAGCTCGATCGTCGGCTCCCGGGTATCGAGCCCGATGATGACGTCGACGCCGGGATCGGCCTCGAGGGCCTTGGCGGCGAGCCCGCCCCAGAACGTGGCCAACCCGGTGATGAGGACGCGCTTGCCCATCGACGAACCTCAGCCGAACCAGACCGAGCGGCGCTCGCGCAGCATGTCGTACAGGGCGGCCTGGATCTGCTCACGGACCTTCTCGGCCTCGTCCATGATGCGCGACTTGGAGTAGCGGTCCTGATCGGGCGGGACGTCGAAGGTGATCGGCGGCAGCACGCGCAGCTTGAACTTGGCGGGGAAGTAGGCCACGGCGCCGAGCACGGGTCCGAAGACCAGTTGGTTCGCCGTGATCGGGAAGTACGGGAGCCCGGTGGCCTTCGCCGCCAGCGATGACTTCCACACGATGGGCATCGACTCCTCGGCGCCCATGACGGCGATGGGGATGACGGGCACCCCGGCCCGCATGGCGATCTCGACGAAGCCGCCCCGCCCGAACCGCCGGAGGCGGTACCGCTGGTTCCACGTCTTGCCGGGCCCCTTGGACCCTTCGGGGAAGACCAGCACGAGCTGGTTCTGCTCGCGCAGCAGCCGGTAGGCGTTGTCGGGGTGGGCGACGACGCCGCCGAGGCGCGCCCAGTAGGTGCCGACGACGGGGAGGCTCTTGAACAGCTGGTCGGCCAAGCCGTACACGGGTCGCTCGAGCTCGGTCTCGATGCCGTGCATGATCACCGGTGCGTCGGAGGGCACCGCGGCGGCGTGGTTCGCCACCAGCAACGCCCCGCCGTCGGTCGGGATGTGCTCGAGGCCTTCCCAGGTGGCGCGGAACCACCGCTCGTACACCGGCTGGTACATGCGACGGGCGATGGAGCGCATGTGCTCGGAACGTCCCCATTCGTCGACGTCGGAACGGCGGGGGTCCGGGAGCGGCTCGTCGTCCATCTCCGAGCGGGGCACGTGGACCAGCGACGCCGTCTCGTCGGCAAGCTCGGCGACATGGGCCAGGGCGGCGGCCGTCTCGGCGATGGCGGCCTCGACGCGGGCGGCCTCGTGCGCTTCCTCCGGCTCGGACGGCGACATGGCGGCGATGTTACCGGTGTGCCGTCGTGCGGTCCTCAGTCGGCCTCGTCGCGGTGGTGGGCCTGGCCCTGTTCGCACTCGTCGAGCAGCGGGCACCACCGGCAGGCCGGCCCGGGGCGCCGCGACGGCTCGGCGCCACCGTGGCGCAGGGCGAACAACCGTCGGGCACCGTCGACCGTGCGTGCGACGGCGGCGTCGAGCACCGCGTCGTTGACCACCTCGGGATGCGCCCGCGCCTCGTCGAGGTAGTACGAGGCGACCAGGCGGGGCGGTGTGCCGAGCCGGATCGTCTCGACGAGCGCGTAGTAGCGCAGGTCGTCGACATGGCTGGGCGCGAACCGTCCGGTCTTGAGGTCGAGCAGGACCTTGCCGGCGCGCGTGCCGCGGGCCTTGCCCAGCGAGAGGTCGATCTTGCCGCCGAGGACGATGCGCCCGTCGCACAGCTCGACCCGCACGCGGCTCTCCGTGACCGGGACCCAGGCCCGCAGCAACGGCGGGAAGCACTCGAGGAACTTGGCGACATGGTCGTTGGCGACCGATCGCAGGTCGGCCCGCTCGACATCGCTGGCAGTGCGCAGCCAGTCGGCCAGCGAGCCGCCGCCGTCTTCGAGGCGGGCGGTGGCCTCGTCGACCAGCTCGAGCGGTGTCGGCTCGCCGCGCCAGTGGACGCTGAGCTCGATGGCCTTGTGCACGACGGTGCCGCGTGCCAGCGGTGGCGACCAGGCGAAGGCATCGTCGACCAGGTGGCGCGCCTCGCACCCATGCACCCCGGACAGCTCGTGCTTGGTGACCCACAGAGCGTCGTCGCGGTCGAGCTGTTCGGCAAGGGGCCACAGCTCCCCTTCGAGCAGGACCTGCAACCGGGTGCCGAGCCCCGGATCGAACTCGGGCCGGTCCTCGGCGCGGGCGCCGAGCAGCTCGACGATGGCCTGCTGCGCCGGGTTGTAGGGCACCTCGTGGAAGGAGCGCTCACCGCCGGACATCGCACCACCCTACGGGCCGCCCCTCAGGCGGCCGCCGCATGGTCGGCTGGGGGAGCGGCACGCGTGCGCTGCCGTGACGAGCGAGCCGGTCGGGGCCGTGGCGTCTCGGGTTGGTCGACGACCAGAGCGGCGACGGCGGTCCACAGGGCATCGCGGACCGGGGCTGCCGCCGCACCGTCGAGTCGGTTGGCGACCACGACCCCCTCGATCATGTCGGCGACGACCGCGGCCCACGGCCGGTCGCGCAGCGCCACCGACACCGTGGTCGTGCCGTCGCCGTTGCGGCGCACGGCCCGCGCCACGGCGTGGTCCTTCGGGGGGCTGCGGAACGACGGGGCGCCCAGGCCGAGCCGGTGTGCGGCCCGGCCCAGCGCCTTGGCGGTGTGTGCGAACCGGAGTGTGTTGCCTTCCATCGCCGACGAGTATGCGCTGGGGGTGTGACACTCAGCTACGGCACGGGCTGCGGCACGCCGGCCACGACGGGGATGCGTACGAACCGGGGCCGGTAGTTGTCCACGTTGTTGACGAGCTCGAACAGCCCGGTCCAGCCGGTACAGGTCGTGGCCGGGGCATCGCCGACGCTCACGTTGTACGAGATGACGATCTCGGTCGGGCTGGAGAAGGCGACCTGCTCCTTGGCGCCGTAGGTCCACAGGGCGCAGCCCGGCGAGAGGTTGTTGTAGGTGGGGCGGCCCTGCTCCGGTGGCTCGTAGATGGCGGTCGGCGCACCGAACGGACCCCAGGGCGTCGCCGCGAAGGACGCCACGATGTCGCCGCCGAACCGGTTGCGGTGGTGGAGCATCCGGTAACCGGACGGGGTGGGCGTCACGGTGTACTCGTAGCCGCCGTCGGCGATCTCGCTGCC
>CAZYKR010000218.1:5426-7535 GCA_964648005.1 uncultured Iamiaceae bacterium
GCCGTCGGCCCGCCCGAGCCGCGCGCTGTCGGCCGGATCCGACGACCACAGGGGCGCGCCGGCGCCGTCGACGCCGGCGAAGTACTGCCACGGCTGGCGGTCGAGCAGCCGTCCCGGCACCCGGGCCAGGTGCAGGTGCAGCGCGCCGCTCCCGTCGCAGACCTCGGTGCCGTAGAGGTAGGTGAATCCCGAACCGTCCGGGTTCACCAGGACGGTGTCGCCGTGGTCGATGTACTGGGCGCACCCGTCGGTGGCGCGCGGGTTGTCGATCAGCCCTTCGGGCACGGTGGTCGGTGTGCCGACCGTCATGGTGGGCAGGTCCACCTCCGTGACGCCGAAGGCGTCGACGATGCCACGGGTCTGGTCGAAGCTGACCATGGGGATGACGATGGTGCTGGCGTTCTTGAGGAACGGCATGAACGGCCACCACCGATGGTCGGCGTCGGCGCGGACGAACACGTCCTGGCCGACCGCTCCCGGCCGCCAGACGTTGACCATGGTCGGCGGCGTGGTGCGGGGGTCCATGATGACCAGCTGGTTCCCGACGGCGGCGTCGCCGCCGATGCGCCGATGATCGGGCTCGACCCACCCGGCGCCGCCGGGCACGCCGCGGGAGAAGAAGCTGTCGGCGAAGACCCACAGCACGCGTCCGTCCGGGATCCGGATCGAGTACGTGGCATCGCCACCCGTCCACGACGCCGGACCGGTGTTGGCGTTGCCATAGTCGCGCCAGGCCTCGACGAGCGACGTGTGGACCGATGCCGTCGTCGGATCGCGCAGCGCCACGCGCTCGACGATCGACACCCGGGCGGTGGCGGTGTCGCTGACCACGAGGTCACCGCCAGGGGTGACGTCGACGTGCGCCGGTGCCCCGAACTGCGCGGCGGTGGGCAGCACCCGGTCGCTCGCATCGCCGCAACTCGAGCCGGCGACCGTCCGCAGGGTCGTGCCGGTGATCGACAGCACCCGGCAGCTCCCGGCATCGGCGACGTACAGCCGGCCGCCGGCGTCGGTGCCGATGCCGCGCGGCGTGTGCAGGCCCTGCGGGTCCGGGGAGCCGGCGCCGGCGAGAGCCTGGATGTGTCCGCCGGTACCGACCCGGCGGACGCGATGGTTGCCGGTGTCGGCGATGACGGCACGACCGAGCAGGTCGAACGCCACGCCTGCCGGGTGATCGAGCTGGGCGCGCCGCCCGGGAGCGCCGTCCCCGCTGTCGCCACATGTCCCGTCGCCGGCGACGGTGGTGATGGTGCCCGCCGTGTCGATGCGGCGGACCCGGCAGCTCGCGGTGTCGGCGACGAGCACCTCGCCCGTCGGTGAGATCGCCACGGCCTCGGGGTGGTCGAGCGCGGCGTCGGTCGCCGGACCGCCGTCGCCGGTGTCGTCGCAGGTGCCGGTGCCGGCGATCGTCGAGATGGTGCCGGCCGTATCGATGCGGCGGATCCGGCAGTTGCCGGTGTCGGCGACGAGCACCGTCCCGTCGGTGTGGCGCGCCAGCCCGCGCGGGTGATCGAGGCGCGCGGCGCTCGCCGGACCACCGTCGCCGGCGAACCCGCAGGTGCCGTCGCCGGCCAGGTCGCTGACGATGCCGCCCGCGTCGACGAACCGAACTCGGCAGTTGTCGCCGTCCGCGACGATGAGCTCGCCGGCGGGTGTGGCCACGGCCACCGGCGCCGCGAACCGGGCCGTGGTGGCGACCCCGCCGTCGCCGGTGTCGTACCCGGCGATGCCGGTGCCGGCGACCGGCGTCACGATCGACGGCAGCACGAGGGCCTCGGCGGTGTCGGTGGCCGCAGGTAGGAGGGCCGCCAGCGTCACCGTCAGCAGCACCAGGGCGCGGCGGGCGGCGACGCGTGCCCTCGTCGCATCCCTGGTCCGCTCGGCCATCGGTCCCCCGCCGGTCGGCGATCCAGGGTACCGGGACCGCCGCCTCGACGGTCAGAGCTCGACGGCGATGCCGATCTCGACCGTTTGGTTGGCCGGGAGGCGGAAGTAGTTCGACGCCGGCGTGGCGTTGCGGCTCAAGAAGGCGAACAGGTGCTCGCGCCACTTGGCCATGCCCGGCTTGTTGGTGACGATCAGGTTCTCGCGCCCGAGGAAGTAACTGAC
>CAZYKR010000219.1:0-5803 GCA_964648005.1 uncultured Iamiaceae bacterium
CGCGGAAGAACTGGAGCACCTGCTCGAGGGCATCGTTCGTCGGGTGACCGTCCTCGAGGGTCAGGTCCTCGGTCAGCACCGAGTGCGCCATCGCCCGGATGCCGTGCGGGTTGCCCTTGGAGGAGTCGATCTCGACGCCGATGAAGGCGTCGCCGAGCTCCCGCCGGAGCGTCTCGAACCGTGCCGCCGGCACCAGACGGTCGCCGGTGAACCGCAGGCCGAGCACGCACAGGTCGTCCTCGGCGCAGCGCTGCTTGACGACGCGCAGGTCCTCGGGTGACAGGTGGATGTCGCGAGCGCGCGCCTTGCCCGGTCCGATCGGCAGCGACGGCTGGCTGAGCACCGGGGCCAGCAGGTGCTCGTCCACCGCCATGCCCAGAGCGAACCCGCCCGTGAAGCACATCCCGACCGCGCCGACGCCCTTGCCGCAGCGGGCGAATTCGTCGGCGGCCAGCGCCCGCAACCACCGGCTCACCGGCTCGGTCGTGCCGGTGGCGAACGCCTTGAACTGCTTCGAGACACAGGCCGGCCCGATTGACTGCACGGCGTAGCCGATCGACGGCGCCTTGCCCGGGTCGCCGAACAGATGCGGGAGCACGGCGGTGCAGCCCAGCTCGACGACCATGCGGGCGAAGTCTGCGACCCGGGGCGTGATGCCCGGGATCTCGGCCATGACGATCACCGCCGGCCCCGTCCCCTGCCGGTACACGGTGCGGGTGACGCCGTCGTGGGTGAACGAGGTCTTGTCGAAGTCGGCCAAGTCGTCGCGCATGACGTGACAAGTTACCGATGCCGCCGACTTCGGACCGGCGACGATGCCTCGGTACGATTCGGTTGTGGCGGATGCAACGGCAAGGCAATCGCTCGGAGAGATCCTCGAGGCCTTCGAGCAGGCGAATGAGCGTCGCCCGACGGGCGAGGAGGAGTCCGAGCTGCTCGCCCGCAGCGATTGGCTCGCCGACTTCGAAGAGATCCGGGAGCGCGTCGTGCGCACCACCTTCGAGAGCCTGGCGTGGGAGATCGAACAACGCGGCCACCACGCGTGGATCGAGGAGCTGGCCACCCACCCCGACGCGCAGGGCGTGGTGGGCATCGGGCTGCGGGTGCTACCCGTCGCCGACCAGCGCACGGCGCACCAGGCGCCATCGCTCGAGCTCGCGCCCGATCCGGCCCACCGCCGTGTCGTCGCCGCCGTCCAAGACGTCGACCTCGCCGATCCGATCCGCCACGTCGTGGCGCTCGTCGACCTCGACCGCCTCGACGAGGCCGCCGTCCGGACGCTCGCCACCAAGCTGATCGACATCGTCTTCCTCCAGCGCTCGCGCGTGCTCGACCGCCCCGAGGGCACCGACCCCGACGACTGGGCGCCCGAGCGCGGCGGCGTGGTGCCCACCCGGGGCGCGTCGGCCGACTGGCTCGGGTGAGCGAGCCTCGGCCCGTGACGCCCCGCCACCCCTTCCGATTCGGCGTGCAGATCTCCGCTGCGCCTGACGCCCGCACCTGGCGCGAGCTGGCCCGCACCGCCGAGGACCTCGGCTACGACGTGCTGTCGGTCGCCGACCACCTCGACGACCAGTTCGCCACCATCCCCGCCCTGATGGCCGCGGCGGATGCCACGACCACGATCCGCCTCGGCGCCATGGTGCTGTGCAACGACTACCACCACCCCGTCGTGCTGGCGAAGGAGGCGGCCACCGTCGACCTGCTCAGCGACGGGCGGCTCGAGCTCGGGGTCGGCGCCGGCTGGCAGACGAGCGACTACGCCGCCGCCGGCATCGCGCTCGATCCGCCCGGTCGGCGCGTCGATCGCCTCGCCGAGGCCATCCCGCTCATCAAGGCGCTCCTCGCCGGCGAGACCGTCACCCACGACGGCGAGCACTACCACCTCGACGCCATGACCGGCACCCCGCGCGCGGCGCAGCGGCCCCATCCGCCGATCGTCATCGGCGGCGGCGGCAAGCGGGTGCTGTCGCTCGCCGGGCGCGAGGCCGACATCGTCGGGCTCAACATCAACTTGGCCCACGGCCGTATCGACGAGCACTCCGGTCCCACGGCCACCGCCGAGTCCACCGACGAGAAGGTGGCGTGGATCCGCGCCGCCGCCGGCGACCGCTTCGACGACCTGGTCCTGCAGACCCGCATCCACCTCGCCGCCGTCACCGACGACCGTCGCTCCCTGGCCGAGGCGGTCGGCCCGGCGCTCGGCCTCAGCGCCGAGCAGGCCATGGCCTCGCCGCACGGCCTGGCCGGCACCGTGGACGAGATCGCCGAGCAGTGCCACGAGCGCCGCGCCCGCTGGGGGATCTCCTACATCACGGTGAGCGCCGACGTGCTCGAAGCCTTCGCACCGGTGGTCGCCGCCGTGCGGGGCACCTGAGCGACGCCGGCGGTCACGTCCACTCGGCGGCGGTCACTCCCACTCGATGGTGCCGGGCGGCTTCGACGTGATGTCGTAGGCGACCCGGTTCACCCCAGGCACCTCGTTGATGATGCGGCTCGACATCTTCTCGAGCAGGTCGTACGGCAGCCGCGCCCAGTCGGCGGTCATGGCATCCTCGGAGGTCACGGCGCGGATGATGATCGGGTGGGCGTAGGTGCGCTCGTCGCCCATGACCCCGACGCTGCGGATGTCGGGCAGCACGGCGAACGCCTGCCAGATCTCCCGCTCGAGGTCGGCCTTGTGGACCTCCTCGCGCACGATGGCGTCGGCATGCTGGAGCATCGCCACCTTGTCGGGCGTCACTTCGCCGATGATGCGCACGCCCAGACCCGGTCCGGGGAAGGGCTGGCGCCACACGATCTCCTCGGGCAGCCCGAGCTCCTCGCCGACCTTGCGCACCTCGTCCTTGAACAGCCACCGCAACGGCTCGACGAGCTCGAAGTCCATGTCGTCGGGCAAGCCGCCGACGTTGTGGTGGCTCTTGATGGTGGCAGCGTCGTCGGTGCCGGACTCGATCACGTCGGGGTACAGCGTGCCCTGCACCAGGAACCGGGCGTCCTCGATCCCGCCCGAAGCGTCCTCGAAGATGCGGATGAACAGCTCGCCGATGGCCTTGCGCTTCTCCTCCGGATCGACGACGCCGGCGAGGCGGTCGAAGAAGCGGTCGGCGGCGTGCACATGGATCAGCTCGATGCCGAACGTGCGCTTGAACGTCTCGACGACCTGGTCGCCTTCACCCTGGCGCATGAGGCCGGTGTCGACGAACACGCACGTGAGCTGGTGGCCGATCGCCTTGTGCACGAGCGCTGCCGCCACGGCGGAGTCGACGCCGCCGCTCAGCCCGCAGATCGCACGACCCGACCCGACCTGGGCTCGGATCTGGGCGACCTCGGTCTCGATAATGGAGGTCATCGTCCAGGTCGGCCGGGCGCCACACCCGTCGTAGAGGAAGTGCTTGAGGATCTCCTGGCCGTGGGGCGTGTGCACGACCTCGGGGTGGAACTGCACGCCGAACCGGCCACGCTCGACATCCTCGAAGGCGGCGGCGGGCACCTCGGCCGTCGTCGCCACGGCGGTGCACCCGGCCGGGGCCTCGGTGATCGAGTCGAAGTGGCTCATCCACACCGTCTGGGTACGCGGCTGGTCGGTGCCGAACAGGACGCCGCCGTCGCCGACGGTGAGCTCCGTCTTGCCGTACTCGCCGCGACCGGTGTTGGCGACCTGGCCGCCGAGCTGGAGCGCCATGAGCTGCGCGCCGTAGCAGATGCCGAGCACCGGGATGCCCAGGTCGTAGATCGCCGGGTCTAGGCGGGGCGCCCCCTCGACGTGGACCGATGCCGGACCGCCCGACAAGATGATCCCCGCCGGTGCTCGCTCCGCCACCTCGGCGGCGGTGACGCTGTGCGGCACGATCTCGGAGTACACGTGCGCTTCGCGCACCCGCCGGGCGATCAGCTGCGCGTACTGCGCGCCGAAGTCGACGACCAGAACGGTGTCGAAGTGCGTGTCGCTACCCAATTCGCTGCCCACTGGGGGTCTCCCGGGTTCGAAGGCCCAAAGGGGCATCGTATCGAGCCGATCCGCCCGGGCCGAACCCGGCCGCCGCTGTGTCAGAAGGCCGTGACGCCGGACGTCGACGAGAGGCTGAAGCCGTTGCCCTCGGTGTCATGGACGTCGGCGATGCGGGCGCCGTCGGGCAGCAACATGGGGTCGGCGGCCACCCGACCGCCGGCGGCCACGACGGCGGCGCAGGCAGCGTCGAGGTCGGCGACCTCCACGACGAAGCCCGTCTCGCGCGGCGCGCCGCCGCCGGCGTGCAGCGCCACCGTCGACTCGCCGAACTTGAGCTCGCTCCACTGCGGCCCCTCGACCCGGATGACCTCGCCGAGCACCGACCGGTAGAAGGCGAGCGCCCGGGCCATGTCCTGGACCTGCAACATGAAGTAGGTGCGGGTCACCCCGCTGCCGCCGAGCGGATCGCCGGCGCTCATCAGCCCAACCCCACGCCCTGATCGCGCTGGAGCTCCTTGCCCTCGCTGCGCATCGCCGGGGCCACCATCAGCTCGGCCTTCTGGAACTCCTTGAGCCCTTCGTAGCCGCAGGTGGCCATGGCCGAGCGCAGCGCGCCGACGAGGTTGGTCCGGCCGCAGGCGTCGTGGCTGGGCCCGAGCACGACCTCGTCGAGCGTCCCTGCCACGCCCACCTCGACGCGCACGCCACGAGGCAGCGTCGGGTGTGCCGTCGACATGCCCCAGTGGTAGCCCCGCCCCGGGGCTTCGGCGGCGGCGGCCAGCGGCGCCCCGAGCATCACGGCGTCGGCGCCGCACACGATCGCCTTGGCGATGTCGCCGCCCGAGCGCATGCCGCCGTCGGCGATGACGTGGACGTACACCCCCGTCTCGTCGAGGTGCCGCATGCGGGCAGCGCGGGCGTCGGCGATGGCGGTGGCCTGCGGCACGCCGATGCCGAGCACGCCCCGCGTGGTGCAGGCGGCGCCCGGACCGACCCCGACGAGCACGCCGGCGGCGCCGGTGCGCATCAGGTGCAGCGCCGCCTGGTAGCTGGCGCAGCCGCCGACGATGACCGGCACGTCGAGCTCGCGGATGAACGTCTTGAGGTTCAGCGGTTGGCGGGTGCGCGACACGTGCTCGGCCGATACGACCATCCCCTGGATGACCAGCAGGTCGATCTCGGCAGCGAGCGCCGGCTCGACCAGCTCGGTGGCCCGCTGCGGGGTGACGGCGCCACAGGTCACGACCCCGGCGGCGCGGATCTCACGCAACCGGGCGGTGACGAGCTCGGGCTGCACCGGCGCCTCGTACAGCTCCTGCAGGCGGGCGGTGGCCTTCTCGGGATCGGCGCCGGCGATCTCGGCGAAGCACGCCTCCGGGTCCTCGTAGCGCGACCACAGCCCTTCGAGGTGCAGGACCCCGACGCCACCCATCTGGCCGAGCGCGATGGCGGTGGCCGGGCTGGTGACGGTGTCCATCGCCGCCGACATGATCGGCAGGTCGAAGCGGAAGGCGTCGATCTCCCACGCGATGTCGGTGTCTTCGGGATCCCGGGTGCGCCGGGACGGCACGATGGCGATGTCGTCGAAGCCGTAGGCCTGCCGACCGGCCTTGCCCAGCCCGATCTCGATCTCTGCCACGGGTGGCTACCCCTTCTCCGCCTGCTTCGGGACCCGACCGCCGCGGGTCGAGATGGCGAGTGTAGGTCAGGTGCCGTGCAGTGCCTTCAGGATCTGCTTGGCGACGGTCACGTTCATCTCGTAGACGGCGTTGCGTCCGCGCCGCGACACGGTCTTGACGCCGCTGCCGCCCGTGCGCTTCCCCTGCTGCGGCCGCGAAGCTGTCGGCTGAT
>CAZYKR010000219.1:5813-7174 GCA_964648005.1 uncultured Iamiaceae bacterium
GCTGCCGCCCGTGAGCTCGTCCACGGACCCCAATCCGTCGACCAGGCGCTCGGCCGTGGCGTCGGTGGCCTTGTACCCCATGTCGGTCAGCGCCTTGACGATGTCGTTCTGGGCGATGGGCTTCGGCGCCGCCGCCGCGACGATCCGCAGCGCGTCCTTGGTGAGCCCAGCCCCCTGCACGATGGCCTGCTGCACGGTGATCTGGCCGTCCTCGTCCTGGTCCAGCGAGGCCAGCCAACGCTTGACCTGGGCGACGATCTCGGCGTGGGTCTCACCTTCGAAGATGACGCGTGGCATCACCAGAACCTAGTCCCGCCACGCCGTGCCCGTGCCGAGGGCGAGCAGGTTGCGCAACATGGCCGCCGTCGCCCCCCACACCGTGTCGCCGACGAGCTCGAAGAACCACAAGGGTCGCGCCAGCGGTTCGAGGCCCCAGCGCTCTTCGCGGAAGACCTCGTCGAGCAGCAGCTCGCGCACCGGCACGTGCAGCACCGCATCGACCTCGTCGGGGCTCGGCACCAGCGTCGGGCGTGCGGGGAGCAGCCCGACGAAGGGCACGATGAACGATCGACTGGTGAAGGTCTGGAGGTGGTCGAGCTCACCGATCACCTCGACCGACGACGGGTCGAGCGCCACCTCCTCGAAGGCCTCGCGCAGCGCGCCCGCGACGGGTGACTCGCCGGGCTCGACCGCTCCCCCCGGGAAGCTGACCTCGCCCCGGTGGGCGCGCAGGTGCTTCGCCCGACGCGTCAGCACGATGTGCAGCTCGCCATCGTGCTCGTACAGCGGTGCGAGGACGGCCGACGGGCGGACCCCGGCCCGCTCGACCGGCGATGGACGGGGACCGTCGGCGGCACCGAGGGCGGCCACGAGCCCGTCCCCACCGAACAACCGCCGGGCCTCGGGCAGCTCCGCCCACGGCGCCGGGCCCCCGGGCGCCACCGCCTCCGGGCGCGGGATGAACTGATCACCACCGCGCCCCGGCGCGTGCGACAGGTCGGCGCCACGGACCACGGCCCCCCAGCTCATCGATGCTCGCGTCAGTCGTCGGTGTTCGGGGCGCCTGCGGCGACCACGCCACCGGTGCTCACCAGCGAGCGCAGCAGCTCGGGCATGCCGCCGGTCTTGAGGTTGGCCAGCGTGCGCCCCGGCAGGGTGTCGCCACGCTCCCACTCCTCCCACGCGGCGAGCAGCTTGGCGGGATCGGGCGGTGGTCGGTCCATGGATGCCAACGCTACCGGGGGCCGCGGTCCAAACTGGTGCCCGCCATGGCTGCCGATGACCGCGCGCCGCGCGACGACCACGAAGCACACCTGCACGCCAAGCTGCGCGACGACGTGCGTAGCGAGCTGGTCGGCCGG
>CAZYKR010000219.1:7184-7515 GCA_964648005.1 uncultured Iamiaceae bacterium
GCTGGTGCTGATGCTGGGGTTGCTCGGCCTCATCATCCTCGGACCGGCGAACGGGATCACCCGCGCCGCCACCGCCCTGCTCGCCGTCATCGTCGTGCTGATGACCGTGCAGCGGGCACGGGTGAAGCGCTCGACACGCACCTGGATGGACGTGATCATCGTCGCCTTCGGCAGCCTGGCGTTCGCCGAGGTCGTCGTGTCGACGACGACGGACAGCCCGACCGTGGTGACCTTCATCGGCAAGACCTTGCTGGCCTTCGTGGTGCTGATGAGCGTGCCGGCGGTGCTGCGCCGGGTCCTGGTCAGCCACAAGATCGACCTGAACGTGCTG
>CAZYKR010000220.1:0-7512 GCA_964648005.1 uncultured Iamiaceae bacterium
CCCTGGCTCGGCGACCAGGAGAGTTATCGTCGCCAGTCGCCGATCACCTACGCCAAGCCGGCATACCCCTACGGCATCCCCGAGCAGATGATCTCGCCGTCGCATCCGGACCGGCCCGACGCGCCGAACCTCAACATGATGATCACCGTCGGGGAGAACACGGCGCGCGAGGTCGGCATCAGCCGCGAGCGGTCCGACGAGTGGGCCTACCACTCGCACCGCAAGGCGATCGACGCCATCGACGCCGGGCGCTTCGCCGACGAGATCGTCCCGGTCGAGGTGCCGTCGTTCGGCGGCGATCCGACCGTGGTCGCCGTCGACGAGCACCCGCGCCGCACGACGACGCTCGAGAAGCTGGCCTCGCTGCGGGTCCTCTCGGGCGTCGACGGGGGCACGGTCACCGCGGGGAACTCGTCGCCGATCAACGACGGCGCCGCGGCGCTGGTGCTGATGGCCGAGGAGGTGGCGGCGGCACACGGCCTCGAGCCGCTGGCGTACGTGCGCTCGTGGGCGGCGGCGGGCGTCGACCCGGCGCGGACCGGCCTGGCGCCGACGATCGCCATCCCGCGAGCGCTCGAGCGCGCCGGGCTGACGCTGGACGACGTGGACCTGCACGAGATCAACGAGGCCTTCGCCGTCATGACCGTCGGCTGCATCGACGTGCTCGGCCTCGACCCCGACACGGTCAACGTCAATGGCGGCGCCGTCGCCCTCGGCCACCCGGTCGGCGCGTCGGGTGCCCGACTCATCGTCACGCTGCTGCACGAGCTGCGCCGCCGCGGCGGCGGCATCGGCGTAGCCTCGCTGTGTGCCGGCGGCGGCATGGGCGGCGCCGCCGTCCTCGAGGTGCCGGCCGCCTGAGCCACACTGTCCGGCGATGGAGTACGTCCGCATCGATGACCTGCGCGCGCCGCGGCGCGACGCGTCCGAGCAGGCCATCTACGACATGGCTGTCGGCATGCGCGTCGGCCTCGACGCCGACGCGCTCATCGCCCGGGCGCGCGCCGACACCGGCCTGGTCGACCTGGGCGACGCCGGGGTCGAGGAGCGCCTGCGCCTCCAGGTGGCGGCGGTCGAGGCCGACGTCGGGCTGTCGGGGCTCGGGCGTCACCTCGTGCGGGACCGGTGGCTGGAGCTGTTGCGGGCCCGGCTGCGCTTCGAGGACTTCGTGCGGCGCTACCCGGAGGCGCTCGACGTCGAGCTCGAGCCTCCGGTGATCGTCGTCGGCCTGCCCCGCTCGGGTACGACCCACCTCGTGAACCTCCTCGCCGCCGACGCCCGGTTCCGGTCGATGCCGTGGTGGGAGATCCGTGAGCCGATCCCGGTGCTCGGCGACGGCCCCGGCCCCGACGGCGTCGACCCCCGCTACGCCCGATGCGCCGCCGAGTGGGAGCTGACCAAGACGATGTCGCCGATGACGGCGCTGATGCACGACCGTCCGCCGTACGGCATCGAGGAGGACTGCGAGCTCGTCGACCTCGACGTGTGCAGCTACACGCTGGAGTGGCTGGCCCGGGTGCCGCAGTGGCGCGACGCCTACCTGGCCCTCGACCAGCGCCCGCACTACGCCTTCTTGCACCGCGAGCTGCAGGTGCTGTCGTACCTGCGTGGACCGGCCCGGTGGGTGCTCAAGACGCCCCAGCACCTCGAGCAGATCCCGGCACTGCTCGATGTCTTCCCCGACGCCACGATCGCCTGCACCCTGCGCGATCCGGTGGCGGTGCTGCAGTCGGCGATCACGATGCTCGCCTACGGCGACCGGCTGCGACGGTTCGAGGTGGGCGCCGACGAGCTCGCCGCCTACTGGATCGACCGCATCGAGCGGCTGCTGCGCGCTGCGGTGCGCGACGTCGGGCTGATCCCGCCCGAGCGGCGCGTCGACGTCGAGTTCGGTGCCTTCATGGCCGACGACCTGGCGATGGCGACGAAGATCCTCGACGTGGCCGGCATCGGCGTCACGCCCGAGGCGCGTGCCCAGCTCGAGGCCTACGTGGCCGGCAACCCCCGCGGCAAGGACGGCCAAGTGGTGTACGACCTGCGCGCCGACTTCGGGCTCGACCCCGACGACCTGTACGACCGGTTCGGCTTCTACTTCGAGGCCTTCCCCCAGATCCGGCGCGAGGTGCAGTGATGGGCGGCATCCACCGCAGCCGGCCCGGGGCCGACGCCATCGCCCCGTGCCGTGGCGAGCCGGCGGTCGACCTCGGCGACGGCATCTGGATGTCGTCGGGTCTGTCGAACAGCTACCTGCTCGCCACCGACGCCGGGCGAGTGATCGCCAACACCGGGATGGGGTTCGAGGCGCCGCTGCACCAGCGGGCCTACGCCGGCATCGCCGAAGGTCCGGTGGCGGCGATCGTGCTCACCCAGGGCCACTACGACCACGTCGGCGGGGTCGACGTGCTGCGCGACGAGGGCACCGAGGTGATCGCCCAGGCGAACTCCGCCGTGTGGCGCGACGACAACGAGCGTCTCGAGGCGTTCCGGTCGCGCAACGCCGCCTTCGCCTGGATCGACGCCATCCTCGCGGCCGTCACCTACGCCGAGTCGCTCGGCGTCGGGGCCGTCGCCCAGGCCCGCCCGGAACCGACGACGACCTTCGACGATCGGCTCTCGCTGACGATCGGTGGTCGACGCTTCGAGCTGCTGGCGGTGCCCGGTGGTGAGACGACCGACGCCCTGGTCGTGTGGCTGCCCGACTGTCGCACGGTGCTCACCGGTAACCTGACCGGCCCGCTGTTCGGGCACGTGCCGAACCTGGTCACCATGCGCGGCGACCGCTACCGCGACGCGCTGGCCTACGTGGCCTCGCTCGAGCGGGTGCGCGACCTCGGTGCCGAGCGGTTGATCACCGGGCACTTCGACCCGATCGTCGGGGCCGATCGCATCGCCACGGAGCTCGACGCCATGCGCGAGGCCATGGTGTGGGTGCACGACCGCACCGTCGACGGGATGAACGCCGGCACCGACGTGCACACGCTCATGCGCGAGGTGGTCGTCCCGAGCCACCTCGACGTCGGCGAGGGGTACGGCAAGACGTCGTGGAACGTGCGGGCGATCTGGGAGACCTACGCCGGCTGGTTCCACCACCGGTCGACGAGTGAGCTCTACGCCGTGGCGCCGAGCGCCGTGAGCGCCGACATCGTCGCCGCCGCCGGCGCCGATGCGCTGGTGGTGGCGGCGCGGGCGCACCTCGATGCCGGCCGTCCCATCGAGGCGCTGCACCTGACCGACGTCGTGCTCGCCGCCGTGCCCGACGACCGCGCCGCCCGAACGGTTGCCGTCGAGGCGTGCACCGTGCTGCTCGACGGCTCCGAGAACTTCTGGGAGTCGGCGTGGCTGCGGCGCGCCATCACCCGCCTGACCAGCTGACCTGCCAGACCTTTGACCCACCGGGAGCCACCGATGCCGACGATCCTGCGGGCGCCCGAGCGCCTCAGCGCCGCCCAGCGCAAGACCACCACGACCCTGTACCTCGCCGGACCGATCGACGGCGGCGGGTCCGGCGGCGGCTCGTGGCGAGACGAGGTCGTCGAGGCCCTTGCCGATCTCGACATCACGATCATCGACCAGCGCAACGATCGGTGGGCCGGCCTCGAGGCCGGCGCACCCGGCCGCCGCGGCGCCTACGACTGGCAGTGCGCCTCGGCGTACGACGCCGACGTGGTGGTGGTGTGGGTGCCCGACGGGAGCCACGCTCCGACGGCCCTGATGATCCTCGGCTACCTGGGAGCCAAGCGCGGCAACGCCAAGCGGGGGAGCTCGGTCGTCGTCGGCGGCGACGGGTGCGACGGACTGGTGCGCCTCTTCGCTCAGAACCACCGGCTCTTCTCGGTCGACGGCGACCTCGCCGAAGTGATCCGCATCGCCCGGCTGCAACTCGACGCCGCGGCCGGGACGAAGACCGGCTGAACTACACCGTCGGCGGTCGCAGGAGCGTCCGCAGACGATCGACGCGATGGTCGGTCGGGCCGAGGAGCTCGACGAGCCAGCCCAACGCCTCGTGCGCGTCGGGCGTGTCGAGCGCGAGCATGGCCTCGATGTCGGCCCAGTCCTTCGTGCGGTCGAAGAAGGCCTTGAACACGACCAGCTCGGTGGCGCCGAGGATGGGGATGGTGGTGCCGGCGAAGGGCACGCGCCGGATGCCGGCGGCGGCATGGTCATGGAACGCGCCGGTCGAGAAGAACAGGTCGACCGGCGTGTCGTCCCAGAACAGCCGCACCTGACCGTCCCGGGCGACGGCTCGCTCGTCCTTCGGGGTCGAGGCGACCTCGGGCGGGAGCGCGGCGAACGTCGCCGACGCGTCGTTCGGACTGCAGAAGAGGTTGACGTCGATGTCGCGCGTGCCGCGCGGCTCGGCGGTGTGGAAGGCCAGCGCCAGCGCACCGCCGAACGCGTGCGGGACGTGCTCGGCGTCGAGCGCCGCGTCGATGGCGATGATCTTGTCGGCGAGCTCGGTCACGACGGGAACCGCGGATAGGGCAACGTCCGTGCGGCCGGTCGGGTCGGCAGGTGCGCCGCCAGCCGCAGGACCTCGAGGAGGCGCCGGCCCTGGATCTCGTCGGAGGGGCGACCGGACGCCACGAGGCGCACGTCACCGCCGGCGGCCCGGATGATGCGCAGCAGCGTGGCCGTCGTGGGATCCCGCCGGCCCGACTCGTACTCGACCAGCGCTGCGGGCGATGTGCCGGCGCGGCGCGCCAGCTCGCGCTTCGACAGCCCGGCGGCCTCTCGTGCGGTGCGGATCATGGCGCTGGCGTCCATGGCGGGCATGTTATCGGATCCGGTTACGCCTCGTAGGCGTCGGCGAGCAGGTGCAGGGTGCGCAGGCGACCGTCGATCATGACGTGGTTGAGCACGACGATCACCTCGTCAGCGTCGGCGAAGCGGCCGAAGTCGTCGATCTGGCGTCGCACGGTGGCGGGCGTGCCGACGGCGGTGTGGCGCATCATGTCGGTGACCTGGCGACCCTGGGGCGAGTGGACCAGGGCGTCGAGCTCGTCCTCGCTGAGGCGTCCTCCGCCGAGGGCCCGCCCGAGGAAGGTGGCGACCCGTCGGCGCTTGACCTGCTCGTGCACGGCGGTCGCCTCGTCGCCGGTGTCGGCGACGACGACGTTGACCGCCGCCAGCACGTGCGGCTCCGCCAGCTGATCCGACGGGCGGAACTGGCGGCGATACAGCGCCACCGCCCGCTCGAGCTCGGCGGGGGCGAAGTGCGAGGCGAACCCGTACGGCAGGCCCAGGTGCGCCGCCAGCTCGGCGCCGAACAGCGACGAGCCCAAGATGGTGATCGGCACGGTCGTGCCGGCGCCGGGGATGGCGCGTACGCCCTCGACCAGGCTGGCGTCTGCCAGGTAGGCCTGCAGCTCGAGCACGTCGTGGGGGAAGGTGGCGGCGGCGTCGAGGTCGCGCCGCAGCGCCCGCACGGTGCGCGGGTCGGTGCCGGGCGCCCGGCCGACACCCAGCTCGATCCGGCCCGGGTGCAGCGCAGCCAACGTGCCGAACTGCTCGGCGATGACGAGCGGTGCGTGGTTCGGCAGCATGATCCCGCCCGACCCGAGCAGGATGCGCTCGGTGTGCGCCGCCACGTGAGCGATCAGCACCGCCGTCGCCGACGAGGCGATCGACGACATGTTGTGGTGCTCGGCGTACCAGATGCGCCGGTACCCGCGCGCCTCGGCGGCCTGCGCCAACTCGACGGTGGCCGCCAGCGCGTCGGCCACGGTGTCGTCGCGCCCGACGACGGCGAGGTCCAGGATCGACAGCGGGACGTCGGTGGAGACCATGGTCGGAAACCTACGTTCTTGTGGTGTCTGGCCGCGCATGCGCGGCTGGGCACCACAGGAACGGGGAGCTATCCGGTGAAGGCGGGGTTGGCCTGGACTGGTGTGGCGGGGGTGGCCGGCGTGGGACCGGTAGTCGTCGACGTGGACGCCGGCGCCGCCGTCGTGGTCGTCGACTGCATCATGGCGATGGCTTCGACCGCCGTCGCCGGGCACGAGCCGTAGTCGCCGTAGCAGGTGTAGAGCTGCTCGTTGGCGCCGCCGTACTCGTTCGAGTTCCCGTCGCAGCGGTAGAGCACGAAGAACTCGGCGGCTGAGGTCTCGCTGATGGGCGCGGTGCCGATCACGACGTGCACGCCGAGCCGTGTCCCGGCAGCGGCAGGGGTCGTCGTCTCGGACAGGATGTACTCGAGGCCGCTGTAGGTCTGCTGGTAGGCGTTGGTCTCGAAGCTGTCGAGCGTGGCGCCGTCCTCGGAGGTGAACGTCACCATCTGTTGCGCCACGTCGGCGGCGTCGTAGGTGACCTGGATGTCGCCGTAGGTGCAGTTCGCCGACGGGCTCATCGCCGCGCCCTGGGCAGTGATGCGGTCGTTCGCCGCCGCAGGGTCGGCGAGGACCCCGCCGACGACGGCGAGGCAGCATGCGACGAGGAGGAAACGGAAGCGAGTCATGGTGTGGAGAGGTTCTGGCAGTCCTCGGTCTTGATGTGCCAGCCCAGCAGGCCCTGCGACTGCTTGCCGTCGTAGGAGAACCAGATCGGCTCGCCGAACGTCGACTGGAAGTCGGCACCGTCGCTCCAGAACATCTTGGTGGGCGACGTCCAGTCCTGTGGGTTGACGCCGAGGTCGTTGACGAGCGTGCCGTACGAGTTCGACGAGGCGTTCAGGCAGTTGGCGGTGCCGTCGCCGTCGGTCGTGACCATGGCGTACTGGAAGTTGCCCGAGAACGACTTGGCGTAGCCGGAGGTGTTGTTCAAGTTGCAGACAGCCTGCCAGCAGCGCCCTGCCGTCCAGCCGTGGCTGTGGGAGCCGGCGAACTGCTGGTACACCCACACGGCCCGACCGGTGTTGGCGAGCTGCTGGAGCTGCGCGTAGTTCGAGTCGGTGAAGCGGATGACGCCCGAGCCGTACATCTCGGCCATGGCGGTGAGCAGCCCGTAGTCATCGACGATCTGCTCGTGGGTGCCGAACAGGAAGGCGTCGGCCTGGCAGAACGTGTTGACGATGGCGTTGTCGAGGGTGGCCTCCTCGGTGGTGATGCTGCCGTTGAGGTTGGAGAACTCGAGGCCGGCCTGCGCGCCGGCGCCGACCATCGTGAGCGTGGCGAACAGGAATGGCACCCACGCCGCCGCGTCGGGTCCGGTGAAGATGAAGCCGGCGGCGCCGATGATGCCGGTGATCAGGTCCATCATCATCGCCAGGAACTTGTCCCCGCTGCTGCTGAAGACGTTCCCGACGGACTCCACCGAGTAGCTGTTGTTCGAGGCGATGAGCAGCGTCGTCTCGAGGAGCTGTTGCAGGCTGCCCGAGTCGCTGAAGTAGTACGAGCGCAAGTAGTTGACGGCGTTGGTCCAATCGGTCACGTCCGTCTCGACCGCCTGGTACAGGTTGCGGGGGACGTTGAGCGACATCGGCTTGGTCTTGGGGATCTCCGACGCCACCAAACTCATGTCGGTGCCGAGCTCGTGGTACATCGACGTGATCATGTCGATCGTGCCCGCGACCTCGTC
>CAZYKR010000221.1:0-7502 GCA_964648005.1 uncultured Iamiaceae bacterium
GCACCGGCAGGACCCAACGACGGTTGCGTTCGATGCTGAACGTCGTGAGTTCGGGATCGGGGCCGGCGGAGTCGGCGAGGCTGCGGTGCTCGAGCGAGAAGTCCGACGCCCCGATGACGACGCGCAGCACCGACAGACCACCGCGGTCGGGTGCGAACAACGCTTCGAGGAGCGCGCGGCGTTCGTCGGCAGGCAGACCGGCGATCAACACCGCCGCGGACTCCGTCAGCGATGCGCCGACACCGTGGAGCCGTTGCCGTGCACCTGTGAGGTCGACCTGTACGTCGGGGCCCGGCACGGAGCCAGGCGTCACCGCCAGGCGCTCGGTGCGGACGCGAGAGGTGCCGTCCGCGCTCGACACGACGATGTCCATTTCCACCTGCATCGGATCGTCGGCGACCGGGGCCGCCATGGTTCGGCTGAACGGGAGTTGCGCCAGCCCGACCACGACCGCCATCCCGGCGAGGACGGTGGTGAGTTGGCTGCGCCGTCGATGTCCCAACCGTCCTCCCGCTGCTGCTCGCCGCGCCGCGGCACCTGTGCAACGTAGCGTTGGCTCGCCGCGCGATTCGGACGATCGGCAGGCGTCCTCACGATGCCACATGATGTTCGGATGACCACCGACCTCGCCGGCCCCAACGCTCGCGTGGAGCGCGGTGTGCTCCTGGCCCTGTTGGCCGACGAAGGTCGCACTGCCGTCGGCGCCAACCTGGTGTGTTCGCCGGCCTTGGTGCGTTTCGGCTTGGCGGTGTTGGCGACTGGTGCCCGTGGGGCGACCGCAGCTGCACTCGACGCCTTCCTCGGCGTCGACGCCGACGCAGCGGCGGCGATGGTCGCCGACGATCTCGCCGCCCTTGGCTTGCTCAACGCCGGTGCCGCGCTCGAGCCCGACCTGGTGGCGGTCGCAGCGGCGTTGTGGGCGCGGGTCCCCATCTACGCTCGCTGGCGGGAGCGGCTGCCTGCCGTGGGCGTGGGCCAGCTCGGTGTCGACGACCCCGACGCGTGGGCCGCCGAGGCGACGGGCGGGCGCATCGATCGACTTGCGGTCAGCAGCGGGCCCGAGGTCCTGGCGGTGCTGACCCTGGCTGCACGGCTGCGCGCCACTTGGTGGCGGCCGTTCTCGCCGGCAGACACCGTCGACGGCACCTTCGCCGGCGTCGATCGGCCCGTGCCGTTCATGCGGCAACGCAGCCGGCTGCATCAGGTGTGGCGCGAAGGCGACGTCGAGGCGGTGGCGGTCCGGTACGGCTCGCCGTTCGTCCACCCGTGGGGTGGCCTGATGCTGGTGGTGGGCGCGGCCGGCAACGACCCGGTCGAGGCAACCGCCGCCGTGCTTGACCTCGTCGAGCACGACCCGCGCCCGCACACCGAGGTCGACCTGTCGCTGCCCCGGTTCCGGATCGACCGGCGCGGCGGTGCAGCGATCGACCTCCGTCCCGCGTTGACGGCGTTCGGACTCGACGTGCTCTTCGATGATCGCTGCGACCTGGGTGGCATCTCGCCCGAGGCGCTCAAGCTCAGCGAGGCGCTGTCGCAGGCGATCATCGAGGTCGACGAGGAAGGCACGACCGCCGCCGCCACCCTGGAGCTCGCCATGGTGGCGGGGGGCGGCCCGCCGGCGACCGAACCGGAGTTGGTGAGCGTCGTGGTCGACCGCCCTTTCGCCTTCCTGGTCCGGCTGGGCGAGCGAGGGCCGATCCTTTTCGGCGGCTGGGTGCAGGATCCGACGGCCAGCTAGCCGGTGAACGTCGGCGTCACGACGTCGGCGGGCGCCACGGTTGACGGCGTCGTCGGTTGCGTAGGCTGCGCCGCTTGGACGAGCACGTCCGCCAGCACGTTGATGCGCACCTCGCCCAGGCCGCTCGCCAGGTCGTACCCGGTGGCGGCGTCGCAGCAGTCGACCGACGGGTAGATGCGGTTGTTGCCGACGTCGACGTCATCGAACGCGTCGGCGTAGTTCGCTGGGTCGGCGGCCGTGGCGTAGAGCGCCTCGTTGAGTAGGCGCGGCGGTTCGAGACCTTGCGCCGCAAGCTTCGAGCGGATCGAGGCGAACGCACCGGCGTACAGCGGTGAGGCCAGGCTGGTGCCGCCGTTGCCGAACCACTCGCCGCCCGACGTGAGGTTGAGGTAGCCGGGCAGCCCGGCCAACGCCGAGATGTCCGGCAGGCCGCGACTGGACAGGAGCAGCTCGCCCGGAAGGTCGGCTTGGTACGCGGGCGTGGGGAAGGTCGACAGCCCTCCAGCACCTGCAGCGCACCCGTTGGGGTTGTTCGGTTGGAGGTCGCGCAGGTTCCACACCGTCGCCTGGCCGTCGGGGTGTGCGGATGTGCTGCCGAGTAGCTGCGTGCCACCGACGGAGGTGACCCACGGCGACGCCGCCGGGTAGCCCATCGCCGGCCCGGCGTTCGCCGCGTCGCACACCGGGTGCTGCGAGCAGTCCGACGGTCCGGCGTCGCCTGCGGCCTTGAAGAACCACGTGCCGGCTTCGGCGAGCGCGCGCAGCTGCGCCTCGGTGTCGGCGACCTGCCGATCCGTCCAGTCGGGTTGGCAGGTCCCGAAGCTGAGCGAGACGACGTCGGGGCGTCTGCCGTCGGTCAGTTCGCCGGTGCGAAGGCCTTCGAGGATGCTCGGCAGCTCCGTCAGCTCCGACGTCTCGCTGACGAGGACGTAGAGGCGATCGAGCCCCGGCGCGCCGGTGATCATCGAGTACACGTCGCCCTGGGCCTCGTTGAAGCACGCGGGCTCGCTCGGCATCCCGCACGGCGAGGGCGGGATCGGGATGGACGAGCCGAAGACGCCCTTCTGGGTGATCGGTGGACCCGTCACGCCCATGCATGACAGCCACTGGTCCAAGGTGCCGAGATCGATGGATTGGCTGAACTCGAGCAGCACGCCGGTCTGCCCTCGGCCGTCGAACCCGGCGTCGAGCAATGGCTGGATGCCGTAGCGCTGGCGCAACGCCTGCGGCGTCAGCTGCGTCGGGTTCGGCAACGGTTGGTTGTTGCACGCCGGCAGCGCGGCGTCCGTGTCGGCGGTGACGGCGGCGATCGGCCCGGGCGTCGCCAGCGAGGCGGTGACGACGACGCAGATCGCCAGCAGCGCCGTGGTCATCTTGGCCCGGCGCGGAGGTGCGAGGCGATGCCGATGCGTGTGCATCGTCGTGGTCTAGCCGATCGGTCCTTCGATCGGCGTGACTGGATCCCCTAGGGGGTCGGTTCGTAGCCTCACGGCGGCGGTGGCTTCACGTGAACGGTGCGTCGATGGGTGACACAGGTGTGCGAGCGGGCGCGTGGTGGAGCCGTGCCGCCGTGGTCGTCCTCGTCGTCGGTGCCGCTGCGTTGGTGGTGAGCAGCTGGGTGTTCGGCTACGTCGGCCACGGCTTGCTTGACCTGCAGGTCTACCGGATGGGCGGCGCCACGGTGCTCGCCGGCGACCCGCTCTACGACGCCGTCTTCCACCACGATCGGCTGCCGTTCACCTACCCGCCGATCGCAGCCGTGGCGTTCATCCCGTTCGAGCTCGCCGGCTTCACCGGCGGCGCCGTGCTGATGACTGCGTGCACGATGGCGGCGTTGACGCGCACGGTCTGGCTCGTGGCCGCCGCCGGCTGGTGGCGCGGACCGCTGGCGCGTTGGAGCGTCGGTTGGCGGTTCGCCCTCGTGGGCGGGCTGGCGCTGCTGGCCTGGCCGACGCGCTCCACCATCGAGTACGGCCAGATCAACGTGGTGCTCATGTGGTTGATCGTCGAGGACCTCTGCGGTCGCGGTGCCCGGGCTCGGTGGGGTGGCGTGCTCACGGGCCTGGCGGCGGCGCTCAAGGTCACGCCGGCCCTGTTCGTCGTCTACACGTTCCTGCTCGGCGACGTGCGGCGGATGGTGCTGGCGGTCGGCGCCGCCGTCGCCGCCACCGTGGCGGGCATGGTCATCGGCATCGACGAGTGGGCGCGCTACTGGACCCAGGAGCTCACGGATCCGACCCGGGTCGGTGACCAGCACTTCCTGGCGAACCAGTCGCTCGACGGTGTGCTGCACCGCCTCGGTGTCGACGGCAGCCGGTCGCTGCCGTGGCTCGTCGGCGCCGCACTCGCCGTCGGTGCCGGTCTCGTCCTCGGCCGCCAGCTCTACCGGCGTGGCGATCACGTCGATGGCGTGCTGGCGGTGGCGATCGGCGGGCTGATCGCGTCGCCGATCTCGTGGACGCACCACTGGGTCTGGCTCGTCCTGGCCGTGCCGGCGATCGCGTCGTGGGTGGGCGTGGCGGTGGAGCGCCTCCGCTGGTGGCCGTTGGCGTTTGCGGCGGCGGCCGTCGTCGCGCTCGGCGTGCGGCTCGAGACGGTGCTGCCGTCCAAGGACGGCGTCGAGCTCACCTACGGTCCGCTCCAGCAGGTGGTGGCGTCGAGCTACCTCATCGTCGGCGTCGCCGTGCTCGTGGGCCTCGCCGTGGTGGCGCTGCGTCCGGTTCCGGAGACGTCGTCCGATGACGTGCGCGCCCCCGCTGCGGTGTGAGCTGCCGGTCGGTCAGTGCCCCCGGCGGAGCCACTCGTCGAGGTCGGGGGCCTCGGCACCGATCGTCGTCGTGTCGCCGTGGCCGGTGTGCACGACGGTCTCGGGGGGCAGCGTCAACAGCTCTCGCCGGATCGACTCGACGATGGTGCCGAAGTCGCTGAAGCTGCGGCCCGTCGCGCCCGGCCCGCCGCAGAACAGCGTGTCGCCGCTGAAGACATGCGCGCCCTCGTCGAGCACGAAGCAGCAGCCACCGGGGGAGTGGCCCGGGGTGTGCAGCACCCGCAGCGCCGCCTCGCCGGCGCGCAGGGTGTCGCCGGCGTGCAGGTCGCGGTCAGGGGTGCGGTCGCCGTACACGTCGGCCCACAGCATGGTGTCGTCGGGATGCAACAGGATCGGGGCGTCGACGGCCTCCTGGAGCGCGACCGCGGCGTTGATGTGGTCGTTGTGCCCGTGGGTCAGGGCGATGGCGGTGACCCGGCGCCCGTGGACGGCCTCGACGATCGGGCCGGCGTCGTGGGCAGCGTCGATCACGATCACCTCGCGGTCGTCGCCGACGAGCCAGATGTTGTTGGTGACCTCCCACTCGCCGCCGTCGAGGCGGAACACGCCGTCGGTCGTGACGAGCTCGATCACAGGACCACCACGCTGCGCAGCACCTCGCCACGCTCCATCTTGTGGAAGGCCTCTTCGACCTGTTCGAGGCCGATGCGCTCGCTGACGAACTGGTCTAACGGGAACCGGCCCTGCAGGTAGAGGTCGACGAGCAGGGGGAAGTCGCGGCTCGGCAGGCAGTCGCCGTACCAGGACGGCTTGAGGGCACCGCCCCGTCCGAAGAACTCGATCATCGGGATGTCGGGGAAGCGCATGTCTGGCGTCGGCACACCGACCTGCACGACGGTGCCGGCCAGGTCGCGGGCGAAGAAGGCTTGCTCGAGCACGGCGGGGTTGCCGACGGCTTCGATGCACACGTCGGCGCCGAAGCCGTCCGTCAGCTCGCGCACCGCCTCCACGGGGTCCTGTTCGCCGGCGTTGACGGTGTGCGTGGCGCCGAACGTGCGGGCCCACTCGAGCTTGCGGTCGTCGAGGTCCACCCCGATGATCGTGCGTGCCCCGGCGAGCTTGGCGCCGGCGATGGCGGCGTCGCCCACACCGCCGCAGCCGAACACGGCCACGGTGTCGCCCCGACTGATGTCGCCGGTGAGCATGGCGGCCCCGGCACCGGCCATCACGCCGCACCCGAGCAGGCCGACGACGGCGGGGTCGGCGTCGGGCACCTTGGTGCACTGACCGGCGGCGACGAGGGTGCGTTCGGCGAACGCCCCGATGCCGAGCGCCGGCGACAGCGCGGTGCCGTCGGTCAGCGTCATCTTCTGGGTGGCGTTATGGGTGGCGAAGCAGTACTGGAGCTTGCCCCTGCGACACGCCCGGCACTCGCCGCACACGGCGCGCCAGTTCAGCACCACGAAGTCGCCGGGCGCGACGTCGGAGACGCCTTCGCCCACGGCAGCGACCCGGCCGGCGGCCTCATGCCCCAGCAGGAACGGGAACTCGTCGGAGATGCCGCCCTCTCGGTAGTGCAGGTCGGTGTGGCAGACGCCGCACGCCTCGATGTCGACCAGGGCCTCGCCGGGGCCGGGGTCGGGTACCAGGATCGTCTCGATCGAGACCGGTGCTCCGCTGGACAGGGCGACGACGGCGCGAACTTCGTGTGACATGGGCCGGACGTTAGCGAGCCTCGTCTCTGCCGCGCCTGGGCTTCGCCGCTGCGGAGGCTCGGTCTGGACGGGTGCGCCGTCGTCGCGGCACGGTCGGCGTCGCGCCGGTACCGTCGTCGGCCGTGGGAGCGCTCGACGAGGCCTGGTACGCCGACGGATCGTGGAACCTGGACCGGCTGCACGCGCTGGCCGCCCGGGCCCGGGCCCGGGACAGCTTCAGCTGCAGGTATCCCGTCGCGCTGTCGACGTGGTCGCTGGCACCGGTGGCCGACGACGATGCGGTCCGAGCGGTCGAGGGGTGGCTCGGCGCGCCGCTGCCCGACGCCTACCGGTCGTACCTCCTCGAGGTCGGTGGCGGCGGGCTCGCCCCAGCCCGTCTAACGGCCACCGAGGAGCTCGTCGCCACGACCGCGGCGTTGGGCTTCGAGCTCGACCCGACCGCGGATTTCGTGCCGACGGCGAAGTTGCGTCGTGGACGCCGGCCGACGCCGATCGCCGGCGCGGTGCCCATCGGTGGATTCGACGACGGCGAGGTTGTGCTGCTCGCGGTGCACGGTCCGCATCGGGGGACGCCGTGGGTCCTCGTCGCAGGTGGACTCGAACCGCTGGTCGACGACGGCGGTGGCGACGTCGCCGATGGCTTCGCTCGGTGGTGCGCCGCGTGGTTGGACGACTTCGAGACCCGTCCCGGGCAGCTGGTCGACCTGCGGCTCGACGACCGCACGACCGGCCAGCTCGTCGCGATCGGCGCGTCGGCACATCGCCGTCCGCCGGACGCCTCGACGGTTCTCGGCGAGCTGATCGCCCACGGCGATCCTGCCGTGGAGGCGTGCGCGCTGCGCAGCCTTGCCGCCGTCGACCCGGCTGCGGCACGCGAGCTGGCGTGGAGCCGCTACGACGACGATGCCGAGGTCGTCCAGGAAGCCGTGCTCGACGTGTTGGTGGAGGTGGCGACCGAGCAGGACATCGACGCCCTGCGATCCCGGCTCGAAGCGGAGCCGATGGAGATCACGCCGACGGCGGACTCCCGGGCCGGCCAGCTGCTGTCCGCCCTGGTGGGCATAGGTACGGCCGAGGCCACCCAGGCGGCCGGTGAGGCCGAGCTGAGTCGACAGGTCGGCCATCGCCTGACGGCTGAGGAGTCCGCGGCACGCGGCCCGACGACCCCTGACGTACCGGCACCTGCGTTCTGGTAGTGCAGCCGGTAAGCAAAGCCACCGGCTGCACGACCAGAAGCGAGGGTTTGCGCTGTCGGGACGGCGTATCGTCGGCGCCCGATGAA
>CAZYKR010000222.1:0-7396 GCA_964648005.1 uncultured Iamiaceae bacterium
ACGCGGTGGGCGGCAACGACGTGTTCCACGAACGCATCGAGACCCTGGTCGCGACGATGCTGCTCGACGCGCAAGTGCGCCTGCCCGGGCAGCGACGCGTCGACCTCGCCCGGCGCGCCGAGCTCGGCACGACGTCGAAGGCGCCGCGCTGGGCCATCGCCTACAAGTTCCCACCGGAGGAGCGCACCACGAGGCTGCATCGCATCGAGGTGTCGATCGGGCGCACGGGGCGGGCAACGCCCTTTGCCGTGCTCGAGCCGGTGTTCGTCGGTGGGTCCACCGTGCAGCTCGCCACGCTGCACAACCAGGACCAGGTGGCGGCCAAGGACGTCCGGCCCGGCGACACCGTCATCGTCCGCAAGGCCGGTGACGTCATCCCCGAGGTCGTGGGACCGGTGCTCGAGGCCCGCCCGAAGGGCCTGCGTCGGTGGCGGTTCCCCACCGACTGCCCGGTCTGCGGGACGCCACTGGTGCGACCCGAGGGTGAGGCCGACCACCGGTGCCCCAACCTCGCCTGCCCGGCGCGCGTCGGCGGCGCCATCGACCACTTCGTCTCGCGCGGGGCCATGGACATCGAGGGCTTCGGCGAGCAGCGCGTCCACCTGTTCCTGCAGCTCGGCCTGCTGCACGACGTCGCCGACGTCTTCCACCTCGACGAGGCGGCGCTGCGCGGCATCGACGGGTTCGGCGACACGTCGATCGCCAACCTGCTCGGGGCCATCGAGGCCTCCAAGCAGCGCCCGCTGGCGAACCTGCTCGTCGGCTTGAACATCCGCCACCTGGGCGGCGCCACGGCCGAGGCCATCGCCGAGCACTTCGGGCACATGGACGCCCTGCTCGACGCCACCGTGGACGAGCTCGCTGCCGTCGACGGCATCGGCCCGACCATCGCCGCCAGCGTGCACGCCTGGTTCGCCGACCCCGAGCACCGTGCGCTGATCGCCAAGCTGCGCGACGCCGGCGTCAACATGGCCGGTCCGGAGCGACCCGACACCGCCGCCGCGCCGCAGACGCTCGAGGGTCGCTCGGTCGTGGTCAGCGGCACGCTCGCCGGCTACTCGCGCGACGAGGCCGAAGCGGTCATCAAGGCACACGGCGGCAAGTCGCCCGGATCCGTGTCGGCCCGCACGACGGCGCTGGTGGTGGGCGACGCTCCGGGGGCGTCGAAGGTCGCCAAGGCCGAGCAGCTCGGCATCCCGGTGCTCGACGAGGCGGGCTTCGAGCGTCTGCTCGCCACCGGCGAGCTCTCGTGACGGCGACGACGACGGCGCCCCGACCTGCCCGCGCCGGCGTCGAGGTGCTTTGATGGCGGCCGTGACCGACACCTCCCGAGCCCTCGATGCCGTGCTGTTCGACTTCGGCGGCGTGTTCATCGGCTCGCCCTTCGAGGCGCTGGCCGCCATCGGAGCCGAGAAGGGGGCGACCTTCGAGCAGAGCCTCGAGATCTGCTTCGGGTCCTACGACGACGACACCGACCATCCCTGGCACCGCGCCGAGCGCGGCGAGCTCGGCTTCGAGGCCGCCCGCACCGAGATCCGTGCCCTCGGCGTCGCCCGTGGCTTCGACATCGACCTGATGGAGATCGTCGCCCACCTCGGTGGCGGCGCCGTGAAGGACGAGATGGTCGCCTGCGTCCGACGGGTGCGCGACGCCGGCTGCGTCACCGCCATCGTGACCAACAACATCATCGAGGCCCGGGATTTCTGGCGTCCGCTGCTGCCGCTCGAGGAGCTCTTCGACGTCGTCGTCGACTCGAGCGAGGTCGGCATCCGCAAGCCGAACCCGCGCATCTACGAGCTCACGCTGGAGGCGCTGGGCGTCGCCGATCCGGCGCGTGCCGCCTTCCTGGACGACTACGCCGGCAACGTGCTGGCGGCCGAGGCGCTCGGCATGGTCGGCATCCTCGTGGAGTCCGACCCCGCTGACGCCATCGCCACCGTCGACCGGCTCGTCGGCGCTGACCGGTAGCCTCCCGGTCGAGGCCCATCGTGTTCCGCGAGTTCTCCACCAAACAGAAGATCGCCCTGGCCATCCCGTTGGTGGTGGCCGTCGTGGCCTTCACCATCTTGTGGTTCAGCGACCTCAGCTCGTCGCCGACGGCCGACGACCGCATCATCGAGGCGCTGATCCCCGAGCCGAGCGCCAAGGTGCCCCAGCAGAGCGAGGTCGGCGTCGACCTGCAAGGCGGCTGGGGCGCGACCTTGATCGTCGACGGCATCGTCATCCCCGAGGATCAGCTGGTCGTCTCCGAGGGGCAGGCCCGCATCACCTTCCGCCCAGGTCCTGGCCAGGCGGTCGAGACGTTCCAGGCCGGGCAGAACTGCGCCTCCGTCGTCTACTTCCCGCTGACCAGCCCCGAACAGCAATTCACCCGCAACTGGTGCTTCTCCGTCGTGTGACGCGGCAGCCGCCCGGGCCCGCCGCCACCGCAGGGGTACGCGTCTCGCCGCAGGGCACCCGGTACCCTTCCCGGCGATGGCCACCCGCGTGACCGACCGCGCCGGTCAGGTCCTGGGAGGGCGGTATCGCCTCGTCGCCCCCATCGGCACGGGAGCCTCCGCGTCGGTGTATCTCGCGGAGGACACCACCCTGCGCCGTCGGGTTGCGGTCAAGGTGCTGCACGACGCCCTCGCGGACGACGAGGCGTTCCTGCGCCGCTTCCAAGCGGAGGCGCACGCTGCCGCCGCGCTCAACCACCCGAACGTCATGTCGGTGTTCGACTGGAGCCACGGCGGCGGCAACGAGGTGGCGTTCCTGGTGATGGAGTACCTCTCGGGCGGCAACCTCAAGACGGTGCTCGACGGGGGCTACCGGCTGAGCTTGTCCCAGGCGCTGCTCGTCGGCCTGGAGGCAGCGCGGGGTCTCGACTACGCGCATCGCCGTGGCTTCGTGCACCGCGACGTGAAGCCCGCCAACCTCCTCTTCGACGAGGAGGGCCGGCTGCGCATCGCCGACTTCGGCCTGGCGCGCGCCCTGGCGGAGGCGGCGTGGACCGAGCCCATGGGCGCGGTCCTCGGCACCGCCCGGTACGCCTCGCCCGAGCAGGCCCGCGGCGAGCCGCTCGACGGGCGCTCGGACGTGTACTCGTTGGCCCTGGTCCTGGTGGAGTGCGTGACCGGGTTGGTGCCCTTCGCCGCCGACACCACCCTCGGCACCTTGATGGCGCGTGTCGACAAACCGCTGCCGGTGCCCGACGAGCTGGGACCCCTGGCACCGGTGCTGCGCGCCGCCGGCGCGCCGGACCCGGGCGACCGTCTCGACGCCGACGGGTTGGGCCGGGCGTTGCTGCGCGCCGCCGAGCACCTCGATCCGCCACTCCCGCTGCCGCTGGTGCACACCGTGCCGACCGAGGTGTCGGCACCGGCACCCGACGACATCACCGCCGTGATCGGGGGCGTCGGCGCCATCGCCGCCGCCGGCTCGCCCGATCCCGTGGGCGCCGCCGTCGCCGACACCGACCTGTTCGGCGCCCCGGCCGTGGCCCCCGCCGCGGAGCCCGACGTCGCCGACGACCTGGCACCCCCGCTGTCGCGCGCCGAGCGCCGCGCCGCCCGCAAGGCGCTGCCGATGGAGGTCGACGCGCCACCCCTCGATCTCACCGACGGCGCCGGCATGGCGGCGTCCACCGACGACCCGGGCCTCTACGAGGCGGCGGCGTGGCAGGGATCGCCGGCTGGCGGTGTGCCGTCCTCCGGCGCCGGTGGGTCGCCCAGCCCGACGCTGTACGACCACGCCCTCGATCCCGATCTCGACTCCGACCACGGCGTGCGGATCGCCGCGCCGACGGCGACGCTGCCGGGAGCCGAGTCGCCGACCACGGTGACGCCGCGACCGGAGGGCGACCCGTTCGTGGTGGCGCCGGCCGCGGCGGCGACCGCGCCGCCCGGCCGCGGCACGAAACCGCCGGCGACGAAGCGCCGCCGCCGTCGACGGTGGCTCGTGGCCCTGATCGTCCTCGTGGTGCTGGCGGGATCGGCAGCCGGCGCGTGGGCGTACGTCGGGTGGCAGTACCACGAGGTGCCGAACGTGGTCGGGCAGCCCGTCGCCGCCGCCGAGGCTGCTGCGACCGATGCCGGATGGCAGCTCGTCCCGACCGAGCGCTTCGACGAGACCCAGCCGGCCGGCACGGTCCTGGAGCAGACCCCGGTGGCCGGGCAGCGGCTGGGTCGGCACGAGACCTTCGCCGTGGTGGTGTCCTCGGGGCCGCCGCCGGTGCCCGTCCCCGGCGACCTCGTCGGACGTCCCGTCGGCGAGGCGACCGATGCGCTGGCTGCGCTCGGCCTGCGCGCCGGGTCGGTGCCCGCCTTCGACGAGGAGGTGCCGGCGGACCACGTGATCGCCCTGGCGCCCGGTACACCGTCCGAGGTGACCAAGGGCGGCGAGGTGGTGCTGATCGTGTCCCAGGGCCCCGAGCCCCGGACCATCCCGGGGGATCTCGTCGGCTCGACCCTGGCCGATGTCCGCGAGCGCCTCGAGGCGTTGGGGCTCGAGGCGTCGCCTGTGGAGCAGTTCGACGAGACGGTGCCGGCGGGCATCGTGTTCTGGTTGGATCCGGCGGCCGGCGAGCAGGTGCCGCGCGGCTCGACCGTGTCCGTCGGCGTCTCCAAGGGGCCGCCGACCGTCGTCGTCCCGGATGTGTCGGGCATGACGGTGGTCGAGGCTGCCGACGCGCTCGAGGCAGCGGGACTCGTGGTCAGCGGCACCCAGGGCTCGCCGCGCCAGGACGTGGCGAGCACCTCGCCTGCCGCCGGCACCACGGTGAAGAAGGGCACGTCGGTGACGATCATCACCGGCGCCGCCAACAACGACGACTGAACCCAACCCGTTCGTGTGGTGCGCAGCCGCGCCGACGCGGTTGCGCACCACGAGAACGGGTGTGGCCGAGTTCTGGCACGACCGTGGCCACCGGTAGCCTCGACCGAGTGCGCCGTGACGACCCCGAACCTGCGCGCACGGAGGCTGCCGATCCGGCCGATCCGGCGGAGCTGCTGACCGAGGCGACCGGCCTCGAGCCGGAACAGGTCGTCCCGTGGCCGGTGCTGTGGCGCCAGCGCATGACCGCGAAGGTCGAGGGCGCCGGTGCCTACCCGTGGATCGTGGTGTCGGCGGCCCTGTTCGGCCTGTTCACGGTCGGGTTCTCGATCACCATCCTGGCCATCTCCCTCGATCGCATCGCCATCGAGCTCGACGCGTCCCGCTCGACGGTCATCTGGGTGGTGACCGGGCCGATCCTGCTCGGCGCCATCGTCACGCCGTCGGCCGGCAAGCTGGCCGACGTCTTCGGCGCCCGCCGCGTGTACCTGATCGCCATGGCCACGTTCGGGATCTTCTCGGGGTTGTCTGCCATCTCGTGGTCGGCGTCCTCGCTCATCGCCTTCCGCGTCCTCGGGGCCGCCATCGGGTCGGCGACCGGCCCGGCATCCATCGCCATCATCAACCGCCTGTTCCCGCGCGAGCGGCGGGCCCAGGCCCTCGGCTACTGGTCGCTCGTCGCCGCCGGCGGACCGGTCGTCGGCGTGATCGTCGGCGGCCCGGTCGTCGAGGCGGTCGGGTGGCGGCCGATCTTCGTCGCCGCCGTGCCCCTCGCTGCCATCACCGTCGTGGTGTGCGCCATCGTGTTCCCCGAGACGGAGCGACGCCGCGACGTGCGCTTCGACGTCGTCGGGGCGTTGCTGCTCGCCGGCGGCGCGGCGGCCTTCGTCATCGCCCTCAACCGCGGGCCGGAGCTCGGCTGGTCGTCGCCGGCGGTGGTGGCCGGGTTCCTCGCCGCCCCGGTGCTGCTCGGGACCTTCGTGGCGTATGAGCGGCGGATCGTCCATCAGCTCATCCCGATGCGGTACTTCCGCGAGCGCAATGTCGCCTTCCCGTTCGCCAACCAGTTCTTCATGAACTTCGCCTACATGGGCGGGTTCTTCCTCACCCCGTTCCTGCTGCGCGACGTGCTGGGCTTCGGCGAGGCGAAGATCGGCGTGGTGTCCATCGCCCGGCCGTTGGTGTTCGCCATCGCCGGCCCGGTGGCGGGGTACCTGGCCACCCGCATCGGCGAGCGGATCAACGGCATCGTCGGCGCAGGCGCCATCGCGGCGTCGATGCTGGCCTTCGCCACGGTGGGGCCGTCGACGGGCGAGTGGTTCATCGTCGTGGCCTTGATGCTGTCAGGCTTGGGCATGGGCACGGCGGCCCCGGCGATGACCGCCGCCGTCGCCAACGCCGTCGCCGAGGTGGACCTCGGCGTGATCGGTGGCGCGCAGCAGATGGTGAGCCAGATCGGCGTCGTGGTGGGTACCCAGGTGATGGTCACGGTGCAGCAGAGCCTCACCGACCCGGCCGACCCGGCCGCGGCGTACCACGCCGGCTACCTGGTCGGTGCCGTCGGCGCCGTGCTCGGCGTGGCGGCGGCGCTGTTCGTGCACAACTCGCACCGCAGGCCGGCGGAGGTGCCGGCACCCGACGTGCTCGCCGCCACCTGAGCCCGGACGCGCGACGGGGGCGCCTCGGTGGCGCCCCCGTCGGCAACGACTCGTCGGTCCGGTGGACCGAGCGGCGCGTCCTACTCGGTGATCTCGGCGATCTTGGCCGCGACGGCCTGGGCGGCGGGATCCGGGGTGCCCTGCTGCATGGCCATCATCTTGGTCATGTCGCCCTGGACCTTGATCTTGCCGGCCATGAAGGCCTGCATGCCCGCCTGCGGGTTCTGGTCGATGAAGATGGCCTTGGCCGTGGCGTAGTCGACGGTGACCGTGAGGTCGGGGGTGTCGAGCTTGCCGAGGTCGAGCTTCATCTCGCCGCTCGAGGTGTCCATGAACGCCTCGATCTTCTCGCCGTCGCCCTTGAAGGGGGCCTCGGTGATCTCGAGGTTCATCGCCACCGTGTGCGCCGGCGGGCTGTCGGGGGCGGGCATCTCCTCCTGGATCTGCTTCGCCGCGGCGATCCACTCATCGGACAGGAACGGGTACTTGTCGGCCACGATGGACTCCATTTCTTCCTGCGGCTGCGGTGCCGCCTCACTGCCGTGCCCCCCTGCAGGGCCGAGCGACGGCCCGCCGAGCCGAAGCCGGCGAACCGGGGCCGAACGATAGCCAATCCCGGGCGGTGCTGCTTGACCGATCAGTCAAGTAGGACGGATGTCACACGGCGGACGGTTCGGGCGTCGCATCGTCGCGCTCGCCGGAGCCGACGTCGGTAGCCCGCCGCGCCTGCCACGCCGTCCACGCCCACATGACGGCGATGCCGCCGAGGACGGCCAGCATGACGTCGAACCCGACCCGGAACCGGGGCAACGGGATCAGCACGGCGACGATCAGGACCGGCACGATCATCGGCGCCAGCAGCGGGCTGAGGGGCCGGCGCTGCCGGCGCACCCACACCGCGCCGGCGACGGCGAACGGCGCGACCA
>CAZYKR010000223.1:0-7365 GCA_964648005.1 uncultured Iamiaceae bacterium
CACCTCGACCTCGGTGAGGCCGTCGACCGCCGCTGCGTCGGCGAACCGCTCGAACCCGTCCGGGACGCCCCCGAGCGTGGCGTCCCACCACGCGGTCGTGAACCGCTCGACGGCCTCGTCGTAGGGGGTGTCGTCGTCCTCGAAGGGCGGGGCGTGGCTGCCGCCGATGACCGACACGAACCACACGGGCGGGTCGGCAGCGACGAACGTGTCGTGGGCGCCGGCGAAGGGCAGCGAGGCGTCGGCGGTGCCGTGCACGATCAGCAGCGGCACGTGGCCGTCGAGGCGCAGGGGGTCGCCCGACACCGCCAGGGTGGCACCCGCCAGCACCATGGCAGAGGTGAACCGCTCGTCTCGACAGCAGTCGTTGAACACGACGCCATAGGTGGTGGCGCCGCCGAGGGAGAGCCCGGCGGCGCCCAGTCGGTCGGTGTCGATCCGCCCGAACAGCGGGCTCGCCGGGTCGTCGTTGGCGGCGAGGATCTGGTCGAGCACGAACGACACGTCGCCCGGCTGGTTGGCGAGATCGGACCAGTTGGCCACGGCGCCGGGGGCGTCGCGGTTGGTGAGGGGGAACGTCGGTGCTGCGACGGCGTAGCCGGCGGCGGCCCACCGGTCGAACAGCTCGGAGAACACCCGCGGGTGGCCGACGAGCCCATGGCTGAACACGATGAGCGGGAACGGCTGCTCGCCTTGTGGGAGGCGGATGGTGGTGACCAGCGTGCGTTCGGGCAGCTCCGGCGTGCCTGCACCGGCGGGCGTGGGCCGGCTCGTGTCGACGAACGTCTCGTCCCAGGTGCGGAACTGGTAGGTGCGCTCGACGGTGGTGCCTGTCACCGCGGCGCCGCTCGGAGCATCGGCGGCCGCCGTCGGCGGATCGCCCGCGCTGCAGGCGATGCCGAGGACCGAGACGGCGAGCAGGGCCGTGACGGCCACGATCCGACGGCTGCTCCCGACCCCGCGCATGCCTGCACCCTAGGGTGGCGCCGTGCTCGATGACATCCGCGTCGTGGAGCTCGGGCTGTGGGTCGCCGGCCCGAGCGCCGGAGGGATCCTCGCCGACTGGGGCGCCGACGTGATCAAGGTCGAGGCGCCGGACGGCGACCCGATGCGGCGGGTCTTCAACCTCATCGCCGGTCACGGCCAGCCCGAGTCGCCGCCGTTCGATCTGGACAACCGCTCGAAGCGCTCCGTTGCGCTCGACCTGGGCACCGACGAGGGCCGGGCGACGATGGCGCGCCTCGTGGCGTCGGCGGACGTGTTCCTGACCAACCTCCGGCCCGAGGCGGTGGCACGCCTCGGGCTCGGTGCCGAGGAGCTGCGGGCGCGCCACCCTCGCCTGGTCTACGCGCAGGTCACCGGCTACGGCACCAGCGGACCCGACGCGCATCGCGCCGGCTACGACGTCGGGGGCTTCTGGGCCCGCTCGGGTGTGGCGGCGACGCTCGTGCCGCCGGGCGCGCCGCCGCCGGCGATCCGCGGTGGCTTCGGCGACCACGTCACCGGGGTGACGACGCTGGCCGGCATCCTGGGAGCCCTGCTCGAGCGCGAGCGCACCGGCGAGGGCTGCGTCGTCGAGACGTCGCTGCTGCGCACCGGGATCTACTGCCTCGGGTGGGACCTCGGCATCCAGGCGCGCTTCGGCAAGCTGCTGCCCGCGGTGCCGCGCCAGGACGAGATCAACCCCATGGTGAACTGCTACGTCGCCCGAGATGGGCAGTGGTTCTGGCTGCTCGGCGTCGAGTCCGATCGGCACTTCCCGAACCTGGCGCGCGCTCTGGGCCATGCGGAGTGGCTCGACGACGATCGCTTCGCCACCGCCCGGGGCCGGCGCAAGGCCAGCGCCGACGTCGTGGCGGCACTCGACGCGGCGTTCGCCACCCTCGACTTCGCCGACCTCGTCGCCCGGCTCGATGCCCACGATGTCTGGTGGGCCCCGGTCAACGACCCCGCCGAGGTGTGGGAGGACCCGCAGGCCGAGGCGGCGGGTGCCTTCGTCGACGTGCCCGGCGGGGCGTGGGGGCCGGCGCACCGTGCCGTCGCCAGCCCGGTCACCTTTCGCGGGCCGACCCTCCCGTCGCCCGGGCCGGTGCCGGCGGTGGGGGAGCACACCGCCGAGGTCCTCGCCGAGCTCGGCGACGGCGACGACGTCTAGAACGCTGGTGGGCGCTTGTCGTTGAGCGCGGCGACGCCCTCGGCGAACGGCGCCTCGGTCATCATCCGCTCCATCCGCTCCTCCGCCTCGGCGACCGCCGACCCGACGTCACGGTGCCAGTCGACGTAGACCTGGCGCTTGGTGGCGGCGAGCGAGCCGGGGGAGATCTCGTGTGCCAGCACGCGGGCGTAGTCCCGCACCTCGTCGAGCAGCGCCTCGCCGGGGACGACCCGGTTGACCAGGCCCATGGCCTCGGCCTCCTCGGCCAACACCACGCGGCTCGACAGCAGCAGGTCCATCGCCCGGCCCGAACCGATGAGCCGGGGCAGGAGCCAGGACAAGCCGTACTCGGCCGGCAGGTGCAGTCGGCCGTGCGACGTCGTGAACTTGGCGCCCGCCGCGGCGAAGCGCAGGTCGCAGTAGCAGGCCAGCACGAACCCCACACCGGCAGCCGGGCCGTTGACGGCGGCGATCACCGGGGTCGTCAACCCGAACAGGAAGGCGAAGTTGTGGTCGAACTCGCGGCGCACGCCGTACCCCGGCATGGCCAGCTCCGGTCCGACGCCAGGGTCGTAGGCGCCCTGGGCGACGTGGCCGTCGAGTGCGGCGGCGTCGGCCCCGGCGCAGAAGCCGCGGCCGGCACCGGTGATGATCACGACGCGCACGTCGGGGTCGGCCTCGGCCTGCTCGAGCACCGACCGGACCTCGGTGTGCATCCGGCCCGTCCAGGCGTTGAGACGGTGCGGGCGGTCGAGCGTGAGCGTCCCGACGCGGTCGGCCACCTCCCACCGGACGGTCTTGAGCTCCATGGGCGGGTCGATCAGCTCGGAGCGTCGGCCAGTGCCGCCAGGCACGGCGTCGCCAGTTCCGGTCGGCAGATCAGCAGGTCGGGGAGGTAGGCGTCGACGCGGTTGTACCGCAGCGGCGATCCGTCGATGCGACTGCAGTGCAGCCCGGCGGCGAGCGCCACGGCGACGGGGGCACAGGAGTCCCACTCGTACTGCCCGCCCGCGTGCACGTAGACGTCGGCCTCGCCCCGCAGGATCGCCATGGCCTTCGCTCCTGCGGAGCCGAGCTCCACGAGGTCGGCGCCGAGTGCCTCCGCCACGTGCGTGGCTGCGGCCGGCGGGCGCGAGCGCGACACGATCACGCGCGGCTTGAACGGGATCGGTCCCGGCATCGGTGGTGCAGGCGAGGTGCCGAGCGTGATGCCCAGAGCCGGCAGGGCGACGGCACCGGCGGCCGGCACGCCGTCGACCGTGAGCGCGACATGCACCGCCCAGTCGGTCCGGGGCGGCTCGCCGAACTCGCGCGTCCCGTCGAGCGGATCGACGATCCACACCCGATCGACCTCGAGGCGACGCGGGTCGTCTCGGCCCTCCTCGGACAGCACGGCGTCACCGGCGGCCAGACGACCGGCGAAGCGCTCCATCAGGAACTCGTGGCCGGCGCGATCGCCCTCGTCCTTGAGCATCGACCCGGTGACACCCTCGGTGGTGCGCCGGACTCGGAGATCGACCAGCAGCTCGCCGGCGGCGGTGGCCAGCTCGGTGGCCAGCGCGTGGTCGGCGGGTTCGGCGGGCGCGAGGCCCGGGGCGGTGGAGTCGGCCATGGTGGGTCGTGACGGGGACCGAATGCCGACCAATTCAGTCAGGATTTCGGGTCTCGGTCGTTCGTACCCTACGCTGTGCCGACCCATGGACTACGAACTCTCCCATCTGAAGATGCTGGAGGCTGAGGCCATCCACATCATCCGAGAGGTCGCGGCCGAGTTCGAGCGGCCCTGCCTCCTGTTCAGCGGCGGCAAGGACTCGTGCGTGATGCTGCACGTGGCCATGAAGGCCTTCTGGCCGGCCAAGCCACCGTTCCCGATCATGCACGTCGACACCGGCCACAACTTCGACGAGGTGATCGCGTTCCGCGACCAGACCGTCGACCGGCTCGGCGTGCGGCTCATCGTCGCCAGCGTCCAGGAGAGCATCGACGCCGGCCGCGTCGTCGAGGAGACCGGACCGCGCGCCAGCCGCAACCGGCTCCAGACGGTGACGCTGCTCGACGCCATCGAGGAGCACGGCTTCGACGCCGTGTTCGGCGGCGCCCGGCGCGACGAGGAGAAGGCCCGTGCAAAGGAGCGGGTGTACTCGTTCCGCGACGAGTTCGGGCAGTGGGATCCCAAGAACCAGCGTCCCGAGCTGTGGAGCCTCTACAACGGCCGCCACCGCAAGGGCGAGCACATCCGGGTCTTCCCGCTGTCGAACTGGACCGAGCTCGATATCTGGCAGTACATCGAGACCGAACAGGTGCTGCTGCCGCACATCTACTACGCCCACGAGCGCGAGGTGTTCCGCCGTGACGGCATGCTGCTGGCGCTCACGCCGTTCATCGAGCTGCTCGACGACGAGGAGCTGTTCACGACCACCGTGCGGTTCCGCACCATCGGCGACGCCACCTGTACCGGTGCCGTCGAGTCGTCGGCATCGACGATCGAGCAGGTGATCGCCGAGACGGCGGCGACGCGCATCACCGAGCGCGGCGCCACCCGCGCCGACGATCGGATCTCCGAAGCCGGCATGGAGGACCGCAAGCGGGAGGGGTACTTCTGATGGAGCTGCTGCGCTTCGCCACGGCCGGTTCGGTCGACGACGGCAAATCGACCCTCATCGGTCGCCTGCTCTACGACTCGAAGGGCATCTTCGAGGACCAGCTCGAGTCGATCGAGCGCACGTCGCGCGACCGCGGCGACGAGTACACGAACCTGGCGCTGCTCACCGATGGTCTGCGGGCCGAGCGGGAGCAGGGCATCACGATCGACGTCGCCTACCGATACTTCGCCACCCCGAAGCGGAAGTTCATCATCGCCGACACCCCGGGGCACATCCAGTACACCCGCAACATGGTCACGGGCTGCTCCACCGCCGACCTCGCCCTCGTCCTGGTCGACGCCCGCAACGGCATCGTCGAGCAGTCGCGGCGGCACGCCTTCATCGCGTCGTTGCTGCGCGTGCCGCACCTCGTCGTGTGCGTCAACAAGATGGACCTCGTCGACTGGGACGAGGCCACCTTCGAGGCCATCAAGGAAGAGTTCCGCGGCTGGGCGACCAAGCTCGACATCACCGACCTCACCTTCGTGCCCATCTCGGCGCTGCAGGGTGACAACGTCGTGCACCGTTCGGCCAACATGGGGTGGTACGAGGGCCCGCCGCTGCTGCACCACCTCGAAGAGGTCTTCATCGCGTCGGACCGCAACCTCATCGACGCCCGGTTCCCGGTGCAGTACGTCATCCGACCGATGAGCGGTGACCATCACGACTACCGCGGCTATGCCGGCACGATGGCCGGCGGTGTGCTCAAGCCGGGTGATGAGGTCGTCGTGCTGCCGTCGGGCTTCTCGTCGACCATCGAGGCGATCGACACCGCCGACGGCCCCGTCGACGAGGCCTTCGCACCGATGGCCGTCACGGTGCGGCTGGCCGACGAGATCGACATCAGCCGCGGCGACATGATCAGCCGTCCGCACAACCGCCCGCAGTCCGGTCAGGACATCGAGGCGATGGTGTGCTGGATGAGCGAGCAGACGCAGCTCACGCCGCGGGCGAAGTACACGATCAAGCACACCACCCGCTCGGCACGCGCCATGGTGCAGGGCATGCACTACCGCCTCGACGTCAACACGCTGCACCGCGACCACGACGTCCCGGCGCTGGGGTTGAACGAGATCGGTCGGGTCACGCTGCGCACGACGGCGCCGCTGTTCTTCGATGACTACCGCCGCAACCGCGACACGGGCAGCTTCATCCTCATCGACGAGACCACCAACACCACGGTCGCCGCCGGGATGATCCTCGGCGCGTCCCAGTGAGCGACGCCGAGGCCGGCGGGCGCAGCCCGAACGTCGTCTGGCACCCCGGTGCCATCGGGCGGGACGAACGCTGGCGCGCCGACCGCCTCGGGGGCACCACGGTGTGGTTCACCGGGCTGTCGGGTTCGGGCAAGTCGTCAGTGGCGGTCGAGGTGGAGCGCCAGCTGCTCGCCGCCGGTCGCGCCGCCTACCTGCTCGACGGCGACAACCTGCGGCACGGGCTGAACGGCGACCTCGGCTTCTCGCCCGAGGACCGCAACGAGAACGTGCGACGCGTGGCGGAGGTGGCGCGGTTGTTCGCCGATGCCGGCATGATCGCACTCGTGCCGTTGATCAGCCCGTACCGCGCCGGGCGGGCACGGGCCCGCGCCGTGCACGACGCAGCCGGCCTCGGGTTCATCGAGGTCTTCATCGACACGCCGATCGAGCTCTGCGAGCAACGCGACCCCAAGGGCCTCTACGCCAAGGCACGCGCCGGTGAGCTGCGTGGCTTCACGGGCATCGATGACCCCTACGAGGCGCCCGAGACACCCGAGTTGCGCCTCACGCCGGACGTCGGTGATCCGGCGGCGCAGGCCGCGGTCGTCGTCGCCCTCCTCGACGCCGGCTGAGCGCCGCGCCCGATCGGTCGTCAGCGCTCGGAGCGGCCGAGCTCGACGGCGCGCGCCACCAGCTTGCGCAACGCCGTCTCGTCGGTGCCCTCCGCCGCCAGCGCCTCGATGCGCGCCTCCACATCGGCGGCGACTGCGTCGTCCGCCCGCGCCGGCGGTGGCGACTCGTCGGTGCCCCGGCGCCGGAACGCGTCCGGACCGACGACCGCCGTGAGCACGATCAGGAACAGGACCGCCACCGCCGTGGCCAACCCGAAGGTCACGGCCATGCCGTTGGAGTCTCGGATCGAGCCGACGATCATGCCGGCGATGCCGAGGACGCACACGCCGATGACGGCGAAGCGGACGGCGCGGGGAGACATCGCAGCGGGGCTCAGCGGGTGAGCGGCTTGTACTTGATGCGGTGCGGCTGGTCGGCGTCGGCGCCGAGCTCCTTGCGCCGGAAGGCCTCGTACTCCGAGAAGTTCCCCTCGAACCAGCGCACCGCCGAGTCGCCTTCGAACGCCAGGATGTGCGTCGCCACGCGGTCGAGGAACCAGCGGTCGTGGCTGATGATCACGGCGCAGCCCGGGAAGGCGTCGAGGCCCTCTTCCAGCGCGCGGAGCGTGTCGACGTCGAGGTCGTTGGTCGGCTCGTCGAGCAGCAGCACGTTGCCGCCGCGCTTGAGGGTCTTGGCCAGGTGCACGCGGTTGCGCTCGCCGCCGGAGAGCACCCCGACCGACTTCTGCTGATCCGATCCG
>CAZYKR010000224.1:0-7362 GCA_964648005.1 uncultured Iamiaceae bacterium
AGGTTCGGACGGGTCGAGCCGGCGGGCAGGTTGAGGTTGGACGTCGGCGGCTGGGCCTGCCCGCCGGCCCAGGCGGTGAGGTGCATCCCGGCGGACGCGCCGACGGCGGTCAGGTTGACCAGTGCCGCCCGCGCCCCGGCCGGAACGTGGTGCGGGTCGAGGGTGATCGTCCGCCCTGCCGTCGTGAGCGGCGCGCCGCTCGGGCGGGTGTCGAGGAGACGGATGGGGGTGACCGGCACCAGGTCACCCGTGGCGCCCGGGCCGTACCAGCCGACGACGTCCACGATGGCCCGGGTGGCGCCGCTGCTCGTGCTCATGGCGATGGCCCCGCCGGCGCCGAGCCGCACCACCGCCAGGTTCGCCCGCGTGGTGCCGGCCGGGAGGTTGAGGTTGGACGTCGGCGGGGGAGCCGTGCCCGCGGGCCACACCGTCAGGTGCGTGTCGGCGGTCGGCGCGTCGGCCGTCACGTTGACGAGGGCCGCGGTCGCTCCGACGGGAGCGGCCGCGCCACCGATCGCCACCAGCCGGGGCTGACCGGCCCGCAGCGGCGCCGCATGGCCGGTGTCGATCGCGCGCTGGGGGCTGATCGCCTGCAGGGTGGTCCCACTTCCCGCCCCTGCCACCGTGTGCGCGGCGTCGTACCACCCGAGGAGGTCCACCACGACGTGGGTGGCGCCACTGTTCGTGCGCACGCCGACGATGCCGCCCAATCCCAGTGACAGGGTCGTGAGGTTGGCGGCGACCTCGCCCGGCGCCAGGTTGAGCGTGGAAGTGGTGAAGGTGGTGAAGACCTGGCCCACGGAGAGATGGGTGAACGTCGAGCCGGTCACGGTGTTGACGCCCGTGATGTTGAGCACGACGGCGCCGCCCCCGACCATGCCGGCCAGGGCCGGATGGGCGTCGAGGTCGAGCCACAAGGCGTCGGCGGGGGTCAGCGGCCCGGCAGCCCGTCCGACGGGCCAGCGGTCACCGGTGGCGTCGCGCGTGTCGGCCAGGCGGGTCGGGTCGATGGCGTGGAAGCGCAGCCCGCGGTCGAAGGCCGCCTCGTCGGCGGTGTGGGGGATCAGCTCGTAGCGGTCACCGTTGGCGTCGAACGGCTCGACGAGCGTGTCGGGCGCGGCCGAGGTGGTGACGGCGCCGGTCGAGGTGTGGAAGCCGCCGCCGTAGGAGTCGCCGAAGGCCCACAGGCGGTTGCCGTCCGACAGCGCCGTCGAGGCGCCGACGTCGCGCTCGATGTCGGAGAGCACGCCGTCGACCGTCGCGGGACCGGTGACGACGAGCGGCGAGGCCTCGTCCGGCCCGGCCTGCTGCGCCGCCGCGGGGGTGCCCGTCGCCGCGACGGCGCACACGACGAGGGCGAGCACGAGCGCGACGACACCACCGACGGTGCTGCTGGCGGCGCGCGACGACACGGCGGCCATGATGGCCTGAGGAGCGCGGTCGCTCGTCGCGCCCCGGGCTGGGCCCTTCGAGCCGTGGTAAGACGAGCCTCAGCAGACACGCGTGGCGGGAGGCGCAATGGCGGCAGAAGACACGTCCGGTTCGGGTCGAGGGGCATCCGTCGAGGCGATGCCCTCGGCGTGCGAGGCGGCCGACGCCGTGCGCGCGGGTGAGCGCTCGGCAGTGGAGCTCCTCGAACGCTGCCTGGCCGGCATCGACCGCCACAACGACGCGCTCAACGCCTTCGTCCACCTCGACGTCGACGGCGCCCGGGCGGCCGCGGCGGCCGTCGACGCCGCCGTGGCGCGCGGCGAGGATCCGGGGCCCTTCGCCGGGGTGCCGATCGGGGTGAAGGACCTCGAGGACTGCGCCGGGATGCCGACGTCGCACGGCTCGCTCCTCTACGCCGGTGGGCCGGCGGTCGCCGCCGACTCGGTGCACCTCGCCCGGCTGCGCGCCGCCGGCGCGGTGATGGTGGGCAAGACGGCGGCGCCGGAGTTCGGCACGCTGCAGTTCACCAAGACCAAGGCCTTCGGCGTCACGCGCAACGCCTGGGACACGAGCCGCACGCCCGGCGGGTCCTCCGGCGGATCGGCGGCGGCGGTGAGCGCCGGCCTGGTGCCGATGGCGACCGCGTCGGACGGCGGGGGCTCGACGCGCATCCCCGCGGCGTTCTCCGGGCTCGTCGGGATGAAGCCGAGCTACGGACGGATCCCGCATCCCACCGCCGACCCGGCGCAGACCGCCGTGTTCGGCGTGGAGGTCACCACCGTGCGAGACGCGGCGCGCCACCTCGACGTCACCGCCGGGCCCGACGACCGCGACCGGGTGTCGCTCCCGCCCCCGTCGGGCTCGTACGAGGCGGCCATCGAGACGCTCGACGTGTCCGGGCTGCGCATCGGCTGGTCGGTGGATCTCGGCTTCGCCGTCGTCGACCCGGTGGTCGCCGAGCTGACGCACGCCGCCGCGCTCGACCTCGTCGCCGCCTCCGGAGCCGGCGCGCTCGTCGACGCCCGCGTCGAGCTGACCGATCCGGTCAAGGTGTGGCTCGGGGCCGGCGCCGCGACGCTGTGGCTCGAGATCGACGAGCACCAGCACTACCCGTCGCGCCTCGGCGACCTGACGAGCTACGTGCGGATGGGCCTCGAAGCCACCTACGACCGTCCGCTGCGCACGATCGTGCCGGGGATGCGGCGGCGGCTGCGGCTCGAGGAGGAGGTGGCCGCCATCTTCGACGAGGTCGACGTGCTGCTCACCCCGACGACCGCCATCCCTGCCTTCGCTGCCGAGGGCCCGTCCCCCGACGTGATCGCCGGCGTCGACCTGACCGAACGGTTCGGCCTCGCCGCCGGTGCGATGAGCGTGCCGTTCACGATGCTCGCCAACCTGTGCTGGAACCCGGCCTGCTCGGTGCCGGTGGGTAGCAGCCAGGACGGCATGCCGATCGGCCTGCAGATCGTCGGGCGCCGTCACGCGGACGATGTCGTGCTGCGGCTGGCACGGTTGCTCGAGCAGGCGCGCCCCTGGCCGCGCCACGCCCCGATGGCATCGACCTGACCGACCTCGAGGACGCCACCCGTCGGTCGAAACGCCACTACCAGAACGGGTCAGTCCTGATCGCGCAGGAAGGCCTCGATCTCGTCGGCGAGCGTCGGCTCGGCGTCGAGGGAGCTGCCCTCCTCGTCGAAGCGCTGCTCCAGCTGGGCGATGTAGTCGGCGGTGTCGTCGTCATCACGCGCCGCGGCGTCGACCGACCGCTCGTAGTTGGCGGTGGCGATCTCGAGCGCCGTGCCGTCGACGCCGACCTCGAGCACGTCGGTGATCTTGCGCACCAGCGCCAGCGCCGCCTTGGGCGACGGCGCCGACGGCAGGTACGAGGGCACCGCGGCCCACAGGCTCGCCGAACGCAGCCCGGCGTCGGCGCAGGCGGCGTGGAGGACGCCCACGATGCCGGTGGGCCCTTCGTAGCGTGACGGCAGCAGGCCCAGCTGCTCGACGACCTCATCCTCGTAGGCGGCGCCGAACACCGGCACCGGTCGGCTGTGCGGCACCTCGGCGAGCAGGGCGCCGACGGTCAGCACGAGGTCGACATTCGTCGCCTCGGCGACGGCGAGCACCTGATCGCAGAACGTCCGCCAGCGCAGCTGCGGCTCGACCCCCCGCAGCAGCACGACACCGGCGTCGTCGGCCGTCGTGGCGTCCGACGTGCCGTGTGGCGTGGCGAACGAGCACCGGTTCGTCGGCCAGACGATCTCGCGCCGGTCGTCGTCGTCGAAGCGCACCTGCGGGCGCGTGGCCGAGAAGTCGTAGAACTCTTCCGGGTCGATCTCGGCGAAGGACGTCCCGCTCCACGCGTCATCGAGGTGGGCGAGGGCCAGCGACGCGGCGTCGCCGGCGTCGTTCCACCCCTCGAACGCCGCGAGCAGCACTCGCGCTGGCGGCGGCTCGCCATGCCAGCGGACGTGCGGTGCCGGCCGAGGTGCTGGTCGGGTCATGTGCTCCCACGCTACCGGCGCGCCCGGGGGTCATCGACGTGCAACAAGCCATCGCTAGGCTCCAGCCCGTGCCCGATCCTGCCGCCGTCCCGTCCGACCCGCCGCCTCGGCCCGAGGCACCCGACGACCCCGGCCCGCCCGCCGAGATCATCGAAGCGCTCGAGGTCACGACGGCACTGGTGGCCGCCTTCGAGCGCCTGACCCCGCAGCTGTCGTCGTCGAACCCGCCGCCGAGTGCCGAAGCGCTCGAGGAGATCGTGGCATCGCCGGCGAGCATGCTGCTGTTGGCCATCGAGCCGGGGACCTCGATCGGCGGCGCCGTGCCCGTTGACCCCGACGCCATCGTCGGCAGTCTCACGCTGGCGGTGTTCCCCATCCCCACGGGCCTGCGGGCCTGGATCGAAGACGTGGTCGTCGACGGCGCGGCGCGCGGCCGGGGCGTCGGTGAAACGCTCAACCGGGCGGCGCTCGACCTGGCCCGGTCGGTCGGCGCCCGCACCGTCGATCTGACGAGCCGTCCCAGCCGGGAGGCCGCCAACCGGCTGTATCAGCGCATCGGGTTCGTGGCGCGCGACACGAACGTCTACCGCTACGACCTGCGCTGAGGCGCCTCGCCGCCCGATCCGCCGCTGCGCCGCGCCGCCGAGGGATGCGCGGCGTCGGGCTGATGGTGTCCCGCCGGGGCGGTAGCGTCGACCGGGCATGATGCGCACGATCACCCTGCGGGGCCTGCGGGCTCACCCCGTTCGCTTCGTGGCGACGATGCTCGCCGTGATCGTGGCAACCGGGTTCCTGGCCACGGCCCTGATCCTGCGCGACTCGGTCGCCTCGACCATCGAGGCCAACACGGTGGCGGGGCTTGCCAACGTCGACGTCGCCGTGCAGGTCGATCCGCAGGCAGCCGAGGACACGCTGCTGCAGCAGCCCATCGTGCGCCCGAGCGCACTCGAGACCGTGCGCGCCACCGACGGCGTCGCTGAGGCCGACGGCACGCTCAGCGGGTCGCTGGCCGTGCTCGGCGGGACGAAGCTGCGCGCGATGGGGTATCGGATGATCGCCCCCGAAGCGCTCAACCCCTTCCAGGTGGTCGACGGGCGGTTCCCCGAGGCGACGGGTGAGGTCGCCGTCGATGCCGAGACGGGGACCGAGATCGGCGCGCGCACCGGGAGCGGTGGCTCGGGCGTGGGTGCGTCGGTGCCGCTCGCCACCGCCGTCGGGGAGCGGCAGGCGACCGTGGTGGGCGTCGTGCGCTTCGGCGAGGTGCCCCGCCGCGATGGGCAGCCGAACATCGTCGTGAGCGACGCCGATGCCTTCAGCTGGCTCAGCGGCGGCACCGAGGGCTTCTCGTCGGTGCTCGCCACCACCGAGCCCGACGCCTCGCCGGACACCGTGGCGGCCGCTGTGCAGCGCGAGCTCGACGCGCAGCCCCAAGATGTCCGGCTGCAGGTGCTGACCGGTGACGCGTATCGCGCCCAGCAGGCCGGTGACGCCGCCGGCATCGCCGACGCCATCGGCACGGCGCTGCAGATCTTCGCCTACGTGGCGCTGTTCGTCGGGATCTTCATCGTCTACAACACGTTCACGATCGTGGTCACGCAGCGCCAGCGTGAGCTGGCCCTCCTGCGAGCCATCGGCGCCGAAGGGCGACAGGTGCGCCGGGCGGTGCAGCTCGAGGCGCTCGTCGTCGGCATCGTGGCCAGCGTCATCGGCTACCTGCTCGGCATCGCCGTCGTGTTCGTGGTGGCAACCGCCTTCCCCGGCCTGCTGTCGCTCGGTGCGAGCGATCAGGTGTCGCTGACCCTCGGCGTCGGCGGCGTGATTCAGGTGATGCTCTCGGGGCTGATCGTGACGTTGGTGTCTTCGCTCATCCCGGCGTTTCGCGCCGCGCGCATCAGCCCGATGGAGGCGATGCGCTCGACCGCGGCCGAGGGCAAGCGGGCCAGTCGACCCCGGGTGCTCGCCGGGCTGGTCTTCGGCGTCATCGGCGTGCTGAGCATGTTGGCGGCGGTCGCCACCAAGCAGGGCTTCATGCTGGCGCCGGGTCCCTTCCTGCTGTTCCTGGCGGCGGTGCTGTTGGGCCCGGTGATCATCTCGGGGTGGTCGACCCTGTTGCAGCGCCTCGCCCGCCGCGGCAACCGTCCGACGGCGTCGATCGCCTCGGCGAACCTGGCTCGCAGCCCCCGCCGAGCGGCCACGACGGCGAACGCGCTCGTCATCGGCGTGTTTCTCGTGGTGTTCGCCACGGCCGCCGGTGGCGCCATCCGTGACTGGGCCGTGGCGCAGATCGAGTCGTTCGGCGGCGCCGACCTGCTCGTCGGCACGACCAGCGCCGAGCTCGACGCTGGGCTGATCGACGAGATCGCCGCGGTGCCGGGGGTCAACCGCGCCGCGCCCGTGTACTTCGGGTTCGCCAACGTCGAGATCCCGGTGGAGCCCGGTCAGGACGGCGGGCTCGGCGGTCCGGAGGCGGGTGAGCCGCTCCCCATGTTCCTGACCGGTGTGTCGCTGCCCGACGACGCCGCGGCGATCGACCTCAAGGTCGACCAAGGCTCGCTCGACCTGGGTCCGAACGAGCTGGCGTTGATGGGTGCGTTCACCGAGTTCAGCGGGCTGAGCCTCGGAGACACGGTCACCGTCGTCTACGCCGACGGGAGCCGCCATGACTTCACGATCGGGGCGCTCACCGAGAGCAACCTGTTCGCCATCGCCACGGTCGACACCAGCGTCGTGCGCGAGGCGGCGCCCGACCTGCGCCCCGCCAACCTGGCCCTCGAGGTCGAGCCCGGCCAGGTGCCCGAGGTGCAGGCCGAGGTCGAGCGCTTGATCGAGCCGTACAGCACGGTCGAGGTGCTCCCCGGCAACGCTTTCGCCTCGTTCTTCAAGGACTTCTTCAACGCCATCATCTCGGCCGTCAACGGTCTGCTGGCCATCGCGGTCGTCGTCGCCGTGTTCGGCATCGTGAACACGCTGCTGCTCGCCGTGGTCGAACGCACCCGTGAGCTCGGCCTGCTGCGGGCGGTCGGCATGGGGCGCAGCCAGGTGCGGGCCACCATCCGCATCGAGGCGGTGCTGATCAGCGTCGTCGGCACGGTCGTCGGGATGGTGTGCGGCCTGTTCGTGGCGTGGGCGGTGACGATCGTGATCCTCGCCGACGATGGCGGTGGCTTCACCTTCCCCGGGCGTGAGCTGGCGCTGATCGCCGTGCTCGGCGTGCTCGTCGGGCTGTTCGCCTCGCTCATCCCGGCGCACCGCGCCGCCAAGTTGGGCATCCTGGAGTCCATCGCCTACGAGTGAGGAGCGGGCCATGGGAGGTTCGGGGTGGTGGTGCGCCACGGCGTACCAGCCGGAGTTGGCGGACGCCTTGACGGCGGCGCGCCAAGCGGTCTTCGAGGCGGGCGCCTACGAGCACGGGTGGGATCTGCTGCCC
>CAZYKR010000225.1:0-7351 GCA_964648005.1 uncultured Iamiaceae bacterium
GTTGCGAACGGTGTTGTCCGTGGCCGGGTCCCGGTAGATGCGGGTGATGGCGTCACTGACGTACGGCGTGTCCGAGCAGTCCATGAACAGCTGGTTCTCGGCGGCGCGGGACGCGACCCACACGCCGTTGTCCTCGTCGGTGAACGTGTTGGCCTCGATGAGGTTGCCCGAAGCGGGCGTCCAGCGGGACCAGTGCTGGGCCGGCTCGTCGTTCACGAACTCGCCGCAGTTCTTGTAGAGGAAGATCCCGCCGGCCATGTTGTCGACGAAGGTGTTGTTCCGTACGACGTTGTCCCGTGAGCCGTCGATCGACAGGCCTTCACGCCCGGTGCCCCACCACCGATAGGTCTCGCCGCCGAGCTGGAGCGTCTGGCCGTCGGGGCCGTTCTCGCGGATACCGTTGCCGGTGAACACGACGCGCTCGACGAGGTTCTGGCGCGAGCCGGCTTCGAGGTAGATGCCGGAGCTGCCGGCTCGGGTCACGGTGAGGTCGCGCATGGTGATGTCGGACGTGTAGGCGTCGACGAACAGCCCGACGCCGCGCGAGTCGTGCAGCGCCACGTTCTCGATCAGGATGTTGCTGGTCGTGTTGTCGTAGGCGTTGTCCGGTGTCAGCGTCTTGAACCCCGCTCGCGTGACGCGCATGGTGTTGAGGAAGCCACCCACGATGCAGTTGCGCACCGTCACGTTGGCCAGCGGCACATCCACCGGCCTGGTGAGCAGGATGCCGCGTCCTCCGGCGTCTGGCGCCGACTCGATGACCGCGCCCTGGCAGTCGAGCGTCACGTCGGACGCTGTGATCTCGAGGCCTTTCGTGTAGGTGCACGACGGGTCGAGGTGGGCGTCGGTGGTCACCTGGATGACCTGGTTCGCCTGACCGCAGCCGACCAGCGTCGAGCCGGGTGTGAGGGTGCCGATGACCTGCCCGAGCGGCAGGTCTGCCGGAGCGGCGCCGGTCGCCTGCGCGCCGATCGCGACCATCGCGCCGGCGAGGAGCGCCATCGCCAGCAGCGCGCGCCTGGTCCGATCGTGCCGCAGCGTGGATCGCAAGGTCGCCTCCGTCAGATCGCTGCGGTGGGCGCGGGCAGCGCCACCGCCGGCGCGAGGCTAGCCAGCCAGCAACGACAGGCCGTGGCGCTGCGCCTCAGTAGCGGCGGGTCGAGGTCCCGGTCATGGCGATGATGAAGATGTACAGCACGATCCCGACGACGGCCCCGGCGACGGAGAGGTTGGCGAAGAGCTTGGCCTTCTTGGCCGAGTCCTGCGCTCCGTACCAGTCCCCGCTCGCCCACTTCGTGTCCACCTGGGCGGCGAACACGATGGCGACGACCCCGAGCGGCAAGCAGCACAGCACGGTGGCGAGGATGGCGCTGACGAGGTTGTTGGCAGGCTTGGCGAACGGCGGCGGGCTGGCGTAGCCGTAGCCCATCCCGTAGCCGTACCCGTAGCCCGCCTGCGGTTGCCCGTACCCCGGTGGCGGTTGCCCGTACCCGGGTGTCGGTTGCCCGTAGCCCGGTGGCGGTTGCCCGTACCCGGGTGGCGGTTGCCCGTACCCGGGTGGCGGTTGCCCGTAGCCCGGTGGCGGTTGCGCTGCGCCGGGTGGCGCGTCGCCGGTCGGTGGGCTGCTCCAGGGGCCCTGCGTCCCCCAGCCGGTCGACCGATCGGCACCGTCGGCCGCCGGTGCCGTGCTGCTCGGTGGCTCGATGGCCTCCGGCGCGTCGCCGTCCGTCTCGCTCATGCCCACCCCCGCGTGCTCCGAGCCGAAGGCGCTTCGGCTCGCCCTGCAGCAGCCTAGGTCGCTGGTCCACCGCCTGATCGATTGGCCATCGTTGCCGAGCGCATCGGGCTCGGCGGCGTCAGAGGTCGGCGGCGGCGACCGTCCAGGGGGACCGGGGCAGGTGCGCCAGGTCGAAGCGCTCGAGCAGGTCGGCCGTCGTCGGCTCCTCGCCCGGCCGGGCCAGCCCGAGGCTGACGGCCAGGCGCGCCCGCACGGCGCCGGCATCCTGGCCCTGCGCCGCCAGGTCGTCGAGGGTGACGGCGCCGTCGCGCTTGGCCAGCCGGACCCCGGTCGGCCCCAGCACCAGCGGAACGTGCGCATAGCGCGGGACGTGCAGTCCGAGGAGGCCGGCCAGGTGGACCTGGCGTGGTGTGGAGTCGAGGAGATCGTCGCCGCGCACTACCTCGTCGATGGCCTGCCACGCATCGTCGACGACGACGGCCAGGTTGTAGGCGGGCGTGCCGTCGTTGCGCCGCAGGACCAGGTCGTCGACCGAGCCCGTCACGGTGCCGACGACGAGATCGTCGAAGGTGACCTCATCGCCGTCGGCGCGCAGCCGCACGGCCGGAGGCCGGCCTGCCGTTTCGCGTTCGGCGCGCTGGTCCGGCGTCAGCGAGCGGCAGGTTCCCGGGTAGGCGCCACCGGGGATGGCGCCGTGCGGCGCGGCGGCCGCTTCCCGGATCTCGCGGCGCGAGCAGTAGCAGGGATAGGTCAGCCCGGCATCGACGAGGGAGGCGATGGCGGCGTCGTAGGCGTGGCGTCGGTCGGACTGCCAGACGATCGGACCGTCCCAGTCGACGCCGATGGCGCGCAGCTGGTCGAGCTGCCGTGCGCCGAGGTCGCGTCGCGCCGTGGCGGTGTCGAGGTCCTCCATCCGCACAGCGAAGGTGCCGCCGGTGGTGCGGGCACGCAGCCAGGCCACCAGAGCGGTGCGCAGGTTGCCGAGGTGCAGGTCGCCGGTGGGGCTGGGGGCGAAGCGGCCGGAGGGCATCGGCACCAGTGTGGTGTGCGGCCGCCGGGGCGCGACGCTCCCTCGTAACCTGCGGTGCCGTGACGGCCGACGATCTGCACGACGACGCCCTCCCCGAGCCCGTCGACCTGTCGACGCTCGACGTCCACGTCCCGGACGGCGTGCCCGTCGCCGAGGCGTTGGCGCGCACGACCGACGTCGGCGTCGTGGCGCACCCCGACGACCTGGAGTTGGTGCTGCTGCCCGGGGTGGCGGCGTGCGTGGCCGACCCACGGCGGTCGTTCTGCGGGATCGTCTGCACCGACGGTGCGCGCAGCGTCCGCGCCGGCACCGCGGCGGGCCTCGACGACGACGCGCTGGTGGCGGTCCGCCGGGAGGAGCAGGTGGCGGCCGCCGACCTCGGTGGCTACGGCGCTGTCGTCCAGCTCGGCTGGTCGAGCGCGTCGGCGCGCCAGGATCTTGCCGGTCTGGTCGACCTGCTCGAGCCGATCCTGCGGCGTTGCCGCGCCGTGAACCTGTGGACCCACGATCTCGCCGATGCCCATGCCACGCACGTGGCGGTCGGCTTGGCGGCGGTGCTGGCGGCGCGCCGGTTGCCGATGCCCGATCGGCCGGTGCGCGCCGTCGGGCTCGAGGGGTGGCGAAGCCTCGACTGGCTCCCGGCCCAGCACCGCGTCGTGCTCGACACGTCGGACGCCGCGGCGCTGGGCCGGGACCTGGCGGCGGCGTTCCCGAGCCAGCTCGGTGCCGGCAAGCGCTACGACCTGGCGGCGGAGGGTCGCCGCGTCGCCAACGCCACCTTCGCCGAGCCCCGCGCCGTCGACGCCGTCGACCAGGCGGCGCTGGCGATGGACCTGACCCCGGTGGTGCGCAACGAGAGCATCGACCCGCACCAATTCGTGGCGGGGGCCTTGGTGCAGTTCGCCGACGAGACGACCGCTCGGCTGCGTGCCGTCTCGCCGCCGACCTGACCGTGGCGAGGGGGTTCAGGACTCCGCCGTCTGGCGGACCGCCTGCCCCTCGATCTCGATGCGGACCTTCTTCGACACGAGGACGCCGCCCGACTCGAGCGCCACGTTCCAGGTGAGACCCCAGTCCTCACGGTCGATCTCGGTCGAGGCCGAGAACGCCATGCGCGTCCCACCCCACGGATCGCCGACGACGCCGTCGAGCTCCATGTCGAGGGTCACGGGACGCGTCACGTCCTTGATGGTCAGCGCACCGTCGACGGCGAACCGGTCGTCGCCCACGTGCCGGACGCCGGTCGAGGCGAACCGCAGGGTGGGGAACTGCTCGACGTTCAAGAAGTCGGCAGAGCGGAGGTGCCCGTCCCGGTCGGCGGAGCGGCTGTCGATGCTGGCGGCGTCGATCGTGACGTCCACCGACGAGTCGAGCGGTTCCGGGGCGATGGTCACGGTGCCGTCGAAGTCGGCGAAGCGACCCCGCACCTTGGTCACCATCAGGTGCTTGGCGACGAAGGCGACGTCCGTGTGGCTCGGGTCGATGGCGTAGGTACCGGCCTGGGGAAGGGTGGCGGTGTCGATGGCGGTTGCGCTCATGAGGAGCTCCTCTCGTAGATACTTGCTACAGCAATAACTGTATCCGCAAGTTATTGCGCATGCAACTACCGCTGCTACGCTCGCAACGTGACCGAACTCCTCCCCCCCATCGACCAAGCCGTGCGCGCGTCCGTGGACGACTTGGACGACGACCGGATCACGCTCGCCGGGATGCTGTTCGAGGCGGCGGCGGCGCTGGAGCGGACGACCGTGCCCAGCATCGAGGCGGCGGGCCTCACCACCCAGGCGTTCGAAGCGCTACTGCGCCTGGCGCGCACGCCTGAGCACCGCCTGCGCATGAGCGAACTGGCGAATGCCATGACTTCGATCACCCCCAGCGGCCTGACGCGCCTCGTCGACCGCCTCGAGTCGGTCGGCTACGTCGAGCGCGCGATGTGCCCGTCGGACCGGCGGGGCTCGTTCGCCCAGCTCACCGCGTCGGGCATGGATGTGGTGCTGGCCGTCATCCCGCAGCACCTGGCCGACCTCGACGAGCATCTGTGGCGCCTGTTCACCGTGCGCCAGCGCGGCGAGCTCGAAGCCCTGTTGCGTGTGGTACGCGACGCCAACGCTCGCTGAGCCGCGGGGGTCGCACCCGGGCGGTCGCGCCCGGCAGATCAGGCGATGAACATCGCGGGCGGTGCCTCGAGCTCGTCGGGTGCCAGGCGCGGCACGTCCTCGCGGCTCGGATGGGGTCGCGACTCGGCGCTGCCGGCCTCGAGGTGCACCGGCTGATCCCAGTGGTAGACGACGGTCTGGGGACCGTCGAGCAGGCGATAGGTGACGGCGTCGTCGGCGATGTCGACCTCGATGACGGCGTTGCGTCGGCGGATGCGGAACGACAAACGCGTCCATCCGTCGGGGATCACGGGCTGGAAGTGCAGATCGCCCCAGTGGTCGCGCAGTCCACCGAAGCCGTACACGAGCGCCACCCACACGCCGCCGGCCGAGGCGATGTGCAGCCCGTCACGCACGTTGCCGGCCAGGTCGACGAGATCGACCAGCACGGCGTCGGCGAAGTACTCGCACGCCTTGGACATCAGGCCGAGCTCGGCTGCCATCACCGACTGGATGCAGGCGGACAACGACGAGTCACCCGTGGTCAGCGGGTCGTAGTACTCGAAGATGCGCCGCTTCTCCTCGTGGGTGAAGTTCCACCCCAGCAGGAAGGTCGCCAGGACCACGTCCGCCTGCTTGATGACCTGGTGCCGGTAGATCTCGAGCGGGTGGAAGTGCAACAGCAGCGGGTACTTGTCGGGCGGCGTACCGGCGAAGTCCCACACCTCGCGCTCGAGGAAGTCGTCGTCTTGGAGGTGCACCTGCGCCTGCTCGTCGAAGGGCACGTACATGAGGTGGCCGGCCTCGCGCCATGCCACCTCCTCGTCGGGCGTCATGCGCGTGCGGCGCACCAGCACCTCGTACTCCTCGGGGTGCCGCTCGCGCAGCCAGCCGACGACGTCGGACGCGGCGAGGAGGTTGTCGCGCGCCATGAGGTTCGTATACAGGTTGTTGTTGACGACCGTCGTGTACTCGTCGGGTCCGGTCACCCCGTTGATGCAGAACCGGCCGTCGCGGCGGTCGCTGAAGAAGCCGAGGTCGTACCAGAGCCGGGCGGTCTCGACGAGCATCTCGGCGCCCTTGCCCGTGAGCAGCTGCAGGTCGCCGGTGGCCCGCACGTACTTCTGCAGGCCGAACATGATGTCGGCGTTGATGTGGTACTGCGCCGTCCCGGCGGCGTAGTAGGCGGAGGCCTCGCGCCCGTCGATCGTGCGCCACGGGTACAGCGCGCCGCGGTGGCCGACCTGGCCGGCCCGTTCGCGGGCGGCGTCGAGCATGCGGGCGCGGAACTGCAGCACGTTCTCGGCCACCTTGGGCATCGTGTACGTGAGCATGGGGAGCACGTAGATCTCGGTGTCCCAGAAGTAGTGCCCCTCATAGCCGGTGCCCGTGAGGCCCTTGGCCGGGATGCCGTGGTTGTCCGCCCGCGCCGAGGCCTGGAAGACCTGGAAGAGGCTGAAGCGGATCGCTTGCTGCAGCTCGGGGGCGCCTTCGACGACGACGTCGGCGCCGTCCCAGAACTCGGCGACGCGCTGCTCGTGCTGCGTGGCGATGGTGTCACGACCGACCTGGACGGCGCGGTCGAGCGTCAACCCGACGCGGAAACACAGCTCGTCCGAGGCGGTGCGCTCCGACATGTGGTACGAGACGTACTTGGTGATGGCGACGGGCTGCTGTGGCTCGGCCTCGACGCGCAGCACGAACCGGGCGTGGTCGACGGCGCCTTCGAGGCGCTGCTCGGTGTGGCCGACGCTGCGCACCTCGTGCTGCATCCCGACGGCGACGGTCATGCCGCTGTGCGCCGTGCGCAGGCTGAACACGGCCCGGTCCTCGTCGAGCGAGAAGTCGACGGGCACGAGCACGTCGCCCTCGAAGCGCCGGGCCTGGCGGGGGTCGTCGGTGGCGGCGCCGGCGTCGTGGCGGTGGTTGACGAGCTCAGAGCTGATGGTGAGCAGCGCCGGCTCGTCGAGCACCTCGACCTCGTAGTCGTTGAGCATGAGGTGACGGTGCTCGGCGGAGACGATACGACGCGTCCGCAGCCGCAGCCGCTTGCCGGTCGGCATCCGCCACACGACGGTGCGCTCGAGCACGCCGCGACGCATGTCGAAGACGCGCTCCCACTCGAGCACCTCGGCGCGGGTCACCTCGAACGGCTCGTCGTCGACGTAGAGCTTGATCAGCGTGCCGTCGGGCACCGGCACGATGGTCTGCCCGACCTTGGCGAAGCCGAACGCCTCCTCGCCGTAGGTGATCGGCCACGTCTCGTGGAACCCGTTCATGAACGAGGCGCGGCTGTGGACGGGGCGCACCTCCTCGACCGACCCGCGCACCCCGAGGAACCCGTTCGACAGCGTGAACAGCGTCTCGGTCTGCGGGATGTAGTCCGGCGTGAAGCGCCGCTCGACGATGCGGAAGGGGTCGATGGCGTACGACGAGCGCGGTGCCATCAGCGCCCGTCGGCTCTCCCACACGCGCTCCCACAGGGGC
>CAZYKR010000226.1:0-7271 GCA_964648005.1 uncultured Iamiaceae bacterium
GTGCCAACCGCGCAATCGAGGTCCTCGGCGATGGCCTTGATCGTGACGCCGTCGAGGCCCTCGCGATCGATGACCCGACCTGCTGCGTCGAGGAACTCGCGCCGTCGACGCTCCCGGTTGCGGTCGCGCCGATCGTCAGGAACGACCCGAAGATGAACCATGTTCATAGTATGAACCGGGTTCATTCCGCGGGCGCGGATGGTTCACCCGTGGGTGCCGGTGGCCTCGCGCTTGAGCGCCAGCGACGACACGTTGGCGGGCAGGTCCACGATGCCGGCATCGACCTCGTCCTTGACGCTGGCCAGGGGCAGGATGTTCAGCACGCCCTGGCCGCGCTTGACCAGATCGATCAGCTCGGCGTCCTTGCGGATGAGCACGGTCTTGTTGCCGTCGATCACCAGGTTCGCCGTGGTGACGTCCTCGCCCAGGTTGTCCTTCATGTAGGCGAAGACCGAACGGACGGTCTCGAGCTTGAGCCCGGCGTCGAGCAGCTTCTTGATGACCTTGAGCTCGAGCAGGTCCCGGTAGGAGTAGCGCCGGCGTGTGCCGCTCCCCCGGGCATCTTCGAGCGACGGCCGCACCAGATCGGTGCGCGCCCAGTAGTCGAGCTGGCGGTAGGTGATGCCGACGATCTCGGCAGCGCTGCTGCCGCTGTAACCCGCTTCGGTAGCCATGGGAGCGTCCTCCTACCCTCGGCCTCACCCTCGACAGGAAGTCGAGGGTTACACCGGTCGAACTACGCCGGTGTGATGGCTGGTGCAGGGTAACGACCGGCCCCCACCCCGTCAATGGTCAAGTGCTGCTTCAGGGTTGGAGGAGCTCCCCGAGCGACCGCAACTGGTCGGGCGTGCCGATCACGATGAGGACGTGTCCGGCCTCGATCGACGTCTCGGGCGCGGGGTTCGTGATGAAGCTGCCATCGGGCCGACGCATGGCCAGCACCAGGGCGCCCGTGCGATCGCGCAGGTGTGCGTCGCGGATGCTCTGCCCGGCGACGACCGACGTCACCGGCACCTCGAGCTCCTCCAGGCGGAACTCGAGCGAGTCGTCGTGCATGACCACGTCGACGAACTCGGCGACGTGCGGTTGCAGGGCCAGCGCGCCGGCGCGACGACCGCCGATCGCCTGCGGGTTGATGATGCGGTCGGCGCCGGCCTGCACCAGGCGCTGCTCGGCCTCGTCCATCCGGGCGCGGGCGATGATGAACAGGTCGGCGCGCCGGGCGCGGCCGGCAAGCGTCAGGTACACGTTGTCGGCGTCGGTGGCGAGCGCCGTGACCAACGTCGACGCCCGGTCGATGCCGGCGCGCTCGAGCACGGCCTCGGAGGTGGCGTCGCCGTCGACGAACAGGAGCTCCGTCTCCTCGAGCCGTTCGAGGTCGACGTCGATGGCGACGACGTCACGGCCGTCGGCCGCCACGTACTCGGCCACGACCCGGCCGAGCCGGCCACACCCGGCGACGATCACATGGTCGGTGAGGGCGTCGATGTCCTTGCGCATGCGGGCTCTCCACAACTGGTCGGTGAGTCGTCCTTCGAGCACGGTCTCGAGGACGAGGGTGAGGGTGTACAGCACGATCGCCACCCCACCGAGGATCAGCACGATCGTGAACACCTTGGCGGGCGCATCGGTGCGTTCGATGTCGCCGAAGCCCACGGTCGACACCGTCTCCACCGCTTGGTACAGCGCGTCGACGAAGCCCAGCCCGAGCACCATGTAGCCGACGGTCCCCACCGTCACCACGGCGGCGATCATCACCACGCCGGCGGCGAGCCGATACCGCGGGTCGGCGTCCGACGCCAGCCAGCTCCCACCGTTGCGCTGAGGTCGGCGGCGGCCCGGCGGGCGCGGGTTCACGCCGGGACCCGGCTCACGACTGGAAGTCCTCCGGGTTCACGTTGTCGATGAACTTCCGGAACTCCTCGACGACCTCTTCGCTGGGCTCGCCGTCGCCGTCCTCGTCGTCGAGCTCGAGCACGGTTCCGGCGGCGTCGAGCACCGGCTCGGCGGCGAAGATCGGGCAACCGACCCGCACGGCGAGGGCGATGCTGTCCGACGGTCGGGCCGAGACGACGACGGCGTGTCCGTCGATCCGCAGGTGGAGCTCGGCGAAGAAGGTGCTGTCGACGAGGTTGGTGACCTCCACCCGCTCGAGCTGCCCGCCGAGGGCTTCGATGGTGTCGACGAACAGGTCGTGCGTGAGCGGTCGCTCCGTCTCACGGCCCTCGAGTGCGAAGGCGATGGCGATGGCTTCGGCGCCCCCGATGAAGATCGGCAGGACGCGGCGCGTGGCGGTCAGCTCGCGCAGCAGCACGATCGGGACCTGCGTCGGCACCTCGGTCCGGATGCCGATGAGCTCCATCTCCACCATGGGGAACCTCAGTTGATGCGGTCGATGTCGTCGCGGAACTCTTCGCGCAACATCAGCATACGGATCCGCTCGCCATGGGCCGCGAGCGTCTCCAGCTCCTCGAGCGCGTCCCGCAGGGCGGCTCGCCCCTTGCGCCGGGCGTGCGGCAGCAGGAGCTGATCCAAGAAGGCTGCCTCACGTTCGGCCGTGAGCTTGAACATCCGCAGATGCCTCGGCTCGACGCCGGTGTCGATGAACGCTTTGCACAGGCCGGCGACCTCGACGGCATCGGGGCCGTACTGCATCGTGCCGTCGACCGACTCGCCGACCACGAGCCCGTAGCGCTCGAGCTCCCCGAGCTGCCGGTGGCTCAGCCCCGCCAGCTTGGCCACCTGATCGACCGTCCAGCGCTGTTCCGGGTCGTCGGCGGCGGTGAGCGACGATCGGACCGCCGGCGCCTCCGGCGCGTCGGCGACGGGTGTCGTCGCAACTGGTGGCGGTGGCGGGGGTGGTGGCGGCGGGGGTGGCGGGGCCGATTCGAGGCGGTCCTTGATGACTCGCAGGGGCAGGAAGTGCTCACGCTGTTGTTGGAGGATCCAGCGTAGACGCTCGATGTCGGCGTCGTAGAACTTCCGGTAGCCCGACGGCGTGCGCTCGGGATCGATGAGGCCCTGGCTCTCGAGGAACCTGATCTTCGAGATCGTGACGTCCGGGTAGTCCTGCTGGAGCAGGTGCAACACCTCGCCGATCGACAGGTGCTCGGCGTCTCCCACAGTTTCGGTGCTCCCGTCGCTCATCAGTCGGTGCCCACCAGGTAGACGAGCTTGAATTTGCCGATCTGCACCTCGTCGCCGGGTTCGAGCCGACGCTCGTCGATGCGCTCCCGGTTGACGTAGGTGCCGTTGAGCGAGCCGGCATCGCGCACCGTGCAGCCCCCACCGCGGAGCTCGAAGGCCGCGTGGCGGCGGCTGACGGTCACGTCGTCGAGGAAGATGTCGCTGTCCGGGTGGCGTCCCGCCGTCGTCACGTCGCGGTCCAGCGGGAAGCGGCTGCCGGCCTTGGGACCACGCTTGACGACCAGCACACCCGAATCGGGAAGGTCGTCGAGCGGGACGGACACCTCGTCGTCGATCGGGTCACTCGGCAGCGTGGGGTGGAAGGTGATCGTCGTCGAGTCGGGCGTGTGGGTCTCGAGGACGGCGCCGCACGACGAGCAGAAGTTGGACCCGAGAGGGTTCTTGTGCCCGCAGTTGTTGCAGAAGACGTCAGCCACCGTCCCGAACCGCCCGCCGTCAACTCTCGGTGAGTGCCCGGTAGCCGTCGGCGTCGAGCAGGCCGTCGACCTCCGAGGCGTCCGAGAGCTCGATCTCGCAGATCCAACCCTCGCCGTAGGGGTCGCTGTTGACCAGCTCCGGCTGCTCCTCCAGGGCGGGGTTGACGGCGGTGATCGTTCCCGACAGCGGCGCGTAGATGTCCGAGACGGACTTGGTCGACTCGACCTCGGAGATCTTGTCGCTGGCGGTGACCGAGGCGCCCACCTCGGGGATCTCGAGGTACACCACGTCGCCCAGGGCGTCCTGGGCGTAGTCCGTGATGCCGATGCGGGCGGTTCCGTCGGTCACGCGAGCCCACTCGTGGTCGGTCGCGTACCGCAGGTCGGCGGGGATCTCCATGGGTGCGAAACCTAGCGCAGCAGCTGACGGATGCGCCTCACGTACTCCTCGGCCAGACGGCGTGCATCGACGTCGCTCGCCGCCTCGGCCCAGACGTGCGTGATGGGCTCCTCGGGATCGGGCAACGCCAGGGCCCAGCCGCCGTCGTGGTGGATCTTCACCCCGTCGATCAGGTCGACGTCGTGCCCCTTGGCCAGCTCCATGAGGCTGCGCATCACCGTGCCCTTCTGGTCCCATGGCGTGACGACCGAGGCATGGTGCTGATGTACCCGGGGCAGGCCGACCACCACCTCGGCGAGCGTCGTCTCGTGGTGCGCCAGCAGATCGAGCATGTTCACGAAGGCCGCGGCGGCGTCGAAGGCCGGCAGGAACCTCGGGAAGATGAAGCCGCCGTCGGCGTTGGCGCCGAAGCCGACGCCCGGTGCCATCGCCGCCTCCATCAGTGCCGGGTTCGACAGCTTCGACAGCTCGACGTCGTGACCCGCAGCCTCGACGAGGGCGATGGCGGCGGCCGAGCTGTTGACCGGCAGCACCACGCGGTCGCCGTCGAGCGCCCCGTCGATCAACGTCAAGAAGGCGAGCTGGGCCTCGAAGTGGGTGAGCACGTGCCCGGTGTTGTCGATCAGCAGGATCTGCTCGCCGCCTGGGTCGATGACGGCGCCCAGCTGGCTGCGCGACGCCCGCACGAGCTCGGCGACGTCCGCAGCGTGCTGGTCGAGCTCGGGGCGCCCGAGCAGTCCGGCGGTCGAGACGAACGGGTTGACGGCCAGTGCCTCGAGACCGAGCTTGGCGAGCACGTTCGGCATGGAGAACGAGGTCGAGCCGTAGGCGTAGTCGATGACGACCTTGAAGCCGGCCGAGCGGATCCGCTCGACGTCGACGGTGCCTTCGAGCGCCGTGGCGTAGTGCTCGAGCGCCCGCGGGGCGAACCCGATGTCGCCGATCTCGCCCGGGAACACTCGCCGGTAGTCCTCACGGCTGAACTGGCGCTCGATCTTGCGCTGTGTGTCCTCGGTGATGTCGAGGCCGTCGCCGTCGAAGAAGCGGATCGTCACGCTCTGCGGGTCGTGTGGGTCGAGGCGGACCGTGATGCCGCCAGACACGGCCGGCCGGCGCACGATGAAGCGGGTCACCGGGACGGAGCCGACCTCGAGGTCCTCCACGTCGATGCCGGCGGCGTTGAGTCCCGCCATCATCGAGCGCTTCAGCATGCGCGCCGAGCGGCTCGAGTCGCGCGACGTGACGACCGTGGTGCCCTTCTTGAGCGTCGTCCCGTAGGCCATGGCGACCTTGGTGGCGAACTCGGGGGTGATGTCGACGTTCGAGAGCCCGGTGACGCCGGTGCGGCCGAACAGGGTGCGTGCGCCGCGCGACTCCCACACCAGCGAGTCGTTGACGATGGCGCCGGACTCGATGGTCTTGAAGGGGTACACCTTCACGCCGCTGGCGAGCACGGCGTCTTCGCCGACGAAGCACTGGTCACCCAGGACGACACCTTCGTCGCAGCGGGCGCCGGAGCGCAGGTCGCAGCTGCGGCCGACCAACGTGCCCCGCAGGCGCACGCCGCTGCCGATGTAGGTGTTGTCGTGCACGACCGTGCGCTCGACCGCGGCGTCGGCGCGGACGCGGGTCGACAGGCCGAGCACGGCGTACGGCCCGACGCGGGCGCCACCCTCGAGGCGGCAGTTGTCGCCGATCACCGCCGGGCCTTCGATGACGGCGTCGGGGTGCACGTCGGCCCCCTCCCCCATCCAGATGCCACCGCCGATGTCGAAGCCGCCGACGGTGACGGTCACCTTGCCGTCGAGGATGTCCTGGTGGGCGGCGAGGTAGGCCTCGAGCGTGCCGACGTCCTCCCAGTAGCCCTCGGTGACACAGCCGTAGAGGGGCTTGCCGGCGTCGAGCAACGCCGGGAAGACCTCACCGGAGAAGTCGACCTGGCGGTCGGGGGCGATCCAGTCGAAGACTTCGGGCTCGAGCACGAAGATGCCGGTGTTGATGGCGTCGGAGAAGACCTGGCCCCAGGTCGGCTTCTCCAGGAAGCGCTCGATGCGACCATCCTCGGTCGTGATCACGATGCCGAACTCGAGCGGGTTGTCGACGTGGGCGAGCCCGATGGTCGCCAGGGCGCCGTTGGCCTCGTGGAAGGCGATGATCTGGCCGAGGTCGACGTCGGTGAGCACGTCGCCAGAGATGACGAGGAAGCGCTCGGTCAGCTGGTCGGCGGCGTTGCGCACCGAACCGGCCGTGCCCAGCGGCGACTCCTCGCGGGCGTAGGTGATGGACACACCGAACTCGGACCCGTCGCCGAAGTAGGTCTCGATGGCGTTGGCCATGAAGGCGACCGTGACGACGATCTCGGTGATGTCGTGGCGCTTGAGCAGGTCGATGACATGCTCCATCATCGGCCGGTTGACCAGCGGCAGCATCGGCTTGGGGGCGTTCGAGGTGAGGGGGCGCAGGCGGGTGCCTTCGCCTCCGGCCATGATCACGGCCTTCATGCGGGCTCCTTTGCCAATCGGGCGTCTGCCAATGCGTCGCGCCACACCGGCAGGTAGCGATACCAGGCGTAGAACGACAGGACCAGGCCGGGGAGGCCGGCGAGCCAGCCGAGCGCCCAGAAGATCTCGTGGCCGAGGATGTCACTGGAGCCGGCGAGGAAGAGGGGGAAGGCGAACATGAGGGCGAACGTTCCCGCTTTGCCGAACCACGTGACCTCGACGGGCTTGGCGCCGAGCGCCAGCAGGGTCACCGTGATGCCGGCGACGATGATCTCGCGCGCCAGCACGATGATCGAGAACCACTGCGGGGCGCCGTCGACCCAGATGATGCCGCCGATGCCGACGAAGAACAGGATGCGGTCGGCCGTGGGGTCGATGAGCCTGCCGAGGTTGGAGACCTGGTTGAAGTGACGGGCGACGTAGCCGTCACACCAGTCGGTGGCGCCGAGCACGGCGAGCAGCGCCGCCGCGGCGGCGAGGTTGTCCTGGGCCAGGAGCCAGACGTAGGCGGGCAGGAAGGCGAGGCGGCCGACGGTGATGACGTTGGGGACGGTGAGGATGCGGTCCTCGCCGGTGCGGCGCGTCGGTGCCGCCTCCACGTCCTCCATGGCGTCGATGTTAGGGGTCCTACCATGGCCTCATGGCCAGCGTCTTCACGAAGATCATCGATGGTGAGCTCCCCGGGCGGTTCGTGCACCGTGACGAGCGGTGCGTGGCGTTCTTGTCGATCGCGCCGCTGCAACCCGG
>CAZYKR010000227.1:0-7216 GCA_964648005.1 uncultured Iamiaceae bacterium
TCTCGACCATCGACGTCGCCACCCGCACGGTCGACCCGACGACGATCGGCACTGCGGGCGGTCCCTCGGGCATCGCCTTCACCCCCTGCCGGACGCCCACGCCGTCGAGCACCACGACCAGCACCATCACGCCGGTCCCCGCCGTCACCCCAGCCTTCACCGGCTGAGCCCACCCGCAGCTGCAGCCGGCGTCTGGCCGCCCGTCCCACTCGACCCCAGCGCCAACCGGTGCGGCAATCCCGCCGCGGCAGGGCCCTGACTCGAACGAGTGTGCAGATCGCGTCACCTACGCACCGCATCTGCACACTCGATTGCGACCCCCGACCCGGGGGCGCCGATGCCGGTACGGTGCAGCCCCATGACGAGCGCACGTGACACGGTGGATGCCTTCGGCGAGCGGTGGGCCGCCCACGACCTCGACGGCTGCCTGGCCATGCTCACCGACGACTGCGTCTTCGATGCCACGGGCCCCGCGCCCGACGGCACCCGGTGCGTCGGCGCCGAGGCCATCCGCGCCGCCTGGGCGCCGATCTTCGCCGACACCGCCGCGACGTTCACGGCCGAGGAGACCTTCGATGCCGGTGACCGGGTCGTGCAGTTGTGGCGCTACGACTGGGGCGACGGCCACGTCCGCGGCGTTGACGTGTTCCGCGTGCGCGACGGCAAGGTCGCCGAGAAGTTCTCCTACGTCAAGGGCTGACGGCAACCGCCGACTGGCACGACCCGCTTGCCAACGGTCGGTTCACGCTTCGAGTGGCACGGCAAAGGCGGTGAGGTAGTCGGCGAGCTGGCTGCGCGCTGCGTCGAGGTCGAAGCCCCACTCGGCCGCCGTGTAGCTGTGGGTGCCGTGCTTGCCACGCGGCTTGTCCCGCACATAGGCGACGATGGCGGCGGCGTGGGCATCGGTGAGCGGCCGACCGATCTGGGCGTAGGCACCGGCGATCGCCGCCACCGGGTCGGCCATCAGGTCGGCGAAGCGCACGTCGCCGAAGACGCCCGGGATCGACCCTTCGGCCCGCCGGCGCGCCACCGTGGCGAGGGCATCGGTGAAGACAGCGCCGATCAGCGCCGCCAGGCCATCGAGGTCGACCTCGTCGGTGCGCAGCCACTGGACCATCGCCGTCGTCGAGACGGTGGATGGCATCGTCTTGGCCGGATCCCGATGCGTCTGGATGATGCGGGCGTCGGGATAGGCGGCGAGCAGATCGTCGAGCATGAGCAGGTAGCCGGGCGTCTTGAGGATCCACGTCGCCGGCTGGTGCCCGTGCTGGACGGTCTGCAACACGAGGCGGTGCAGTGCCAGATCGGCCTCGACGTCGGGCACCCAGTCGCCGAGCCCGCCGAGCACCATCGACCAGTGGTTCCCGGCGAACGACGGCAGCGACAGCGTGATGCACTCGACCGGCAGGTCCGAGCGCAGCTCGTGGATGGCGGCGAACTCGGGCTGCACGTCGGCCCACAACTCCTGCTCGCACTCGGTCATGGCCAGCACGTCGCCGCGCCCGACGCCCGGCGGCGGCACGGGGTGCAGCACGTCGGCGGCGATGGGCGAGCGCACGTCGGGGTCCAACGCCAGCAGCTCGAACAGGATCGTCGTGCCCGAGCGCGCCGGGCCGGTGACGACGATCGGCGCCTCGATCGGCTCGTCACGCACCTCGGGGTGGTCGGCGAGGTTGCGGGCCAGCAGCGCCCGGGTCCGTAGGCCCCGCAGCAACTCCTCGCGCGTCAGCATCCGACCGACGACGTGCAACGGCGAGTCGTCGACGGCGGCGACCAGCCGTCGGAACCGGTCCTCCCAGTCGCCGTCGACGCCGTCGAGCGTGAAGGCGCCCGTGTCGCCGGACTCGATGCCGAGCGACGTGGCGGCCGACGCCAGGAGGTCATCCGCCCGCAGCGGCACGACCGCCGCCGCTCCCCCGGCCGCGGCCGCCATGAGGTTGCAGCGCCGCACCCAATCGGGACGGACGTAGCGCTGGGCCATCGGTTCGAGCATCCGCCGATTCTGCCGTGCCGTAGCCTGCCCCGCTGACGCCACGGACGAGCGACGGGAGCGCACCGGTGCCGATCTTCGACGACCCCCTGCACGAGAGCTTCGCCGAGTGGATCCTGGGCTTCGCCCCCTACGGCGGTGGCGACGTGGGCGAGGTGCTGCAGCTCGCCACGGAGGTGACGCCCGGCGACGACGACTCGTTCTTCGACGCCTTCGCCGGCTACGCCGATCGCCTGATCGCCGAGGCCGACGCCGCGGCGACGGCCGGACACCGTGCGTCGGCCTGCGCCGGGTACCTGCGCGCCGCTGCCTACCTCGGCACCGCCAACCACGTGCTGTTCGGCACGCCGGTCGACCCTCGCCTGGTCAACGGCCTCCACCGCCAGATGGACGCCTTCGCACAGCACATGGCCCTGCGCGACGTGCCCGGTGAGGCGCTCGCCATCCCTTACGAGTCGACGCACCTGCCCGGCTGGCTCGTGCGCAACCCGCGCCGCCCCGACGCCACGCTGCCCACGATCGTCGTCGGGGGCGGCTGGGACTCCACCTGCGTCGAGAACTTCCTGGGCATGGGCGTGGCCGCACTCGAGCGCGACTACCACGTGGTGCTGGTCGACGGACCGGGTCAGGGCAAGCCGCTCATCGACGAGGGACTCCCCCTGCGACACGACTGGGAGGCGGTGATCACGCCGGCGGTCGACCACATCATCGGCATCGACGGCGTGGACGCCGACCGGCTCGTCTTCCAACCGTGGAGCATGGGTGGCTACATGGTCGTACGAGTCGGGGCCTTCGAGCACCGCTTCGCCGCCCTCGTGGCCGACCCCGGTCAGCTGTCGATCGGCGCCAAGCTCGTGACCGGGTTCCGCATGATGGGGCTCACACCGGAGCAGGAGGCGAACCTGCCCGCCCTCGACCCGGACTTCGCCGACGGCGCCATGGCGATCATCACGTCGGACCGCAACCTGAACTGGTCGCTGCACAAACGGGCGTTCTGGACGAACGGCGCGTCGACCTTGCAGGAGCTCGTCACCGAGCTGATGCGCTGGACGCTCACACCCGAGCTGCTGGCTCAGGTCACGACGCCCATCCTCGTCGCCTCCGCCGAGGGCGATCGCGCCTCCACGGATACCGATGCCCTCTTCGACGGCCTCCCCGGGCCCAAGACCCGGATGCACTTCACCGCCGCCGAGGGCGCCGGCATGCACTGCGAGATGCTCAACCGGTCCCTCGCCAACCGTCGCTTCCTCGACTGGATCGACGATCAGGTCGGGGGCTGACCACGGGTCGCCACCCGGCACGATGTGCGCCGACGAGTCTGCTCAGGCGCCGAAGCCGTGTCCCACGCAGGTCGCTGGCGCGTTGACCACGGTCAGGTCGGGGCACGTCGTCGTGCCGTAGGTCGCCGTGGCGCCGCCCGACGGCGTGCCCGTGGCGCCGTCGAAGCGGGCCAACCGGAGGTCGGTCCCACCGAGCTGCGCACCGGTCAGCTTCGTGTTGAGGAAGCGGGTGTTGTAGAGCACGGTGCCCGTGAGATCGGTGCCCGTCATGTCCTTGGCGTTGAACGTCGACAGCCACAGGTTGGCGCCGCTGAGGTTCGCTCCGGCGAGCCATCGGCCGGTCACCGAGAAGTCGATGCCGCCGAGGTAGAGGTTGTTGCCGCTCAGGTCGGTGCCCTGCCAGTCGCCGCTGGCGCTCTTCACCTGGGCGCCCGTGAGCCCGACCGCATCCGACAGGTCGGCGCCGGCGATCGTCGTCAGCGTCAGGTCCAGGCCGGTGAACACCGCGCCGTGCATGTTCAGGTCGCTCAGGTTCGCCCTGGCGAGGCTGAACCCGCCGGCCACGAAGTCCATCCCGCTCAAGTCCAGGCCGGTGCTCGACAGGCAGGTGTTCGTCCAGTCGTGCGACGCCGCCAGCACCTGGGGCACCGTGAGCCCTTCGGCTCGACAGAGCATCGCCCCGGCGAGGTTCGCTCCGGTCAGGTCCGCGCCGGTGAGGTCGCTGTCGTGGAGCCGCGTCGCCGCCAGCGACGCACCAGTCAGGTTCGCCCCCGTGAGGTCTGCACTGACGAAGCTGGTGCCGCTCACCGAAGCGTTGCCGGCGAACGCCGCGCCGGTCAGGTCGGCGCCGGCGAAGCTCGCATCCTGTCCGTTGGTGGCGGGGAACGATGCACCGGTGAGGTCCATCCCGGCGAAGTTCGCCGTCTTGACGCTCATGGCGCCGAGGGCAACACCCCGCAGGTCGAAACCGCCTCCGGCGAAGTCCATGCCGTCGAGGTTCACGCCCGGCAGGCTGAGCTGTGCATCGGACCAGTCGGGGTCGGCGCTCAACAGTTGATCCCGGGACAGTCCGCCGGTGACGTAGGGCGGATACGGCGACGGCATCTTGACGATGGTCGAGCCCGAGATATGAGCCCCGGACACGTTTGCGCCGGCCATCGGCGTGGCCACCAACGTGGCGCCCTGCAGGTCGGCGCCGATGAGGTTCGCCGCGCCGAGCTGCACCCCCGTCAAATCGGCTTCGGCGAGCTGCGCCCCGGGGGCCCACAGGTACGCCATCGCGTAGCCGCGTTCGCTGAAGTCCACCCCGGACAGGTCGACGGGCGGCAGCGCCAGGCCCGTCCAGATCGGCGAGGTGGCGGTGAGCTGCGCTGCCGTGACGCCGGCGGCGCCCGTCCAGTTGCTCGAGGTGATCGTCGCCCCGTCGAATGTTGCGCCCGTGGCATCGATGCCGGTCAGGTTCGCCCCGGTGAGGTCGGCGCCGGACAGGTCGGCATCGGAGAAGTCGGAACCGCCGAAGCGCACCCGCACCATGGTGCATCCCCGCAGGTCGGCGCCGGAGAAGTCGGTGTTGGTGTGGTACGACCACTCGACGAAGCCACCGGGCGGGCAGTCGTCGCCAACGAGCGGCGCCATCCCCAGGCTCGTGGTCGCACCGCCGCCGACTGCGTACGGCGTTGCCGCCTCCAACGCGGGGGCCAGCCCGACGCTCAGCAGATCGATGTCGGGGGCGACGACGGGGCGCAGCGACTGCTCTGGTGTGGGCCCCAGCATTGCCGGGTCGAGATACAGCACGAGGTAGTCGCCGTCAGCCAGGCCGGCGATCGTCCACGTGCCGTCCGCCGCCGTGGCCGCCAGGCCGGCGAGCGCGAGGTCGCCGGCGCTGAACGCACCGACGAGGATGCCCGGCGCCGGGAGGGTTCCCATCCGCACGGTCCCCGCCAGCGAGCCACCGGGCGCCAACGCCTGGTCGGCCGTGGCCGTGGCGCCGCCGGTCACCGTCACCGGCGTCGCAGCACCGCGGGTGTCGGCACCGTCGAAGTAGCGGGTGGCGTAGGTGCCCGAGGGGTCGCGATAGCGGACCGTGACGGTGCCCACCGGCACATCGGCGACGACGAACGTCCCATCGGGCGCGGTGACGGCGTCCGCCAGCACCCACCCGACGGCGTTGAGCACCTCCACCGTGATGCCCGGCAGCGGCGCCCCGGAGCCGGCCAACGTGACCGTGCCCGCCACCCCGCCGTGCGCCAGCAACAGCGTTGCGTCCGCCTGGACGTCGCCCGACTCCGGGACGACGGCAACCGACGACGACACCCAGTCGGCGACATCGTCGAAGAACTCGTCGGCGTAGGTCCCGGACGGATCGTGGAACTGGAGCCGGTACGAACCGGCGGGCAACGGTTGGGCGTAGGTGCCGTCGCCGGCGGTCACTGCGGTCGCCCGCAGGGTGCCGTAGACCGCGTCGTAGGCTCGCACCTCGATGCCGGGCAGCGGCACGTCGCCGGCGCCGGTGACCGTCCCGTGCAAGGCGCTGAGCGCCCCGGCCGGCGTCGCCACCAGGGCGAGCACACCCACCACCACGGCGAACACCGCCACGATCGCCCCTGCCGACGTCGCCATCGTCGTCGAACGCCCCGGCGTCCTGATGGTTGGACGAGCACCCCTACCCATCTGGCTACGGTACCACTGCAGCAACGCGTGCCGATCGTGGCCGGCGTGGCCACGCGCCGGCGATGACGCCGCACCCACCATCGGGTAGGCACGGCGTTGCGTTGCGGCACCTCGCCCACCGCCCGGAGCGACTGCGCCGCTCGAGCGCTGACCGTACGATCACATCGCCGAGAACAGGAGCCGACATGGGAGCCAGCACTGATCCGAAGGTGGATGCCTACATCGACCGGTCCACGAAGTGGCCCGACGAGTTGGCTGCCGTACGGCCGATCCTGCTCGGGGCCGGGCTGAGCGAGGCCATCAAATGGGGCAAGCCCTGCTACAGCCACGGCAAGGCCAACATCGCCATCCTCCAGGAGATGAAGGGCTTCCTGGCGGTGATGTTCTTCAAGGGATCGCTGCTCGAGGACCCCGACGGCGTGCTCGTCGATCAGGGCCCGAACTCACGCGCCGCCAAGCGGATCGAGCTCACCTCGGTCGACGACGTGCGTCGGCTGGCCGACACGATCGCGGCGTACGTCGCCGAGGCCGTCGACGTCGAGGAGGCCGGACTGCAGGTGGCGCCCGCGCCCCCGCCCGAGCTCTGCGCCGAGCTCCAGTACCGCATCGACACCGACGCCGCGTTCAAGGCCGCGTTCGAAGACCTCACCCCAGGGCGTCAGCGTGAGTACAACCTGCAGATCGCCGGCGCCAAGCAGGCATCCACCCGCGAGGCACGGGTGGAGAAGTACGCCCCGAAGATCCTCGCCGGCAAGGGCTTCCGAGACTGAACGCCGCCCTTCTTGTGGTGTCCAGCCGCGCATGCGCGGTTAGGCACCACAGGAACCTCAGCACGAGGAGGCGGTTGCGCGCTTGTACGCGGCCGGCGCGTACAAACGCGCAGTCGATTGCTCGCCGTCCGGTCTCGACGCCTCAGTCAGCGCCGACGAGGACGGGCAACAGGGCTTCGGCCGCCTCGGCCGGTCGTTCCTCGTGCGAGAACAGCCCGGCGTCGTCGATCACCGCGAGGCGGGCGTCAGCGAACGTGTCGACCATCTGTCGCGCCCACGCCACCGGGAAGAACTTGTCCTCGGCACCCCACACCAACTGCACCGGCACGTCGATGCGCCGGTGCAGCGCCGCCAACTCGTGGACGTAGCGCGCCGAGAAGCTGCGCAGCACCCGCATCGACGCCGCCCGGCGCACGGGGTCGTCGACCAGCGGACGCAAGAACAGCTCATCGAAGTCCCCGTCGAGCAGCGAGCGATCGACGAAGGCGTCACCGAGGACGAACCCG
>CAZYKR010000228.1:0-4892 GCA_964648005.1 uncultured Iamiaceae bacterium
CGGCTGACGCCGGCTCGCTGGTTCGTGTGGTGCGCTGGCAGAATCGGCGGTCGTGACGGCCGATCTCTCCACGTTCAGCTTCCCGACGACGATCCGCTTCGGCGCCGGCGCGGTCGACGAGCTCCCCGACGTGCTGGCGCGCGCCGGCGTGTCGCGGCCGCTGCTGGTCACCGACGTCGGCGTGTCGCCGTTGCCGATCTTCGCCGCCATCGTCGAGCGGCTCGACGCCGCCGACATCAACTGCGCCACCTTCGACGGTGTGGTGGGCAATCCGGTGGTCGCCCAGGTCGGCGCCGGGGTGGACGCGTACCACTACCACGGCGCAGATTCGATCATCGGGGTGGGGGGCGGCGCCGCGCTCGATGTCGCCAAGGCGATCGGTTTGATGGCCACCCACGACGGCGACCTGTTCGACTACGAGGACGAGGTCCCTGGTGCCCGCCCCATCGAGGACCGCATCCCGTACTTCGTCGCCGTCCCGACGACCGCCGGCACCGGCAGCGAGGTCGGGCGCTCGGCCGTCATCGCCGACGACGCCCACATCAAGCGCATCGTCTTCTCGCCCCACCTGCTGGCCAAGGTCGTCCTCGCCGACCCGGCCCTCACCGTCGGCCTACCGCCGCACATCACCGCCGCCACCGGGCTCGACGCGCTGACGCACAACATCGAGGCGTACCTCGCTCGCCACTATCACCCGATCTGTGACGGCATCGCCCTCGAAGGGCTGCGTCTCGGCGCCGCCAACCTGGCCCAAGCGGTGGCCGAGCCGACCGACCTCGACGCCCGCGGCGCCATGTTGCTGTCCTCGATGATGGGGGCGATCGCCTTCCAAAAAGGCCTCGGCCTGGTGCACAGCTGCGCCCACGCACTCGGCACCGCCGTCGACATGCACCACGGCCTCGCTAACGGCGTGATGATCGACCACGCGCTGGCGTTCAACGTCGAGACGGTGCCCGAGCGGTTCGCCACCATGGCCGTGACGGTCGGGCTCGACGACACCAGCCCCGGCGGGTTCCTGCAGTGGCTCGCCGAGCTGAAGGCCACCGTTGGCGTGCCCGCCGGGCTCGAGGCGGCCGGCGTGGGCGGCGATCGAGTCGGCGAGCTCGCCGCGCTGGCCATCGCCGACGCCTGCTGGCCCAACGGCCCGCGCGATTGCACCGAGGCCGACTTCGTCGCCATCTTCGAGCAGGCGCTGTGAGCGACGCCGCCGCGTCCGCGCGCCCACCGCGCATCGGCATCAGCGCCTGCTTCTTCCACCCCGACGACCAGCGCCCCATCTTCAAGGGCAAGACGCTGCTGTACCTCGAGCAGTCGATGGCGTTCTGGGTGCAGTCCGGCGGCGCCATCGCCTACCTGATCCCGACGGTGCGGCCCGACGGTCCGCTCACCCTCGACGACGTCGTGGCCGACCTCGACGGGTTGCTGCTGCACGGCGGCGCCGACGTCTGCCCCCGCACCTACGGCGAGGAGCCGCTGCGCCCCGAGTGGGAGGGCGACGAGATCCGCGACCGCTACGAGATCGAGCTCGTTCGAGCGTTCCACGCCGCCGGCAAGCCGGTGCTCGGCATCTGCCGGGGCCATCAGGTGCTCAACGTCGCCTTCGGCGGGACGCTGTACCAGGACCTCGTCGCCCAGGGCGTCACCGAGCGGGTCCACCGTGACGCCGACGTCTACGACCGCAACCTGCACGAGGTCGACGTCGTCGCTGGCTCCGGGTTCGCCCGCCTGTACCCGCAGGCGCCGGGCACGGTGTTGGTCAACTCGGTCCACCACCAGGGCATCAAGGACGTGGGCGACGGGTTGGTCGTCGAAGCCACCTCCGCCGACGACGGGGTGGTCGAGGTCGTGCGCCACCAAGAGACGCTCGACGGCGGCCGGTACGTCGTCGGCGTGCAGTGGCACCCCGAGTTCTTCGAGGGCGTCGACGACGGCACGATGCTCGACAACGACCCGATCCTCGCCGAGTTCCTCCATGCCGCACGATCCCGGAGCAGCACCCGATGACCGACACCACTGCACCGCCGTACGCCTCCGGCCCGCTGCTCGATGTCGTCAGCCCGGCGACGGGGGAGCGCATCGCCCAGGTGCCCACGGCGTCCGCCGCTGACGTCGCCGACGCGGCGCAGGCGGCCCGGGCGGCGCAGCCGGGATGGGCGGCGACGCCGCTGGCCGACCGGCTGGCCGTGCTCGAGCGCTTCCGCGATCTGGTCGCCGCCGATGTCGACGGCCTCGCCGCCATCCTGACCGCCGAGACCGGCAAGCCGATCACCCAGGCTCGCAACGAGGTGCGCGGCACGCTGGCGCGGGTCGAGTTCGTGCTGGAGCACACCGCTGCGGTCCTGGCCGACGACGTCGTGCTCGACGACCCGGCCGACGGCCTGCGCGAGATCATCCGCCACGAGCCCCTCGGCGTCGTCGCCAACATCTCTGCGTGGAACTACCCCTGGTTCGTCGGCGTCAACGTCTTCGCGCCGGCGCTGGCGTGCGGCAACGCCGTCCTCTACAAGCCGTCCGAGCTCTGCCCCGGCACCGGCGCCGCCATCGGGCGGCTGCTGCACGCCGCGGGCGTGCCCGACGACGTGTTCATCGTGCTGCAGGGTCGTGGCGACGTCGGCGCGGCGCTGCTGGCCGAGCCCGTCGACGGCGTGTTCTTCACCGGCTCGTACGCCACCGGACGTCGGATCGCCGAGACGGTGGCGCCGTCGCTGGCCCGCCTGCAGCTCGAGCTCGGCGGCAAGGACCCGACCTACGTCGCCGACGACGTGGACGTGCGCGCCGCCGCCGAGTCGCTGGCCGACGGCGCCTTCTACAACGCCGGGCAGTCGTGCTGCTCCGTCGAGCGCATCTACGTGCACGAGGCCGTCGCCGACGACTTCGTCGCCCACTTCGTCGACACGGTGCGCAGCTTCGTCGCCGGCGACCCGGCCGACGAGGCGACGTACCTCGGCCCGCTGACCCGTCCCGAGCAGGTGGCGGTGCTGGAGGCGCAGATCGACGATGCCCTCGCCAAGGGGGCGTCGGTGCGCGTCGGCGGCCACCGGGTCGACCGTCCCGGATCCTGGTTCGAGCCGACGGTGCTGACCGACGTCGACGGGTCGATGCTGGTGATGCGCGACGAGAGCTTCGGCCCGATCATCGGCATCCAGGTGGTGCGCGACGACGACGAGGCCATCGCCGCCATGAACGACACCGAGTACGGCCTGACCGCCGGGGTGTACACCACCGACTTCGACCGCGCGCAGGCGCTCCTGGCCCGAGTCGACGCGGGTTCGGCCTACTGGAATTGCTGCGACCGCGTCAGCCCCCGGCTGCCGTGGTCGGGCCGGGGCCATTCCGGCGTCGGTCTCACCCTGTCGACCCACGGCATCCGTGCCTTCACCCAACCCAAGGCGCTGCACCTGCGCTCGGTGTAGCGGCCGCTCCTCCTTCCGGGAGAGCCGGGAGCCGGGAGCCGGAGCCGGGAGCCGGTTAGAGGCGGGACAGCTCGTGGCAGCTGTAGGCACCGAGCAGGACGGCGCGTTGGACGACCGGCGGGTCCGCCGGGTCGTCGGTGATCACGACGGCCACGTCCCGCCCGATGCGGACCACGACGACGGTGTCGACCTGACCACCTTCGGTCCGTTCCGCCACGCGCACCGCATGGTCGGCGTCGTCTGCCGGGATGCCCATCGAGCTCGGATCGATGGGTGGGCCGTACGCCGAGGCGAGCGCGTCCGCGACCTGGGCAGCATCGTCGTCGTCGACGAGGTGCAGCAGTGCCAACCCGCTCTCCCCGAGCAGCGACGTGCTCGGGGAGACGGAGGAGGTCGTTCGGCGAGACCGTGCCAGCACATCGCGCCAGGCGACATCGGGCGGAAGCTCGAGATCAGCCAGGAAGTCGTCGATGGTGACGCGAGGCGGGATCGAGCGCCCGAGGACGTGGTGGCTCGACCCCAACTGGCTGATCGCGTCGTTCGGATGGAGGAGCCGGGGGAACGTGGAGGCCGTCGGGTCCGGTTGGAGCGCGGCTTCCAATGCTCCGGTCGGCAGGCGATCCCCAGTGCTCGAGATGTCCTCCGGCGGATCGAGGTCGGCCTCGTCGAGGTCAACGTCGGCGGGCATCAGCGCAATGGTCACGCCGCCGGTCAGGTCGTAGCCCGCCACGTCGGCGAGGTGTGCATCCTTGTAGACCCGCTGCTGGGTGACCACGACGCGTTGGGCCGGTTCCCCGTCGCAGGAGGTGACCTGTTCGCCGGTCGGCAGCTCGAACCCGCCGTCGACCTCCTCCAGCCCGACGGCGTCGCCGAACAAGGCGAGGGTGGCACCGGCCCCGGTGGCCTCGGGTACCCGTGGGCTGATCTCGATGCGCCCCGCACCGTCGCTGTTGATGCCGTGGCCGGCGTCCGATGCCGGGAACGGGTCCAGGACCTCGCCGCAGATCACGACCTGGTAGGGGGCGTCCCACCAGTCACCCAGCCGCGGCAAACGCGTCGGCCCTCGTTCGTCCTCGGCCCAGGGTGGCCAGGCGTCGGGGTCGTCGAGGAGCGACTCGATGTCGGCCGCCGGGTTGACCACCTGGTCGGAACCAAAGGTGGCGTTGAGGACCAGGGCCTCGAGGAGGTCTTCGTCGGCATCGCCGAGCGCGCTGGAGATCCCGAGGCGGGGACCGTTCTGCACGGCGGCGGTGGTCACCACTCGGCCGGCATCGTCTCGTCGCCGCACCATCGCCAACTCCGGCACCCGCGAAGCATGCGACGGCGGCGTGAGCTGTTGCTCGACTGGCCCGCCGATGGCGTCGAGGAGGCGGCGCGCCTCGGTGGTGGTCGACAGTTCGACGAGCATCAGGTGCGTCACGAACGGGAGGTCGGCGAGCTCGCGCATGTCGACGTCGGTCACGGCGCCGCGCACGACGT
>CAZYKR010000228.1:4902-5393 GCA_964648005.1 uncultured Iamiaceae bacterium
TCAGGCTGTCGCCGGCGCCCTGGAAGCCGATGGTGGCCAGCTGTCGGTCGAGCTCGGACGCGTCATCGATCGATGCCAGGACTCCCGAGGACCCGTCGAACTCGTCGAGCAGATACTCGTACGAGGCATAGGCCTCCTCGGACTGGTCGTTGTACGGGATCGGTTCGGTGCCGATGCCGGTCTCGTCGTCGAGGTGCTCGACCCACGGCGGGACGTACCGTTGATCGGTGCTGGCACTCGGATCGGTACCGGCGGGGAGCACGGCGATGGTGACCACGTCGCCGCCGTCGAGCAGGTCGATCTGATCCCAGGGCTGGCGCAGCACGGTCGGTGGCGAGTCGAGGGCGTCGGACGACCAGCGCAGGACGACGACCTCGGCGGGTCTGCCGGCGCAGGTCTCCCAGGCGAAGCCGTCCTCGGTGGCGACCCCGGTCTCGGTCCGGTCGATGCCCGCTTGCTCGGCGAAGGCGGCGAGGTCGAGGTCGGTGCGC
>CAZYKR010000228.1:5403-7202 GCA_964648005.1 uncultured Iamiaceae bacterium
CGCCGTGTCGGCCTCAGGGTGGATGTGGATCAGGCCGTCCCCGTGTGTGTGGATCGTGCGAGCGCCGAGTCGGTCGTCGATCGGCTCCTGGAACTCGTCGCACGTGTAGATCCCGTAGGCGAGGCGCTCGTGCACCGTCCGTCCGGGCACGATGTCGTCCTGGGCCGCGCCGGGAGTGCCGGCGGCGACGAGCGCCGAGACGAGGGCGATGGCGAGCCCTGGCGCCAACCACCGAACGGTCATGTGCCGCCTCATCGCGCCACCTCACCGACCTGGATGCGCAGCTCGACCGCGACGGCGTCGAGCAGGTCGCCCTCGAGCGGAGCGCCGAGTTGGTACGTGATGAGCGTGTCGTCGGCCCAGACCACGAGGTGCATGGGTCCGTCGGCTCCCTCGGGCGTGTAGGCGAAGCCCTGCTCGTGCGAGGGTACGACGACGTTCGGACCGGCGGCGGATCGTATGTGGTCGGCCGCCGCCTGCGCCGCCGCGGCCGAATCGAACCGAAGGGCGACGAAGTCCAGGTCGGAAACGATCAGCCCCGTGCCCGTCCCGCGTGCGCTCTCGGTCGCGCCGGCACCGACGCCCGTGCCCTCGAGCCCGAGCTCCGTCTCGATCTCCGTCGATCCGAGGTCCTCACCCTCGATCGACGCCCTGAGCAGCTCGCTGCCGACGAGCGCGTTGACGAGGGACGGACGTGCCGCCGTGGTCGTTGGCGTCGTGGCGCCGGGCGTCGGGCGCGACCAGCCCGGCGGGGTCAAGGCGTCGGCCATCGTCGCCGGATCGGCGTCGGCGGGTAGGAGGGCGATCGTCATGCCCTGCCCGTCCTGGTAGAAGCGGGCATCGGCCGGCGCCGTCGCGACGAACGGTGCCGTCGCTGCGTCCCACGGACCGGGGTCGAACAGGACCACGGACGTGGTGGCGGGTGCGCCACCGCAGTCGTCCACGGTGGTGCCGTCGGGGAGCGTCAGCCCGCCGGGTCGGACCTCGAGCCCGATCGAGTCGGTGAACACGGCCAGGGTCGCCCGCTCGCCGGTGGCGAGCTCGTCGCGCGGTGCGATGAGCAGCTCGCCGTTGCCGAGGGTGCTGATCCCGGCGTCGTTGCTGGTCTGCTCCGGGAACGGCTCGATGAAGCGGTCACAGACCCACACCCCATAGGTGGCGGTCCAAGAGGTACCGACGACGGGCTCGGCATCCCACGCGTGCAGGTTCGGCCGCTGCTCGTCCGGGCGCCCCAGGTCCGTTGGGTCGAACGCGGTCGACGTGGGCGCGGGCAGCGGGATCGATCTCTGTGGACCGGCGCCCATCGAGGTCAGCCCGGCGAAGACCACCGTCGCTGCCATCCACAGGACGAGCAACGCCACCACTGCACCGGCGACGATCCACCCGTCGCTCGACCGACTCGCCGCGGGACGGGCCCACGGTCGGCCGCCGCCCGGGTTCGGTCCGCCCACCACGGAGTGCAGCTTGGCACGGCCGCGGTGCCGAGATCTGGCGGACGTCAGCGGCGGTAGCCGTGGAAGCGGCGCAGGCGTAGGCTGTTCGTCACGACGAAGACCGAGCTGAAGCCCATGGCCGCCGAGGCGATCATCGGGTTGAGGACGCCGGCAGCCGCGAGCGGGATGGCCGCCACGTTGTAGGCGAACGCCCAGAACAGGTTGCCCTTGATGGTGGCCAACGTCCGGCGGGAGAGGGCGATGGCATCGGCGGTGGCGCGCAGGTCGCCGCTGACGATCGTGAGGTCGCTGGCCTCGATCGCCACGTCCGTGCCCGTCCCGATGGCCACCCCGAGGTCCGCCTGG
>CAZYKR010000229.1:0-7155 GCA_964648005.1 uncultured Iamiaceae bacterium
TCGAAATCTTCGGCGGCGGATACGGCGCCTCGCGCGATGCCGACGGCTGCGACGTGACCCGCGCCGTGCGGACGGCCGAGGCGGAGGCGAGCCGACCACGGACGCCGATCGTGGCGCTCACGGCAGCGGCCATGCCGGCCGATCGGGCTCGGTGCCTCGACGCCGGCATGGACGACGTGCTGACGAAGCCGGCGTCGCTCGGCTCGCTGGCGCGGGTGTTGGCGGGTCTGCTCGCCGACGCCAGCCCGCCGGAAGGCGCACTGGCGCTGTCCGCCTCGGCGATGGCGATGGTCGACCCGTCCGTGCTCGATCGCTTGGCCGTCGAGCTCGACGATCCGCGACCGGTCGTCAACGTGGTCCGTTCCTACCTGCGCGAGCTCGGCCCGCGCCTGGGGGCGATGGACGACGCGTTCCGGCGCGGTGATCGCGAAGGCCTGCAGTCGGTGGCGCACACCTTGACGTCGACCAGCGCCGCGGTTGGCGCCGTGGGCCTGCGTGACGCGGTGCGTGCCGTCGAGGATCGGTGTCGCACCGGCGCGAGCCTGGCGCCGATCGGCCCCGCGCTGGTCGTGCTGCGGGCGGCGACGGCGACGGTCACGGACGCGCTCGAGGCGGCGATGGAGCGGTTGGCCCAGAGCTGATCGCTCCGCCGCCGACGGAGAGGTCTCAGGCGTCGTCCATGCGGTAGCCGACGCCGCGCACGGTCGTGATCCTGCTGCCGTGGCGGCCGAGGTCGATCTTCTTGCGGAGGTTGGCGATGTGCACGTCGACGACGTGGTCGTCACCGAACCACTCCGGACCCCACACGAGCTCGCGCAGCATGGCCCGGCTGAACACCATCGACGGCTTGGCCGTCAGCGTCGCCAGCAGGTCGAACTCGATGCGGGTCAGCCCGACCTCGTCGCCCTCGACGAGCACCCGACGGGCGAGCGGGTCGAGCTCGAGGTCGCCCACGCGGCGCGTCAACGTGGCGTCGTCGGTCGTCGTGCGCGGGCGGCGCAGCATGGCCCGCACCCGCGCTGCCAGCTCGCGCGGCGAGAACGGCTTGGTCAGGTAGTCGTCGGCGCCGACCTCGAGACCGATCACCCGGTCGACCTCGTCGGTGCGCGACGTCAGCATGATCACATAGGCATCGGAGAAGCTGCGCACGGCTCGGCACACCTCGACCCCGTCGAGCTTCGGCAGGCTGAGGTCGAGCACGATCACGTCGGGTCGCAGCGCGGTGGCCATGTCGATGGCCTGCTCGCCGTCGGTGGCGACGTGGGTGCTGTAGCCCTCCCGCTGCAACAGGGGCACGAGGAGCTCGACGAACTCCGGCGCGTCCTCGACCACGAGCACGCTGGCCGAGGGACGTGCGCTGCCCGCTGCACCGGCTTGCACCGATCGTCCTCCATCCCTGTGACGGTCGGGCACCCCACCGCGACCGCCGGCAGTCTAGGAGATCGCTCGACCCGTCCTCCGACGGTGCCGGGGTCGACGAGTGGATCGGTCGACCCGCGGCGGTGCCAGAATGCCCGGATGCAGCTGCAGCGCCTCGAGTCCGTCGATGCCTTCGTCGTGCGAGATCTCGAGGGTGTCCCGGCGGCGGGCGTCGTGCGGTCGGCCCCGAAGATCCTCACCGACGGCGCCACCTGGCTCGCCCGCTCGATGACCTACCGGTTCGCCTCGTTCGAGCGCCGGGCGGGCGGCGCCTCGGCCGGCGTGAACGCCCGTCCCGACGCGCGGGCCGAAGCGGTGGCGTCGTTCGCCGCCGCCGTCGAGGCCGACGTGACCGCCGGCGATCTGTTGCTCGAGCCCGGCAAGGGCATCGACGCCGACGCCGCCGCCGTCCTGCGTGCCGGCGATCCTCGCCCCGACGAGTGGTGGGCCGCGCACCACGACCTGACCGCCGCCGGCGTGCTCGCCGGCCTCGCCGCCGTGGGCGGTGCGGACGGCACCCGCGTCGTCCTCGAAGGTGTCGACGCCATGGCGCCGGCGCTGCGCACCGCCCTCGTCGGACAGCTCCTGGCCGGCGGTGCCCGCATCGTCGCCGTCTCGACGGCGTCGGGGGGCGCGGTGGCGTCGGACGGCTTCGACGTCGAGCGCCTCGAGGCGACGCTGGGCGCCGCCGAGCCGGAGGTCGGCGCCGAGGCGGCGCTCGCCACCGAGGCGGACGCCCTGCTCGCCGGCTCGCGGGCCGGCGTCATCGGTCACGAGCTCGCTCGCGAACTCGCGGTGCGCACGGTCGTGGGCTGGGGCCCGCTCCCGGTCACGGCCAAGGCCCTCGCCGAGCTCGGCCGGGCGGGCTGTGTCGTGCAACCGGACTTCGTGACGACGGCTGGCCCGTCGATCGTCGACCCGGCCGGGCCGCTCACCGATGCGCCGACGGCCGTCGCGTCGGCGGTCGCTGCCGTGCTGGCCGAGGTGGCCGACCACGAGCACGGTCCGCTGCTCGGCGCCTGTCTGCGGGCCGAGGCCTTCCTCGCCTCGTGGACCGCGGAGCGTCCGTTCGGGCGCCCGATCGCGTGACCGACTTCCCACGCCGGGCCGATCGCGCGGTGGGCGCGAAGGCCGCCACTCGGCTGGGGACATCGGTCACATCCCGATGTGGTCCCCGGGCCGGTCGCTGCTTAGGCTCAAGGCCGTGACCGTGTCCGACGAGATCGGCCTCGTGTGGTTCCGCCGAGACCTGCGCATCGACGACAACCCGGCGTGGGCGGCGGCGACAGCGCAGCGCCGGTATGTGGTGCCGCTGTACGTCATCGACCCGCGGCTGATGGCATCTGTCGGGCCGTACCGCCGCCGCCAGCTCATCGCCAGCCTCCAGGCGCTCGACTACGAGCTCGCCGAACGGCTCGGTGGTCGGCTGCTCGTGCGGACCGGTAGGCCCGAGGACCTCGTGCCCGAGGCCGTCGACGTCTTCCAGGTCGGCGGCGTCTACTTCAACGACGACGTCTCGCCCTTCGCCCGCCGGCGTGACACCGCGGTGCGCGAGCGCCTCGAGGTCCCGGTGCAGTCGTTCTACGGCAACCTCATCCTGCCCCCGGGCAGCGTGACCACGAAGAAGGGGACGGTGAGCCGGGTCTTCACCCCCTTCTTCAAGACGTGGCAGCAGACCCCGTGGGACGAGTGGCCGACCGCGGGCGACGCGCCGACCGTGCTCGACGACCCCGGCGAGTTCGTGCCCCGCCTCGACGATCGGCCACCGTTCTTCGAAGGTCCGGGTGAGGCCCGCCTGCGCTTGGCGGCCTTCCTCGACAAGGTCGACGACTACGACGACGAGCGGGACCGCATCGACCATGCCGGCACGTCGCAGCTCTCTGTCGACCTGCGCTTCGGCACGATCTCGGCGCGCGAGGTGGCGACCACGGTGGGCGACAGCACCGAGGGACGCCGGGCGTTCGTGCGTCAGCTGGCGTGGCGCGACTGGTACGCCCACCTGCTCGACGTCGAGCCGACGATGGTCGATGCACCGCTCAACCCCAAGTTCACCCGCCTGGAGTGGCTGGACAGCCCGGCCGACATCTCGGCGTGGAAGGGCGGCTTCACCGGGTACCCGATCATCGATGCCGCCATGCGCCAGCTGCGCCAGGAGGGGTGGATCCACAACCGGCTCCGCATGGTGGTCGGGTCCTTCCTCTGCAAGGACCTGCTGGTCGACTGGCGCACCGGCGAGCGGCACTTCCGGCACCTGCTCGTCGACTTCGAGCCGTCCCAGAACGTGGGCAACTGGCAGTGGGTCGCCGGGTGCGGCGCCGACGCGTCGCCGTTCGTGCGGGTGTTCAACCCGGTCACGCAGAGCCGCAAGTTCGACCCGACCGGGGCGTACCTGCGCCAGTGGGTGCCCGAGTTGGCCGCGCTCGGGCCCGACGCCATCCATGCACCGTGGGAGGCGTCCGACGACGAGCTCGCCGCCGCCGGCATCGTGCTGGGCCGCGACTACCCGCGACCCGTCGTCGACCATGGCGAGGCCCGGGAGCGGGCGCTCATCGCCTACAAGTCGGTCGACGCGCCCGACGACGGTGTCTCGGGCCCCGACGCTCCGGACGGACCCGACGCCGCGGTCGGCAGCGATCCCGACGCGGCATCCGACGCCGAGGCCAGCGCTGACGCCGAAGACGACACCGACGGCGACTGAGGTCGTCGGCTGACGCCGCTCAGCCGGTCGCCGCTCAGCCCGTCGCCGCTCAGCCCGTTTGCGGCTCGAGCAGCTTGCGCACCGTCACCCGCACCGCGGCGGTGGCCTCGTCGACCGACACGCCTGCCTCACGCAGGTCGTTCCACGCTCCCCAGCCGAGCGCGGCCTCGAGGGCGTGACGCACCGTGGGGAGGTCGGTCGAGGCCAGGCGGTCGAGCTCGGGAGCGAAGACCACCGCCACCTCGCGGTTGCCGCGTGCGACGACGGCGGCCCGCGCCGCACGCAGCTCGGGTGACCACGGCTCCTGCAGCAGCTCGGCGCGCCGCACCGGCGTGATCCACTCGAGCATGGCGCAGCGGCGTTCGACGAGGGCGTCGATCCGTCCGTCGAGTGGCAGGTCGCGGTCGACGGGCGTCGCCTGCGCGTTCATCCGTTCGAACTGGCGCAGCGCCGCGGCACGGAACAGCGACTCGAGGTCGCCGTAGTGGTGATAGATCAACCGCAGCGAGATGCCGGCGCGCTCGGCGATCCGCGTGGCGGTGGGTTGCAGATCGCCCTCCTCGATGAGCTCGAGGAGGGCGTCCACGATCGCCTGGCGCGTGCGCACGGCTCGTGCCGTGCGCCCGTCGACAGGCTCGGTGCCGGGGTCGTCTACGCGCCGAACCACGTCTGCATCTGCGTGGCGAACATCATGTCGCCGGCGAGCTTGAGCTTGCCGCCCATGAACGCCTGCATCCCGTCGAGCTGGCCGGCGATGAACCGCATGAAGTCGGGCAGCGCCAGGGCCAGCGTCAGCCGCGGGCTCTCCGCCGGGCCGGGGGTGGCGGTGCACACGCCGTTGTCCACCGTGACGGTGTACGAGGTCGTGCCCCCGCCGACGGCGATGTCCCACTGCACGACGGCCGACTGCCCGTTGGCCTTCGACGCGTCGAACTGCGACGACATGGCGCCGAAGATCTGCTCCAGCACAGCGTCGGCGCCGAGCGCCTCGACGAACGTGGTGATCTCCTCGTCCGACCGGCCCTCGAGCAGCTCGGCGAGCTGCTCACGGCTCTCGATGTTGATCTCGTCCTCGGCCATGGCGGCCCCTCCTTCTCGCCCCGGTCCCTCCGGTTGGTCGGCCATGGTGGCATTGATTGCACGCACCGTGCAATCAATCCCACGACCACCGTTCTGGTAGGGCAACCGGTGGCCTTGCCCACCGGTTGCCCTACCAGAACGAAGGGGCGTCGGCCGTGGGCCGGTTCGTTGACGGCGCCGTCAGTAGGATCGGCGCCATGTCGGCTCCATCCGGTGCGGGGGCCCCCTCCGGCGGGGCGATGCGGCGAGCAGTCTCCGACGCCGACAAGGGTCGCCGTCGGGACGAGCTGCTGGCGGCGGCGCGCGACACCTTCGCCACCAAGGGGTACCACGGCACGACCATGGCCGACGTGGCCCGCGCCGCCGACCTGTCCTACGGCGTGGCGTACTGGTACTTCGACTCCAAGGACGACCTGTTCAAGGCAGTCATGAGCGCCGAGGCGGGGGCGTTGCGGGCCCGCATCGGGGCGTCGTTGACCGACATGGCCCCGAGCGGCTTCCGAGCGGTGCTGACGGCTGCCGTCGCCGCCACCTTCGCCTACTTCGACGAGAACCCCGCCGCCGGGGTGCTGCTCTTTCGCGAACCGGTGGCGCTGGGCCACGACGTCGAGCGTCACCTGCTCGACATCTTCGAGGGGTTCATCGGGGCGCTCGGGCGGGGCATGGGTGCCGGCGCCGCCGACGTCGACGTCGCCGGCCGGCCGATGGCGCTGACGGCGTTCGTGGTGGCGACGCTCATCAGCTCGGTCGCCCTGCGGCGCTCGCGCACCGACGACGGCATGTCCGCCGACGAGGCCGCCGCCTACGTCGTCGGACTCGTCTTCGACGGGATCGGGCGCGTACCGTGAGCGACCACGAGGCGGCGGCCACGGCGCGCGAGGGGGCACGGGACGATCATGGGTGACGACGCCATCGACGCCCTGCGCGCCACCGCAGCCACCGCCGGCATCCGCCACCTCCACATCGTCGCCTGGCGCGATCTCGCCGACGTCGAGGCGGGCGGTTCCGAGGTGTACGTCGCCCGGCTCGCCGAGCGCTATGCGGCCGCCGGCATGGAGGTGTTCGTGCGGACCTCCTATGCCCAGGGCCATCGCCCGCGGGGCGAGCGCGACGGCTACCAGCTGCTGCGGCGCGCCGGGCGCAACATGGTGTTCCCGACGACCATCGTCGAGGAGGTCACCCGCCGGCACGGGCCGATCGACGCCCTCATCGAGGTCTGGAACGGTGTGCCGTACTTCAGCCCTATGTGGTTCCGCGGCCCCAACGCGGTGATCCTGCACCACCTCCACCAGGAGATGTGGGACCTCGTCCTCGAGTCGCCTCAGCTCGCCCGCATCGGCCGGTTCCTCGAGGCTCGGGTGGCGCCGCTGTTCTACCGGCGCACCCAGGTGGTCACCGACTCGCCGTCCTCGCGCGCCGAGATCGTGGACGTGCTGCGGCTCGACCCGGCCAGGGTGGGGATCGCCCCGCCCGGCATCGACGAGCGGTTCCGCCCGGCGGACGCGCAGAGCCCGACGCCGCTGGTGGTCGCCGTGGGTCGACTCATGCCCGCCAAGCGCTTCGACGAGCTCATCCGCGTCGCCGCCGCCTGCAAGCCCGACCACCCCGACCTCGAGCTCGTGATCGTGGGCGACGGCTACGAGCGCGAAGCCCTGCTGGCCCAGATCGCCGAGCTCGGGGCCGACTCGTGGATCCACCTGCCCGGCTTCGTCAACGACGACGAGCTGCTCGAGCTCTACCAGCGGGCGTGGGTCGTGGCCTCGGCGTCGATGGCCGAAGGGTGGGGCATGACCCTCACCGAGGCAGCGGCGTGCGGCACCCCCGCGGTGGCGACCGACATAGCGGGGCACTCCGACGCGGTCGCACGTGACCGTTCCGGGCTGCTGGCCGACACCGACGACGACCTGGCCGCCGCGCTCGTGGCGGTCCTCTCCGACGATGCCCTGCGGCGCCGTCTC
>CAZYKR010000230.1:0-7140 GCA_964648005.1 uncultured Iamiaceae bacterium
GTTGTCGCGCAGGTAGTCGAAGCCGAACTCGTTGTTGGTGCCGTAGGTGATGTCGGCGGCGTACTGGCGCCGTTTGTGCTCAGAATCGAACTCACCCGATTGGATCAGGCCGACCTCGAGCCCCAGGAACCGGTGGACCCGGCCCATCCACTCGGCGTCGCGCGAGGCCAGGTAGTCGTTCACCGTCACCAGATGCACACCGTTGCCGGAGAGCGCGTTGAGGTAGGCGGGCAGGGTCGACACGAGCGTCTTGCCCTCGCCGGTCTTCATCTCGGCCACCCACCCGAAGTGCAGCGCGGCGCCGCCCATCAGCTGCACGTCGAAGTGGCGCTGCCCGATGACGCGCAAGGCCGCCTCGCGGGTGACGGCGAACGCCTCGATGAGCAGGTCGTCGAGGTCGGCGCCGTTGTCGTGACGTTCGCGGAACGACACCGTGCGCGCCGCCAGCTCGTCGTCGGTCAGACGCTGCAGGTCCGGCTCGAGCGCCCCGACCTCGGGGACGATGGACTGCAGCGCCTTGAGCTTGCGCCCCTCGCCGCTGCGGAGGATCTTGCTGAAGACACCCATGCGGTCCACCACTGTACCGGCGGGTCCGCACCGCTACCGCACGCGCCGGTCACCTGCCGAGCAGGCCGGCCTCCATGGCCGCCGACACCGTCTCCTGATGGCGCACCAGGCGAGCCAGGGCGTTGTGGGCGATGCGCGCCGCCGATTCGGGCGGGACGCCGAGCCGGTCGCCCAGAGCCGCCCAGGTGGCCCCGGCCGCCACCCCGATGAGCACGTCGCGCTCGACGTCGGTCAGGCGGGGCGGCCGCACACCGCCGGCGGTGCCGGTCGCCGCGAGGCGATCGACCTCGTCGAGGACGGCTGCGACCACGGCATCGGGCAGGATCGGCAGACCGAGCGCAGCGCTGCGCACGGCGGTGGCGGTCTGGGTGAGGACGGCCTCGGTCGGCAGGAAGGCGATGGCGCCGTTGCGGACGGCGGCGACCGCCTCGGCAGGATCGTCGGGGACGCCGAGGACGACGCCGACCGCCGCCGGGGAGTGCACCCGCACGCCGGCGAGCACGCGGGCGGCGCCGACGGGCGGCGCCATCGTGGCCGTGACGACGACGTCGGCGGGCGCGAACTCGGCGATGGCCGGCACCGAGGCGATGTCGGCCGATTCGGCCACCACCAGCAGGTCGGCTTCGGCCTCGAGCTCCACGAGCAACTGCCGGCGGCGGACAGAGCTGTCGTCGGCCAGGAACAGGCGCAGCGTCGTGTCGCGCCACTTGTCGGCGCTGACGAAGGACATGGGTGCGTGTCTAGCGCAGGCGGTCGCACACGATGCGTCCCACCATCTTCTGGGCGAGCACCTCAGCGTCGGGATACGAGCCGGCGGCGACGAGCGAGCGCGCCTCGTCCAGCCGGTCCGACCGCACCGCCGGCAGCGCATGGATGGCTTCGAGGACGCCGTCGGGCACGGCCCGCTCCTCCGGGCCGGAACGCGCCTCGCCGTCGCGGCCCGCCGGCGTGCCGGTGGGATCGTCCGCCAGGAGGGCCGCAAGCGACCGCTCCACCTGCCTGTTCGTCGGTTGCATCAGCACGAGCTCCGTCGTTCACGCGCGTTCCGCCTGCAGCGGTTGTCGGCTCGCGCACGACGTGGCTTGAGCCCCACCTGGCGATCGGCGCGGCGGCGTGGCCGCCAGCACCAAGCCGATGACCCGTGTCGCCCCGGCCTGGCGCAGGGCGGCGGCCGCGGCCTCGAGGGTGGAACCCGTGGTGCACACGTCATCGACCACCACGACCTGTGCCGGTACCCGGCCCCGTGCGACGAGTGGCAGCGGGCGCCTGCGGTCGGCGGCCGACCGCCCCGTCTGTGGCGGGCCGGCGCCGCGGCGCAGCAACCGCTGCACCGGCAACCCCAGCGACCGACCCACGGCTCGGGCGAGCACCTCCGCTTGGTCGTAGCCGCGATCTCGGCGCCGCCGGCCCGACGTGGGGCACCAGGTGATGACCGGGGCGCGGGCCACCTCGGCCGACGGGAGGACCCTCGCCAGGGCCGGAGCCAGCACGGCGGCCAACGACCGGTCGTGGCGGAACTTCACGGCGGAGACGACGGCGCGGCCCGTCCCGGCGTAGTCGATCAGGGCGTGGCACCCGTCGAGGCCGGCGGGCACGGGAAGCGGCCGCGCCGGTACGAGGGAGCGTGCGCACGGACCGCACAGCCGCGGGCCGACCACGCCGCAGGCGACGCAACAGGTGGGGAGCAACACGGGGAGCACCGTACGGCGCCCCTGTGACAGCGACTCAGGCTGGCGCCGTCGTGGTGGTCGCCTGCGAGGGCTCGACCGCCTCGATGCCGAGCGTGGCGTAGATCGTCGGGAGCATGGACTGCCACACGATCTGGGACCCCTCGGGCGTGAAGTGGAACCCGTCGGTGCTGAGCAGCGTGTCGCCGGCGAAGGCCTGGAACGTGGAGCCGTCCGGGCACAGCAGCGCGTTCAGGTCGAACAGCGTCGCCTTCGTCGGGTTCTCGGCGACCTTCTGGCGCAACAGGTCGTTCATCGCCTGGACCCGGTGGGGCTCGGCCACCTCTTCGTAGGTCGGGTGCTGCGGCGTGGGCGCATCCAGGTCGACACAGGGCACGGTGACGATGATCACCTTGCCGCCCTGCGACGACAGGATGTCGATGGCCTGCTGCACGGTGTCGCCGTAGATCTGGTTCCACTCCGGTGTGCCGACCTTGACGTCGACCTTGTTGCCGGCGGCGTCCTCGAACCGGCGGTCGTAGAGGTCCCAGCCGAACGCCAGCAGGATCGTCGCCGCCGGCCGGATCTGGTTGACGTTGGTCTGGTAGAGCTCGGGCCAGGTGCGGCACTCGTCGTTGCGCGGCGTGGCCTGGCCACGCAGGTACACGTCGCCCTCGCCCAGGCCGCAGCCGAGGATGGTCGAGGGCCACAAGGCGATGCCGGCGTCCTTGTCGGCGCGGCCGTTGAGGTGCTGCCACATCACCTGCGGCATCGAGTCGCCGGCCATCATCATCGGGACACGTCCGTCGGCCATGAGGTTGAGGTCGACCTGCACGTCCTCGCCGGACTCGGCGCCGATGGTGGTCGATGCCAGGAAGGCGATGGCGACCACCACGGCGGTGACGGTCATGGCGATCTTCTTGCCCGCCGTCGGGAGGCCCTTGAATCGGATCGGGTTCTCCCAGAAGCGGAACGACAGGTACGACACCACGAAGGTGACCGCCAGCTTCAGGATCACCAACGGGACGAACGACATCGTCGTGGAGAACAACCCGTCCAGCCACACGTACACCGGCCAGTGCAAGACGTAGATGCTGTACGACAGGCCGCCCAGCCACACGAGGGGTTTCCACGACAGTCCGGCACCGATGCGCGTCGGGCGCGGCGCCATCATGGCGACGATGCCCGCCGCCACGATGAGGTCCCAGACGAAGAACCCGCCGGTGTAGAGCCAGGTCAACCCTTCGCCCTGGATGGCGAGCCAACCGAAGATCTGGCCGCCGATGCCGATGACCGCCAGGATCTCGAACGTGCGCTGCTTGACCTTGGTGAGGTCGATGCGGTTGACCAGGAAGGCGGTGGCGACGCCGATGAGCGAGCCCTGCAGGCGGGTGTCGGTGCCGAAGTACAGGCGCGACATGTCGTTGCCCGGCACCATGTTGAAGAAGACCTGCGCCCAGTGCGGCAGCGACTCGGGGTCGATGCCCATCGGGGCGTAGCCCTCGGTGGTCAGCTGGCCGAAGCGGAACAGGATGGCCATCCAGATGGCCGAGGCGGCACCGCCGGCGAAGGCGATCCACATGTAGCCCTTGCGGTACGGGCCCCACTTGCGGAATGCGAGGAAGACCGCCACGGCGATGAGCAGGTAGAACTGCTCCTCCACCGAGAGCGACCACGTGTGGCGGAACGGCGACGGTGCGGCGAAGCCCTCGAAGTAGGACTGGCCGGAGAAGATGAACCACCAGTTCGACACGTACATGGCGGACGTGACGCCGTCGCCGCGGATGCGGTCGAGCTCGAACGGCGACGCCGTGAACACCGAGTACAGCGTCACCAGGACGAACAACGGGATGAACGCCGGGAGGAGCCGTCGGGCACGCCGGTGCCAGAAGCGCTTCAGGCTGATCCGGCCCGTGTTGTGGCGCTCGACCAGGAAGAGCGACGTGATCAGGAAGCCGCTGAGCACGAAGAACGTCTCGAGGACGAACAGCGCGCCGTCGCTGAGCCAGCTGACGTGGGCGTGCCAGAACAGCACGACCATGATGCCCACGCCGCGCAGCCCGTCGAGCGCGGGCAGGTAGGGCATCTTGCGGCGTTCGGTCGGCCCGCCGGCGGGCGAAGCCGCGCCGCCGTCGGCCGGCGCCGGTGCGGTGTCGGTCGACGCGGCAGGCGTCGGATCTGCGGTCGCCGCCATCAGGCCCCCAACGTCGACTGGAGGCTCGACGGCGAGGCGACGACCTCGACGCGCGCGACGGACGGCGGCAACGGGTGCGGCTTCACGATGGAGAAGGCGCCGGTGCCCTCCTTCTCGACGAAGGCCATGCTCGACGTGTCACCGCCGACGATGGCGCCGCCCTCGTCGAACTGGACCGACACGAGGCGCAGGTTCTTCATGTTCTGCCCCCAGGTCGAGGTGATCTGACCGGTCACGCGGGCGGGAGACTGCTCCGGCGGGCTGAACACCACGTCGGTGGCGGCGAGGGTCCCCCACGCCTTGTCCGGGTTGGCCGGCCACCAGGTGTCGACCAGCGCCTTGACCTCCATCCGCTCGACACCCGCCATGGCCATCGTGTTGGCGGCCGCCGCGGGGAAGCCGGGCAGCACCACCGGCACGCGTTGGTTGTCGGTGCCGACGACGGCGCCGTCGGCGTTGTAGAACTCGACGCTCAGCAGCACCGGCGCCGCAGTCCAGGCCTCGTTGGGGTTGCGGATGACCACGGCGTAGGTGGCGGTGTCGGGCAGGCCCCCGGTCGCCGGCATCTGCGTCACGCCGGTCTGCACCACCTCGATGTCGAGACGGTCCTCGATCGGTGCTGTCGACGTCGTCGGCAGCGTGGGTTGGGTGGCGGGGACCGTCGTGCCCGACGTGTCGGGCGCCTCCTCGCCCGAGCAGGCGCTCATCGCCAGCACCGCGCTCAGCAGGACCGCCCCGAGCACGAGCATCCATCGACGCTCACCCACCATCATCGCTCGCCTTGTTCTGCTCGTCGGCGGCCTTCTGCTCGGCCAACCGGGCGTCGAGGTCCTCCTTGGACTCGATGCCCATGAGGTCGTACAGCTGCGGGAGCATCCAGTTCCAGATGGCCTTGGCGCCTTCGGGCGTCGGGTGGATGCCGTCGGGGCTCATCAGCTCGCCGTCGATGCGCGCCCGGTAGGACTCGCCGTCGCACAGCAGGCCGTTGAGATCCATGACGCTCGTGGTGGCGGCGTTCTCGGCCGCCTTCTGGCGGATGACCTCGTTCATGGCCTGGACGCGGTGGTCCTGAGCCACCTCTTCGTTCGTGTGCTGGGGCGTGTCCGCCTCGAGGTCGATGCAGGGCATGGTCAGCAGCACGACCTTGCCGCCGCGCGACGACAGGATGTCGATGCCGCGCTGGATGGTCTCACCCTCGTACGCCGCCCACTCGGGGGTGCCCACCATCAGGTCGACGTACTCGCCGTTGTCGTCCTTGATGCGCCGGTCGTAGAGGTCCCAACCCCACGCCAGCATGAAGCTGACCGCCGGGTTCACCCGGTCGACTTGGCGCTGCCACAGGTCCGGCCACTGCAGGCACGTCTCCTTGCGCTCGCTGAGCCGACCGTTGAGGTACGAGTCCCCGGCGGTGAGGCCACAGCCGAGCGTGGTCGCCGGGTACAGCACGATGCCGGCATCGGCGTCGGCCTTGGCGGCGTTGAGGTGCAGCACCAGGGTGTGGGGCATCGAGTCGCCGGCCATGACGACCGGGATCCGGCCGTCGGGCGTCGTCGGCAGGGCGATCGCCTCCTCACCGGACTGGGCCCGCGAGGTCGTGACCGTCAAGAAGCTGCCGAGCACGACGACGCATGCCACGACCATCGCCAGGCGCTGGCGCCCGTTGGGCAGGCCTTTGATGCGGATCTTGTTCTCGTAGAAGCGGTAGGAGAGGTAGGCGACGATGAAGGCCAGGCCGATCTTGAGGGCCACCATCGCCCAGCCCTCGAGCTCGAGGACCGTCTGGTTGTCGAGCCAGACGAAGATCGGCCAGTGCAGCACGTAGACCGAGTACGACAGCACGCCGATCCAGACCAACGGCTTCCACGCCAGAGCCCGGCCCACCAGCGTGCGCTTGGGCGACAGCATCGCCAGGATCGCCACGGCCGTGAGCAGGTCGGCGACGAAGAAGGCGCCGTAGTAGATCCACGTGAGGCCATGGCCGGTGATGCCGAAGAACATCAGCAGCAGCCCGCCCACACCGATGAAGGCCATGATCTCGTACGTGCGCTGCGAGAATTCACGCTTGCCCAACCGGGCGACGACGAAGGCCATCGCCACACCCACGAGGGAGCCCTGCAGGCGGGTGTCCGTGCCGTAGTACACGCGCGACGGGTCGTTGCCGGCACGGAAGTTGAAGAACGTCTGCGCCCAGCTGGGCAGCGACGCCGGATCGATGCCGAGCGGCCACAGCCCCTGCGCCATCAGGTCGGACATGCGGGCGAGGAACGCCATCCACAGGGCCGACAGCACCGCCAGCCCGAACATGAGGTGCGGATACCACTTCTTGTCCGGGCCCCACTTGCGGAACAGGAAGTAAAAGCCCACGGCGACGATCAGGTAGAACTGCTCCTCGATCGAGAGCGACCAGGTGTGCCGGAACGGCGACGGGGCCGAGAAGCCCTCGAAGTACGACACCCCCGAGAAGATGAACCACCAGTTCGACGAGTAGAGCAGCGTGGCGATGCCGTCGCCGCGCATGCGGTTCATCTCGACTGCGGTCGCCGACCACACGGCGTAGAGGGTGACGATCACGAACAGCGGCACCAGCGCCGGTCCCAGTCGCCGGAAGCGGCGGTGCCAGAAGCGCTTCAGGTTGATGCCGCCGGTGTTGTGCCGCTCGACGATGAACAGCGAGGCGATCAGGAAGCCGCTGAGGGCGAAGAACATCTCGAT
>CAZYKR010000231.1:0-7099 GCA_964648005.1 uncultured Iamiaceae bacterium
ATCCCGGGCCACGGCTTGGTCAGCGTCCAGTAGCCGCCGCCGTGGGTGACCGGATGGCCGTCGTCGTCGACGACCTCGCCGAAGATCCCCGGCACCGGCACCGTCGCCGAGCCGGGCTTGGTAGCGATGACCCCGGGCAGCGGCGTCACCATGTGGCCGCCGGTCTCGGTCTGCCACCAGGTGTCGACGATGGGGCAGCGCTCCGAGCCGATGTAGCGGTGGTACCACATCCACGCCTCGGGGTTGATCGGCTCGCCGACCGTGCCGAGCAGGCGCAGCGACGACAGGTCGTGCTTGGCCGGCTCCTCGTGCCCCCACTTCATGAACATGCGGATCGCGGTCGGCGCCGTGTACAGCTGGGTCACGCCGTAGCGCTCGACGATGTCCCACAGCCGGTCGCGCCCCGGCGTGTCGGGCGTGCCCTCGTACATGACCGACGTGGCGCCGTTGGTGAGCGGCCCGTAGACGATGTAGCTGTGCCCGGTCACCCAGCCGATGTCGGCGGCGCACCAGTAGACGTCGGTGTCCGGGTGCAGGTCGAAGACGTACTTGTGGGTGAAGGCGACCTGGGTCAGATACCCGGCCGTCGTGTGCATGATCCCCTTGGGCTTGGCCGTCGTGCCCGACGTGTAGAGCAGGAACAGCAGGTCCTCGCTGTCGAGCGGCTCCGCCGGGCACGAGGCGTCGGCGTCCGCCATCAGGTCGTGATACCAGTGGTCACGACCGGGCTCCATCGAGACCTCACCACCGGTGCGCTGCACGACCACCACGTGCTCGACGCTCGGCGTCGACCCCACGGCGACGTCGACGTTCGGCTTGAGCGGCGCAGCAGCACCCTTGCGGTACCCACCGTCAGCGGTGACGATCACCTTCGCCTCGCCGTCGTTCACCCGGTCGATGATCGAGTCGGGCGAGAACCCGCCGAAGATCACCGAGTGGACGGCCCCGATGCGTGCGCAGGCCAACATCGCCACCGGGAGCTCCGGGATCATCGGCATGTAGACGGCGACTCGATCGCCCTTGGCGACGCCGAGCCCCTTGAGCACACCGGCGAACCGCTGCACCTCGTCGAGCAGATCGGCATAGGTGATGGTGCGCGTGTCCCCGGGTTCGCCCTCCCAGTGGAAGGCCACCTTGTCGCCGCGTCCTGCCTCGACGTGGCGGTCGAGGCAGTTGTAGGCGATGTTGAGTTTGCCTCCGCCGAACCAGCGGGCGAAGGGCAGCTCCCACTCGAGCACCGTGTCGAAGTCCTGGTCCCAGCTGATCAGCTCCCGGGCTTGGCGCGCCCAGAACGCCTCGTAGTCGGCCGCGGCCTCGTCGTAGAGCGAACGGTCCGACGCCAGCGCGCTCGCCGCGAACGCCGGTGGCGGCGGGAAGCTGCGGTCCTCGACCAGCAGGTCGGAGATCGTCGGCTCGGTCATGCGGCACCCCCCGGTGGTCCATCGAAGCGTGGCGAGCCTACCGGGGCCGACGGACCCGCCGCGGCGGTCGCCTCAAGGCCACTGCACAGATGCCGATGGTCATGGTGGCGTCGGGACAAGGAACGGGCCTATGGCGGTGGCCTCGAGACGACAACCCACACGAACGGGCTCGCCGCGGACGCGCGCGCCGCTGGCCCGTCGCTTCCAGTTGCGCTACCTCCTGGCGATCGCCCTGTTCGCCGTGATGCTGATCGTGCGGTTCACGGCCACCGCCCAGGCGTTCACCACCGTCGACGAGCGATCCGCCCAGGTCACGGCGTCGTCCGAGCAGGAGAGCCGCCTGTACCGCATCGCCGACCTGTCGACGCGCATCGCGCTGACCGACGGCGACACCACCAGCTTGAGCTCGCAGCTGCAGGTCGAGGCGGCCAACCTCCGCGCCACCCAACGCGGCCTCAACGATGGAGACCCGGCGCTGGGGCTGCCGGCGGTCTCCCCGACCGAGGAGCTCACGGCACTGCTCGAGGGCGACGCAGGACTCAACGCCCAGGTGTACGAGATCGCCGACGAGGCTGATGCCGTGGCGGCGCTGGCCGAGCGGGTCGGCCCCGGCGATGAGCAGTTGGCAGGTCCCGCGTCGTCGATCGTGGCCCGCGCACCCGAGACAGCCCAGCAGATGAACGCCGCCACCGCGCTCTACGACGGTGAGCTCGAGGATGCCATCGACGAGCAGCGCCAGGCGCAGACGATCACGGTGGTCATCGCGGTCATCCTGGCGATCGTCCTGGTGGCGGCCGTCTTCCAACCCATGGCACGCCAGATCAGCAACGAGACGGCGTCGCTCGAGGAGGCCGAGCGCCAGCACCGCGAGAACAACGAGCGCCAGACGTTCCGCAACGACCTGCGCCAGGCGCTCGAGCACGTGCAGTCCGAGCACGAGATCATCGACGCGGTCGGGCGCGCCATCGAGTCGGTCGTCCCGGAGAACCGAGCGGAGCTGCTGCTGGCCGAGCAAGCAGACGGGCGTCTGCAGGCAGCGCAGGTCAACCCTCTGGTCGGCGCCGCCGGCTGCCCGATCGACGGCGCCGACGCCTGCCCCGCCATCCGCCGCGGCCAGACGATGGTGTACGAGAGCTCGCGCATGCTCAACGTGTGCCCCAAGCTGCCGCAACATGCCGAGAGCAGCTGCTCGGCCGTCTGCGCGCCGCTGATGTTCTCCGGGCAGGCCCTCGGCGTCTTGCACGTCACCGGCGGTGACGGGCACCCGCCGAGCCCGACGCAGATCGAGCGGCTGGGTGTGCTGGCGACGGAGACCAGCTCACGCCTCGGGACGCTGCGGGCGTCGCAGGCGACCGAGCTGCAGGCGACGACGGACGGCCTGACCGGTCTGCTGAACCGACGCAGCGTCGAGAACCGGGTGCGCAGCCTGTTGGCGTCGGCGCGTCCCTTCAGCGTGGCACTCGCCGACCTCGACCATTTCAAGGACCTCAACGACACCTACGGCCACGAGGCCGGTGACCGGGCCCTGCGCCTGTTCGCCAAGGTGTTGCGCGACGGTCTGCGCCCCGAGGACATCCCGGCCCGCTACGGCGGCGAGGAGTTCGTGGTCGTGCTCCCCGACACACCCCCCGACGGCGCCCGGGCGGTGCTCGAGCGCCTGCAACAGGGCCTGGCCGGCGAGCTGGCCGAGCACGGGGGCACCCCGTTCACCGCCAGCTGGGGGCTGTCGGACCGCACGACGGGCACGACGTTCGACGAGATCGTCGCCGTCGCCGACGCGGCGCTCTACGCGGCAAAGCGCGCCGGTCGCAACCGCATCGTCTCCGGGACGCAGCCCGCAGCGCCGGCCACGGCGCCGGTTGCTCCGGTGGCGCCGACGGTCGTCGCACCGGCGGCGCCGCTCGTCGACGGCGTGGCGGACGACGGCCACGGCTCCGGGGTCGACGGCACCAACGCCACGTTCTGATCAGCACGTGCAGCCGCCGCCGTCGAGCGCGCGTCGGCGTCGCTCAGACGCGCCACTCGAGCACCCCGAAGGCGCCGAGGCCGTCGGGGTCGAGCAGCGCCTCGGCCTCGCCGATGCGACTGCGCGCCGCCACGGCGGCGAGGTCGCCGATGTGGGCACGTTCGTGCCAGGTCCGGCGACCGTCCTCGACGAGCGACGCGATGCCCAGCCCTGCCAGCCACGCCGACTGGGTGGTGGCGAGATCTGGCGCTCGTACGGCGGCGAGCTGATCGGTGCACACCTCGGCGGTGAGGTCCTGCCGCCCCGGGGTGTCGAGGGGCGATCCGCCGCGCGCATGGCCCCGATACGTGCGCAACCACTGCCCATCCGGCCGCTGCGCCAGCTCGGGCGTCGTGGCGGTGTAGTCCACCACCAGCACCCTGCCCGCCAGCACCAGGTCGAGCGCGTGGCGCAACCAGCGCGCCGCCCCCTCCTGCAAGGGGATGCGCGTGCCCGGCCCGACGTCGTGACCAACGGTGCGGTCGGCCCACGCCGCCGCGGCGTCGTCAGCCGGCACGTGCACCTCGCTCGGCGCGCCGTCGACGAGCGTGACGCGCACCTCGTCCCATCCATCCGTCGCCCGCTCGAGCAGCCGCGTCGCCACGTTGTCGAGCAGCTCGTTGGCGAACACGACGCCACGGACGGGCACCTGCGGCAGCTCGGCGAGCGAGACGAGCCGTGGCCCGCGCCCGCGATCGGGCGCCGCCACGCCCGGGACGTCCTCGCCGTCGTCGTGCTCCGGCGGGAAGGCCTGCTCCGGCGCGGTCAGCGCCAGGTGGCGCGGATGTAGCGACCGCTGCGCTGCCGACCGTTCCACCAGCACGTAGGTCAACGCTCCGGCGCAGGCGGGTGCGGCGCGTTCGACCGCTTTGGCCAGGGTGCCCGGTCCGGCGCCGACGTCGAGCACGGTGAAGGGATCGGGTTCGCCCAGGTCTCGCCACACCGCATCGCGGTAGCGGGCGACGAGGACGCCGAACAGCGGGCCGGTCTCGGGCGAGGTCAGGAAGTCGCCCCGGCGGCCGGCGCGCCCGCCACGCTCGTAGAAGCCGTCGGGTCCGTACAGCGCCAGGTCTTGGAACTCATCGAAGCGCACCGACCCGAACCGTTCGATGCGCGCTGCCAGCTCGGCCGGCACCTCGGGCACCGACGCCACGTGGACCGACCGCCGATCAGGGGACGGCGACGGCCGACAGCAACGTGGCGTTGTCGGTCAGGCCGGCGACGAGCTGGGGCAGGATGCCGAACACCACCGTCAGCACCAGCGTGATGGAGATCGCCGCCCGCAGCGACACCGGCACCTGCACCGGGCTGAGGTCACCATCGGGCACCTCGTCCATGATCATCGTCTTGGCGACGCGGGCGTAGTAGAAGAGCGCGATCACCGAGTTGATGCCGACGATGATCGCCAGCGAATACCCGGCGGCGTTGTTGGCCTCGACCAGCGTCTTGAAGATGCCGAACTTGGCGAACCAGCCGCCGAGCGGCGGGATGCCGGCCAGCGAGAACAAGAACATGGCCATCGCCACCGCCAGGCCCGGCGCATAGCGGACCAGGCCGGCGAACGACGAGATCTCGCCGGAGCGCGTCTTGCGGGAGGCGGCGATGACCACGGCGAAGGCGCCGAGGTTCATCGTGGCGTAGATCATCAGGTAGATGAGGATCGACTGGACGGCGGCGTCGCCCACCGTGCCCGCCACCGCCAGCGGGGCGAGCATGTAGCCGGCTTGGGCGATGCCCGAGTAGGCGAGCATGCGCACGACGTTGGTCTGGCGCAGGGCGATGAGGTTGCCCACGAACATGGTGGCGACCGCCAGCGCCCAGAACAGCGGCTCGACGATGTCGACCCGGAAGGGGAAGGCGCCGAAGACGACGATCATCAGGGCCACGAAGCCGGCGGCCTTCGATGCCACGGCCAGGAACGCCGTGACCGGGGTCGGCGCGCCCTCGTAGGTGTCGGGGGCCCACGTGTGGAACGGCACGGCCGAGACCTTGAAGCCGAAGCCGACGACGATGAACACGATGGCCAGCACGGCCGCTGACGGCACGTCCTCGCCGGCGAGCTTGGTGGCGATCTCGCTCAGCATCGTGGTCCCGGTCAGGCCGTACAGCAGCGACATGCCGTAGAGCAGGACCGCCGAGGCGAACACACCCATCAGGTAGTACTTGATGCCGGCCTCGTCGGAGCGCAGGTCTCGCTTGCGCCAGGCGGCGAGCATGTACGCCGGGATCGACAGCAGCTCGAGGGCGATGAAGACCGAGATGAGGTCCCGGGCCGAGGCCATGACCATCATGCCGAGGATCGACGCCAGCAGCAGCTGGTAGTACTCGCCCTCCCAGTAGTCGCCCTCGGCGATGTAGGTCTGGCTCAACAAGATGACGACGTAGCCCGACACCAGGAACAGGCCGGTGAGCACCAGCGAGAAGGTGTCGACGACGAACGCAGCGTTTCCTGCCTCGTTGGCGAACATCACCCTGGTGCCGCCGTCGACGGCGAGGGTCACGACGGGGACGAGCGCCAGCAGCAGGCCGAGGCCCGCGATCGACGACTGCGCCGACTTCGCCTGCTTCGGCGTGAAGGCGTCCACGAGGATGAGCACGGCCAGGGTGGCCGTGACCACGATCTCGGGCGCGAGCGCGTGGAAGTCGATCGAGGGAGCCTCGAAGCCCAACAGCACGTCAGCCCCCTGCCGCCAGCTGCATCATCGGGGCCACCGTCGAGTCGGTCACCGAGAAGATCAGGTTCGGGTAGACGCCGAGGACCACGATCAGCACCAGCATCGGCACCCAGGCGATCCACTCGAAGCGGTTCACGTCCGGGATGGGCTCGTGCTCGAACTCCTCCGACGGCACGCCGAAGGCGACCCGCTGGAACAGGAACAGCAGGTAGCCGGCGGCGAAGACCGTGCCGATGGCGGCGACCACCATGAAGACCCGGAACAGTACGAGGTTGCTCACCCCGAAGAAGCCGGTGCTGTAGTCGGCGTTGGTCGGGTCATACGCCGACAGGATCGCCGGGAACTCGCCCCAGAACCCGGCCAGGCCCGGCAGGCCGAGCGAGGCCATCGTGGCCAGGCCCAGGATCCAGCCCATGCGTGGCGCCTGCTTGAGCAAGCCGCCGAGCCGGCTGATCTCGAGGGTGTGGTAGCGCTCCTTGGTGGAACCCGCCACGAAGAACAACATGCCGGTGATGAGGCCGTGGGCGACCATCCCGAAGATGGCGGCGTTGATGCCGAACGTCGTCAGCGTGGCGATGGCCAGCATCACGTAGCCCATGTGGGCCACCGACGAGAAGGCGATGAGCCGCTTCATGTCGGTCTGGGCCAGGCAGCACAGCGCGCCGTAGATGATGCCGATCACGGCCAGCAGACCGATCAACCACTGATAGCTGCGGGCGGCGTCGGGCAGGATCGGGATGGCGATGCGGATGAAGCCGTAGGTGCCGAGCTTCAGCAGCACGGCAGCCAGGATCACCGAGCCCACCGTCGGCGCCTGGGTGTGGGCGTCGGGCAGCCAGGTGTGCACCGGGAACATCGGCACCTTGATGCCGAAGCCGATGAGCATGCCGCCGAAGATCACCAGCTGCCAGCCGTGGGTGATCGACTGCGCCAGCCCGGGCAGCTCGATCATCGAGAACGTCTCGGCGCCGGACAGGAACTACAGCGAGATGAAGGCC
>CAZYKR010000232.1:0-7080 GCA_964648005.1 uncultured Iamiaceae bacterium
CCGCCGCGGCGGGCGCCCTGCTAGCGCAGCACGCCGCCGTCGCCGGGCTCGGTTCCACCTAGCCGGGCGGCGACTGCCAGATCTGCAGGTGAGACGGTCACGGCGCCGATTCTGCCTCAGCCGACCTTGAGCTCGTCCAGCTGGGCCATCGCCTTGGACTGCAGGTCCGACGGCAGCGGGGCGAAGTCGACCTCGGGGGCCAGCGACTGCCCGTCGGTCAGCAGGTAGGTCAGCCAGCCCTTCACGTTGTCGAGCTGCGCCTGATCCGGCTGGTTGACGTACAGCAGGATGTAGGTCGGTGCCGTGATCGGGTAGCTGTCCGCGCCCGAGGCGTTGAGCGGGTTGTAGGTCAGGTCGTCCTTCACCTCCGCACCGGCGAGCGCCGCCGTCGCGCCGTCGAGCGAGGCGGCGACGTAGTTGCCGTCCTTGTTCTTGATGGCGGCGAAGGTCAGACCCGTGGCGGTGGCGTCCGAGAAGTCGACGTACCCGATGGCACCCTCGGTGTCCTTGACGATCTGGGCGACACCGGCGTTGCCGTTGCCCGCCTGGCTGCCCGCGGGCCACTCGACCGTGTCACCGGCACCGAGCGTCCAGGTCTCGGACGCGGCGTCGAGGTACTTCGTGAAGTTGCTCGTCGTGCCCGAGCCGTCCGACCGGTGGGCGATCACGACCGGCGTGTCCGGCAGCGTGGCGTCGGGGTTGTCCGCCGCCACCTCAGGTGCGTTCCACGTGGTGATGTCGCCCTGCATCAGCCCGGCGAGCGTGTCGGGGCTCAGCTGCAGGTTCTCGACGTCGCCGAGGTTGTAGGACACGGTGATCGGCGCGGCCACGGTCGGGAAGTACAGGAACTCGCCACCCTTGAACGTGGGGATGTCCTCTTCCTTGACCAGGCTGTCGGTGCCGGCCCACTGGACGACCTCATTCGCCAAGTCCTGCTTGCCCTTGCCCGAGCCACCGCCCGAGTACTCGACCTGCAGGTCCGGGGCGACCGTCTCGAACTCGGCACGGGCCTCGTCGTAGAAGGCCTTGGGGAACGTCGCCCCCGAGCCCTGCAGCGAGCCCGACAGGGAGGCGAAGTCCATGTCCGAGCTCATCGACGAGCCGCCGGTGGATCCACCGGTGCTGCTCGTGTCGCTGCTGCTGCTGCACGAGGCGCCGATGAGGCTGATCGGGACCGCGAGTGCCAGGGCTGCGCCCAGGCTGCGGGTGGTTGCACGCACGTTGCTCTCCTTGGCGTTTGGTCTGCGGTCGTTCGACCGCGCCCGCAAGCTAGGGAGGCGAGGTGGAGCCGAGGCTGTCACGAGGTGAACGCCAGGTGAACGCAGCCCCAACTCTTCGTGGCGTGCTCGCTCAGCTCCCGCCGAACAGGCGGCGGATGCCGCCGGTCAGGCGGTCCCACATCGACGGCGGGGGTGGCGCCGGCATCTCGGCGATCGCCGTCATCATCTCGTCGGTGTGCCCCTGGAAGATGGCGGTGACGACGGTGTCGTTGCGCTCCAGCACCACGACCTCCATGCCGTCCATCTCACCGTGCCAGGCCTTGGACCCGTCGATGTCGGTCATCTCGCCGCCGTCGGGCATCGCCGACCAGTCGACGACACCCTGCTGCTCGAACAGCGACAGGCCCAGCCCCTGGGCGGCGTAGGTGGCGTGCACGGCGTCGCCCGACAGGTACGCGCTCTGCGCCGGCATCGGACCGACGGCGTCGGGCACGACCATCCCGCCCATCGCCTCGGCGTCGTGCATGTCGACCGGGGCGAACCCGTCGTCGGTGGGCATCGGCGCCTCGGCGACCATCGCCTCGTGCCGGGCGGCGAAGGCGGTGAGCGGCGGCACGACGGTGTCCGCTGCGGGCACCACGCCCGCCAGCACGACGAACGCCACGACCACCGCGCCGGCGGCGACGGCGACGTAGCGACGGCGACGCCGGTGGCGCCGCACCCGCGCCGGGCTGGTCGCCGCCGGCACCTCCGGAAGCGAGGCGTCGGGTGACGCGTCGATGTCCACGGCTGCGGCGAGGTCGATCGGCGGCTCGACGGGCGGCAACCCACGCAACGCCTGGCGCACGGCCGACAGCGACTCGTACTCGGCGCGCGCCTCGGGATCGGTGGCGATCCACCCCTCGACCTGGGCGGCGCGAGCGGGATCGAGCTCGCCGTCGAGGAGGGCCGAGAGGTCCTCGAAACGATCGATGCGCTCGAAGCGCTCGTCAGGGTCGCGGTCGATCGTCATGCCAGCAACTCCCGCAGCAGCGACCGGCCCCGGTGGATGCGGCTGCGCACCGTGCCGACCGGCACACCCAGCATGTCGGCGATCTCCTGATAGCCGTACGTCAGCACGTCGCACAGCACCACCGCCGCCCGGTAGTCCTCGGGCAGGGCCAACAGCGCGTCCTGGATGTGCGCGGGCAGGTCCGCCGCATCGAGCGCCTGGTCGGCCGACGGCGCGCCGGCGAGCACCCGCTCGGCGTCGTCGGGCAGCGCCTCGGTAGGCCGGCGCGCCTTGCGCCGGACGTCATCGAGGAAGGCGTTCGTGGTGATGCGGCTCAACCATCCCTCCAACGAACCGGGGGTGTAGGAGGCGAGCCCGCGCTGCACACGCAGGAGCACCTCTTGCACCAGGTCCTGGGCGTCGTCGTGCTTGCCGGTGAGCCGGTACGCCACCGTGTAGAGGAAGCGCCCGTGGTCACGAGCGATCTCCTCCCAGGTGGGTACCCGGGGGTCTGGCCCGACCTCCGTCATCGCGCACTCCCGGACAACGACCGCCGCAGCGATTCGGTTCCGGCAGCACCCTGGAGGCTCAGCATCACGAACGACGCCCGCCGGCGGAGAGTTCCCGGCGGGCGAGCGACACCCGGATCAGGCAGAGGTAGCCGAGTCGTTGCTGGACGACTCGTCTTCCTTGGAGCCTTCCTCCACGCCCTTCTTGAACTCGTTCTGCGCCTGCCCCAAGCTGCGAGCCAGCTTGGGCAGCTGCGAACCGCCGAAGACGAGGAGGACGATCACCAGCACGATGATCATCTCCGGGCCACCGAAGTTGAAACCCAAGACCATGTCGGTCACCCTACACCTCGCTGTCGAGGCTGCCGCAGTCGCCGAGGAGGACGTCGTGCTCGAGTGCGTCGTGAACATCTCCGAAGGTCGCCGTGCCGAGGTGCTCGATGCCCTGGTTGCCGCAGGTGGCACGGCCCTGCTCGATGTGCACACCGACGCGGACCACAACCGCACGGTGTTGACCCTCGCCGGGCCCGGCGACGCCGCCGCCGACGCCGTGCGCCGCATCGCCGGTGTGGCCGTGGAGCGCATCGACGTGCGCGAGCACCGCGGCGTGCACCCTCGGATCGGCGCCGTCGACGTGGTGCCGTTCGTGCCCCTCGGCGACGCGTCGCTGACCGACGCGCTGACGGCGCGCGACGCCTTCGCCACCTGGTTCGCCGAGACGCACGGCGTCCCGAGCTTCCGCTACGGCCCGGAGCGCAGCCTTCCCGACGTGCGGCGCGAGGTGTTCCGTTCGCTGCCGCCCGATGTCGGTCCGCTTCAGCCGCACCCCACCGCTGGCGCCTGCGCGGTCGGCGCGCGACCGGTGCTCGTGGCCTACAACGTGTGGTTGGCGACGCCGGATCTGGCGCTGGCACGCGCCGTGGCGCGCTCGCTGCGTCGGCCCGAGCTGCGCACGCTCGGGCTCCGGGTCGGCGACGCGGTGCAGGTCTCGATGAACCTGGTCGCCCCAGCGACGTTGGGGCCGGCCGAGGCGTACGACCTCGTGGCGGCGGCGGCACCGGTGGCGCGGGCCGAGCTGGTCGGCTTGGTCCCCCGTTCGCTGCTCGACGCCGTGCCGCACCAGCGATGGGCGCAGCTCGACCTGAGCGAGGACCGCACCATCGAGTCGCGCCTGGCCCGGACGCGGCTCGACCGCGGCGCCTAGCCGCGGTCGAGATCCGAGAGCGTCGGCCCGGCGGGGGTGGGCCGACGGACGTGTCGGTTCAGGCGCCCGAGGCGGCTGCCGCAGCGGCCGCTCGCGACAGCGCGCGCTGCCGGCGGATGCGGCGACGCTCACGTTCGCTCATCCCACCCCAGATGCCGAACTTCTCGCTGTTCGAGAGCGCGTACTCGAGGCAGTCCTCGCGCACCACGCACCCGCGGCAGACCTCTTTGGCCTCACGGGTGGACGCGCCACGCTCGGGGAAGAACAGATCGGGATCGACCCCGAGACAGTTGGCGTAGTTCTGCCACGACTTGTCAGGCGCGGCTTCGTTCGATGCGTGCATTTGGTACCCCAGCCTCCTCAGACTCCCCGCCCTGGCTGCCACCGCCTGCTTGCACGGGCGACCGCGCAACCTCGGTCATCGCTACCTGCGCAGCGTGCGGCGCATACCACATCTGTAATTACAACGGTGTGATAATGGCCCCCTTCGCCTCGGAACGCAAGAGGAGATTGGTTTTTTGGGGTTTTCTGCGTCCGGACCGGTCGAAGCGATCCGCGCCGACATCACGACGCTGGCGGTCGATGTCATCGTGAACGCTGCCAACCGCGAGCTGCGCCGAGGCTCCGGCGTGTGCGGTGCGATCTTCGCCGCCGCCGGCCCGGCGCTCGACGACGCCTGTGCCGCCGTCGGTGGGTGCGCCACCGGTGACGCCGTCGCCACGGACGGGTTCGACCTGCCGGCGCGGTGGATCGTGCACGCCGTCGGCCCGGTGTGGCACGGCGGCGGCGACGGCGAGGCGGACCTGCTGGCGTCGTGCTACCGCCGGGCCCTGGCGGTCGGGCGCGAGCTCGGGGCCCGCTCGATCGCCCTCCCCGCGATCTCGACGGGCATCTACGGCTTCCCACCGGATGCCGCCGCTGCCATCGCCGTCGCCACGGCGCGGGCGAACGCTGGCGGGTGGGACCGCATCGTGCTCTGCGCCTTCGACATCGACACCTTGGCTCGGTATCAGGCGTTGCTCCGACCGATCTGAGGTCTGGTCGAGCACGGCCGGGCGGCCGGGCACGCGGGTCGGTCAGCTGGCGCGGCGGCCGCGCAGCAGCGCCCGCTTGTGTTCGAGGAAGTCGACCAGCACGTAGTCGCCGAGGTTCTGCGGAGTCGTGAAGAACGCCCGTCCCCGGTTGAGCTCGGAAAGCTTCTCGATGAAGGTGCGCAGGTGCGGGGTCGGATCGAGCATGAAGGTGTTGATGCGGATGCCCTCGCGCGTCAGCCGGGCCACCTCGGTGAGGGTGGCGTCGACCGTCTCACGCACCGGGGGGTAGTTGAAGAACACGTCGCCGGACGGGGTCAGGTGCGCGGTCGGCTCGCCGTCGGTGATCATCAGGATCTGCTTCGTGCCCGTCTCCCGTGCCAGCAGGCGGCGCGCGATCTGGAAGCCGTGCTGCATGTTGGTGCCGTAGACGAAGTCCCACGACACCTCGGGCAGCTGATCGGGCCGCAGCTCACGGGCCACCTCGGAGAACCCGACGATGCCGAGGTAGTCGCGCGGGTACTGGGAGCTGATGAGCGCGTGCAGCGCCATCGCCACCTTCTTCGCCGGCAGGAAGTTGTCGCGCATGGGCATGGACAGCGACAGGTCGAGCATCAGCACCGTCGACGTCCGCACGAGCTGCTCGGTGCGCTCGACCTCGAAGTCGTCGGGCGTCAGGCGCACCGGCGTGCCGCCGCCGGTCCGACGCACGGCGTTGCGCACGGTCTTTTCGATGTGGAGGTTGAAGGGGTCGCCCCACTCGTAGGCCTTGGTCGTGTAGTCGCGCTCGTGTCCGATGCCGCTGCGCTGGAGCTCGTGCAGCGAGAACCGGTCCTTGTCGAGCTTCTTGAACAGCTCGGCGAGGGCGTTCTGCCCGATGCGGCGGATGCCCCGCGGCGTCAGCTCGAAGCGCCCCTCGGTGTTCTGGATGAGCCCGGCCTCCTCCAGCATGCGGGTCAGCTCGGCCATGCGTTCGAGCGACGCCGCCGCCTGGTCGCCGAGCAGCTCGCGGGCACGATCGAGGTCGACCTCGGCCAGCGCTCCCGGGTTCGTGGCGCCGCGCAGGAGGTTCTCGAGCTGGTCGATGTCGCCGAGCTCGCGCATCATCATCGCCGCCTCGGCGAAGTCGAGCGGGTCCTGGCCGCTGAAGTCGTAGCGGCGGTTCCACCCGGCGTCGGGGAACATCGAGCGCAGGTTGGCGCCGAGCTGATCGACCTGCCAGCGCAGGTCCATGTCCTCGAGCAGCTGCTCGGACAGCCCCTGCAGCTGCGCCCGTTGCTCCGGGGTCATCGAGTTGAGCATCGACTGCATGGCGGCCATGCGCTGCGCCATCACCTCGAGCAGCTCGTCGAGGTCCTTGGGGTTCTCGGGGAAGAAGTCGCCATAGCGCTCCATGAACCCGTCGAAGTCGGGCTCCTCACCTCGTTGGCGCTGCTCGAGCATGTGGTTGAGCTCGGCCATCATGTCCTTCATGCGGGCCAGGTCCTCGGGGCTGAGGTCGGCCATGGCCCCGGACAGCTGGTTCACGTAGTTCTGCATGATCTGTTGGCGGAGCTGATCGAGCAGCTCGTCGAAGCGCTGCTGTGCCTCGGCGGAGGTGAACTCGTAGCGCTGCAGGTCGCGCACCATGCCGTCCAGGTCGGGCGAGAGCATGTCGAGCTCGAGGTTCTTGTTGGCCACCGACTCCTCGGTCAGCTCCTGTCGGCGGGCGTCCCCCGACTGGCGGGCCTGCTCGGCGAGGTCCTGCAGTGATTGGCGCTCGGCGTCGACCACCTCGCGCAACTCCTGGGCGATGTCGTCGTAGATGCCGCCGAGGTTGTACTGCTCGAGCTTCTCGCGCCGGCGGTCGCGCAGCTGCTCGAGCATCTCGCGCAGGCCCGTCATGTCGGAGCCGTCGTGATCGGTGAGACCGTCCTGCAATGCCCGACGCAGCGCCGCCGAGAGGTCGCCGTGGTACAGCAGGTCGTCGTTGAGCTGCTCGAAGATGTCGAAGGCGTCGAGCTGGAAGCCGGTCTGGGTGCCGTCCCAGCGCGAGTAGGTGACGTGCGTGCGCTCCGGTCGGAACCGGTTCCCCCGTGCCATGGGCTCAGGGTACCGGCGTCGACCGGGTGGCGGGTCGGGTGGC
>CAZYKR010000233.1:0-7035 GCA_964648005.1 uncultured Iamiaceae bacterium
GACCCGCCGCCGACAGACCCGCCGCCCACCGACCCGCCGCCGACCAGCCCGCCGCCGACGGACCCACCGCCGACGTCGCCTCCGACAGACCCGCCGCCGACCCAACCGCCCACGACGGCGCCGCCGACGACCACGGCCTCCGGCGGCGGCTCCGGATCGGGATCGGGAAGTCGTCCCGGTTCCGGCTCGGGCAGTCGCACCACCCCTCCTGCCGAGGACGAGCCGGAACCCGAGGCCGACGACCCGGAGCCCGTCGAGGAGGCGCCTCCCGAGACGACCGGCACGACCGCTGGGACGACATCGACGACCACCGCTTCCACGACGACGACCACGCCCGACGAGGAGCCGGCCACCTCGATCGTGTCGGACGTCGAGGACGGACCCGACGTCGGTCGAGCGCTGCTGACGACGGGCGGCGTGGGGGCCGTGCTGGCCGGCGGCACCGTCGCCTGGCTGCTGCTGCGCCGGCGCGGGGACGACGACGAATCGGCGCCATCGCTGGTGTTCGACGTGCCCCAGCCCGCACCGGCCATCGCCACCGGGACCGGCGAGCACCAAGTCGAGGCGCCCGTGCGCTTCGACGACGCGCCGGCACCGGCCGCGCCGTCTCGCTCCGGCCAGCAAGAAGAGATCGATGCCCTCGCCGCCCTGCTCGAGCCCGACGCCGACGCGGACCCACCACCCGCGGTGCACTGAGCAGGACCGGCGCGCCGGAGTTGTTGTGAGTGAGTGCTCACTCACTAGGATGCTCCGCCATGTCCCGGACCGCTGACGACCAGGCCGCCGCCACCGACGGCCGCGTGCGCGCCACCGCACTGCCGCCGGACGAGCGGCGCGCCGGCATCGTCGACGCCACGCTGGCCCTGCTGCTCGAGACCGGCGCCACCGTCACGACCCGCCAGATCGCCGAGGCGTCCGGCATCGCCGAAGGAACGATCTTCCGGGTCTTCGCCGACAAGGACGCCCTGTACGCCGCCGTCGCCGACCGTGTCTTCGATTCCGAGGCCACGCTCGACGCCGTCGAGGCGATCGATCTCGACCAGCCCCTCGAGGGGCGCCTCGCCGACGCCGTCGAGATCCTGCAGCGGCGCGTCGAGACGTTGTGGCGGTTCATGACCGCGGTCGGCATGACCAAGCCGCCCGAGCGCCATCAGCACAAGAAGGGGCCGGACGCCCCCGAGATCCGAGCGCTCGCCGCGCTCTTCGCCCCCGACGCCGACCAGCTCGACCGCGACCCGCACACCGCCGCCCAGCTGCTGCGCAGCCTGGCCCTGGCCTGCAGCCACCCCGCGCTCGCACCCGACCCGCCGTTGTCGGCCGCCGAGATCGTGACGCTGCTGCTCGACGGGATGCGCTTCCGCTGACGCCGAACCCCTCCACACGACAAGTCCACCCGCACACCACCGCTTCCCAGACCGGAACCCACATGCTCAGCCGCCTCTTGAAAGCCCACCTGCGCGACTACCGCAAGCTGCTCGTGATCGTCGTGGCGCTCCAAGCCGTCCAGACGATGGCGACGTTGATCCTGCCCACGCTCAACGCCGACATCATCGATCAGGGCATCGCCAACCAGGACACTGCCTACATCGTGCAGATGGGTGCGGTGATGCTCGCCGTCACGGTCGTGCAGATCGGCTTCGCCATCGGCGCCACGTTCTTCTCGGCGAAGATCGCCATGGGCTTCGGGCGCGACGTGCGCTCGAACCTGTTCCACCGGGTCACCAGCTTCTCGGGCCAGGAAGTCGCCACGCTCGGGGCACCATCGCTGATCACCCGCATCACCAACGACGTCACCCAGGTGCAGATGCTCGTCGTCATGTCGCTGACGATGCTCGTGGCGGCGCCGATCATGGCGATCGGCGGCGTGTTCATGGCGGTGCGCGAGGACGGACCGCTGTCGCTGATCCTGCTGGTGAGCATCCCAGTGCTGCTGCTGACCGTCGGCAGCACGATCGTGCGGATGGTCCCGATGTTCTCCGAGATGCAGGAGCGCATCGACCGGATGAACCAGGTCCTGCGCGAGCAGATCACCGGCATCCGGGTCGTGCGGGCCTTCGTGCGCGAGCCCTACGAGGTCGATCGCTTCGAGGTGGCAAACGACGACCTCACCCGAACGTCGCTGCGGGCCGGTCGGCTGATGGCCTTCCTGTTCCCGACCGTGATGCTGATCCTGAACGTGTCGAGCGCCGGGGCGCTGTGGTTCGGCGGCAACCGCATCGGCGGCGGGGAGATGCAGATCGGCGCACTCATCGCCTTCCTCAGCTACCTGGTGCAGATCCTGATGTCGGTGATGATGGCGTCGTTCGTCGCCGTGATGGTCCCGCGCGCTGCGGTCTGCGCCGAGCGCATCCAGGAGGTGCTCGACACGCCACCGTCGATCGCCGCGCCCGATGCGCCGGTGACCGAGCTCCCCCGTCGGGGCACCCTCGACCTCGACCGGGTCGAGTTCCGCTACCCCGGCGCCGACGAGCCGGTGCTCTGCGACATCTCGCTCACCGCCCGACCGGGCCAGACTACGGCGATCATCGGCAGCACGGGGTCGGGCAAGACGACCCTCGTCAACCTCATCCCTCGTCTCTACGACGTCACCGGCGGCGCGGTGCGCGTCAACGATGTCGACGTGCGCGACCTCGATCCCGAGCTGCTGTGGGAGCGGGTCGCCATCGTGCCGCAGAAGCCGTTCCTGTTCTCCGGCACCGTGGCATCGAACCTGCGCCACGCTGACCCCGACGCCACGGACGAGCAGCTGTGGGCGGCGCTCGAGGTGGCGCAGGCTGCCGACTTCGTGCGGGCGATGCCGGAGGGCCTCGACTCGCCGATCACCCAGGGCGGCACCAACGTCTCGGGTGGCCAGCGCCAGCGACTGGCCATCGCCCGGGCGATCGTGCGGCGCCCCGAGATCTACCTCTTCGACGACTCGTTCTCGGCGCTCGACCTCGCCACCGACGCCCGGCTGCGGGCGGCGCTGACGCCGGTGACCGCGAACGCCACCGTGGTGATCGTCGCCCAACGCGTGTCCACGATCAGACACGCCGACCAGATCCTGGTGCTCGAGGACGGGCGAGAGGTCGGGCTCGGCACGCACACCGAACTGCTCGCCACCTGCCCGACCTACGCCGAGATCGTCTCGTCCCAGCTCACGGCGGAGGAGGCGGCATGAGCACCGACGACACCATCCAACACGCCGACAGCAACGGCACCAACGGCACCAACGGCACCAACGGCAACGGCAACGGCACCGACGACAACGGCGCGCTGCCCAAGCCACCCGAACCGCGCACGTCGATGGCGTCGCGCTTCGCCGCCGCCGGCATGCCGACCGAGAAGTCCAAGGACCTCGGCGGGGCGCTGCGCCGGCTGCTGCGCGAGATGGGGCCCGAACGGTGGGGCGCCTACCTGGTGATCGTCCTCGCTATCGGCGCCGTCGTGCTCTACGTGCTCGGGCCCCGCATCCTCGGCGAGGCGACCAACGTCATCGTCGCCGGCGTCATGAGCCCGTCGGGCATCGACTTCGGCGAGCTGCACCGGATCTTGTTCCTGGTCGTCGTGCTCTACGTCGGGTCGGCCCTGCTGTCGTGGCTGCAAGGGTGGCTGCTCGCCGGGGTCGTGCAGCGCACCATGCAACGGCTGCGCTCCAAGGTCGAGGCGAAGCTCAACCGGCTGCCGCTGCGCTACGTCGACGGCCAGCCGCGCGGTGACCTGCTGAGCCGGGTCACCAACGACATCGACAACATGGCCCAGAGCCTCCAGCAGACGCTCAGCCAGATGCTCACGTCGACGCTCACCATCATCGGCGTGCTCGTGATGATGTTCATCATCTCGTGGCAGTTGGCGCTCATCGCGCTGGCGACGATCCCGGCGTCGCTGTGGATCACCAAGACCATCGCCAAGCGCTCCAAGACCCGGTTCATCGCCCAGTGGACGCATACCGGCTCGCTCAACGCCCAGGTCGAGGAGGCCTTCACCGGCCACGCGCTGGTCAAGGTCTACGGCCGCCAGCACGACGTGGAGGAGACATTCCGCCGCAAGAACGACGAGCTGTACGAGGCGGGCTCGGGCGCCCAGTTCATCGCCGGGATCATCCAGCCGATGATGATGTTCCTCGGCAACCTCAACTTCGTCGCCATCGCCGTGATCGGCGGCATCCAGGTGACCAACGGGGCCATGTCGCTCGGTGATGTGCAGGCGTTCATCCAGTACTCCCGGCAGTTCACGCAGCCGCTCACCCAGCTGGCGTCGATGTTCAACGTCTTGCAGTCGGGCATCGCCTCGGCGGAGCGGGTCTTCGAGCTCCTCGATGCCCCCGAGGAGGTGCCCGACCCGATCGAGCCGGCGACCGTGCCTGCGCCGCGCGGCCGCGTGGCGTTCGAGCACATCTCGTTCTCCTACGACCCGGCCAACCCTCTGATCGAGGACCTGTCGCTCGTGGCCGAGCCCGGCCAGACGGTCGCCATCGTCGGCCCGACCGGCGCCGGCAAGACCACGCTCGTCAACCTGCTGATGCGCTTCTACGACCTCGACAGCGGGGCGATCACCCTCGACGGCGTCGACATCGCGTCGATGACCCGCGACGAGCTGCGGTCCAAGATCGGCATGGTGCTCCAGGACACCTGGCTGTTCGGCGGCACCATCCGCGACAACATCGCCTACGGCAACCTCGACGCCACCGAGGAGCAGATCGTCGCCGCCGCCAAGGCCGCCTACGTCGACCGGTTCGTGCACACGCTGCCCGACGGCTATGACTCGATCATCGACGACGAGGGCGGCAACGTCTCGGCCGGCGAGAAGCAGCTGCTCACCATCGCCCGGGCCTTCCTCACCGAACCGGCGATCCTGATCCTCGACGAGGCGACGTCGTCGGTCGACACCCGCACCGAGGTGCTGATCCAGAAGGCGATGGCGGCGCTGCGGTCGAACCGCACGAGCTTCGTGATCGCCCACCGCCTGTCAACTATCCGCGACGCCGACACCATCTTGGTCATGGAGCACGGCCGCATCGTCGAACAGGGCAACCACACCGAGCTGCTGGCCCGCGACGGCGCCTACGCCAAGCTCTACAACGCGCAGTTCGCCGGCGCCGCCATCGACCTCGACGCCGAGGCCGCCCCGGCCTGAGCCAGCCGCCACACGGCGTTCTAGTGGTGCAACCGGTCGGTTTGCCTACCGGCCGCACCACCAGAACTAGAGATGGATCTTGGGTTCGTCGCCGCGACTACCGGCGGCGCAGCGCCGCCAGGCCTGCCTCGACGGCACCGAAGGTGAAGATCACCGGCTGCAGGAAGAAGAACCGCCCGAGGATGGCCACCTGAACCACGATCCAGCCCATCAGCACCACGCCTGCCCACATTGCCCACCGATCGGCGTCGGGCCTGTCCCGGGCAACGAGCACCAACGCCGCCGCCTGCGGCACCGCCACCAGCGCCAGCAGCGCCACGCCGGGCAGGACCCACGAGGCGAACGGGGTGGCGGCGAGCCACTCCGCCGGCATGCCCATGCCGTTGATCATCAGCCCGATGCCGCCATAGACGGCGTTGAGCGTCACGAACCCGAACAGCACCAACAACGACCAACGCAACACCGGACGGCGGTGCCCGTCGGACGCCTCAGCGCCCGACCCGTGCGCCGCTGTCGGCCCGTTCGACGAGGCGGTGATCGCCGCCGATACCTGATGGGTCCCCATCGCCGACCTCCGAACCTCGGTCGCACGCGCCTTCGTGTCAGCCCTCAGCGAACCGTGCCGGCACCCGCGCAGCCAGAGCCCAAGGTCCCGAGACGACGGGACAGCTCGTGGGTGGCTGCAGCCCTCCCAGAACGCAGCAGGCCCGGCCGGAGCCGGGCCTGGACTGCGTGTTCGTTGGAGCGGACGACGGGATTCGAACCCGCGACCCTCACCTTGGCAAGGTGATGCTCTACCAGCTGAGCCACGTCCGCAGCGGGATCAACTTAGCAAACGGCTGCGCGAGGCCACACACCGGGAATCGGCGGTCAACCTCCGAGCTCGGCCACGCGGCCACGCACCATCTGCGCCATCTCATGCGCCAACGGGCGATCGCCGATGGCCGAGATCGTGACCCCGACACCGTCGACGATGAAGGTGAGCGAGGCCGTCTTGTCGTCCTGCAGGCCCTGGACCTTCAAGTCGGTGGCGATGGGCACCTCGCGCACGTCGGCCACCCACTCGTGGTCGTTCACCAGCAAGATGCGCTGGTCCGTCAGCACGCCGACGGCGGCGTAGCCCTGATACGCACCCTGGACGATCGCCTGCACGTACTCGCCTTGGCGCAGGTGCACCGACAAGATGGCCAGAGCCACGCGACCGTTGCGGAACGACTCGGGCGACAGGCGTTCGGCAGCCACGCCGAGTTGGTTCGGGTCGCGCACCCCGGGCTCGCCCGCTGGCTCCGACGGCACGCCCTTCTCCATGGGCGGACCCGACGGGGGCGGTCCAGGCACGATCACCTCCGTAGCCCCGGGCACCGGTGGCGGCGCCACGGGCGGGGGCGCCAGCGGCGGGGGCTCGTACCCCGCCGGAGCCGACGGTGGAGGTGCATAGGCCGGCGGCGGCGCTGCCGGCGCAGGAGCGGCCGGCGGCGGCGGGGCGTACGCGGGCGGCGGCACCGGTGGCGGCGACATCGGCGAGGGTGGGTACTCCCCCGCCGGCGGCACCGGAGGCGGAGCGACAGGGGGCGGGGCGACGCCGGGCGGCGGGGGTGGCGGTGCCAACGGCGACGGCGGGAACTCTCCCGCCGGCGGCACCGGAGGCGGAGCGACAGGCGGCGGGGCGCCCGCACCTCCAGCCACTGGCGGCGGTGGCGCCAGTGGCGTCGGGGGAAGGTCACCGATCGAAGGCACTCCGGTAGCGGGCGGCGGTCCGACAGCCGCTTCCGGCTCCGGCTCCGGCTCGGGCTCCGGCTCCGGCTCCGGCTCGGGCTCCGGCTCCGGCTCGGGCTCCGGCTCGGGCTCCGGCTCGGGTTCGGGCTCCGGCTCGGGCTCGGGCTCCGGCTCGGGTTCGGGTTCGGGCTCCGGCTCGGGTTC
>CAZYKR010000234.1:0-6998 GCA_964648005.1 uncultured Iamiaceae bacterium
GGCATCGGAGATCTGGTCGGCCATCTTGTCGGGATGGCCCTCGGTCACCGATTCCGAGGTGAAGGTGAAGTTCTGCACGGTTGTCGTCTCTCCCGGTTGCAACGGTCGCTCGCCTCACCCGCCAGCCGGGCCGAGGCACGAGGGGCGATGCTATCCCAGCGGTCCCGCGCCAGCGGCCACCGACGGCCCCGCTCCGCACGATACTTGACTGGATTGGTCGGGATTCAAGCCCGTCGAGCCACCACGGCGTCCCACACCGCGTCAGCCACCTCGCGCTTGGTGGCCAGAGGCACCAGGTGCTCGTTGCCGTCCGCATCGAGGATGACGACGGCGTTGGTGTCGTGGGCGAAGCCGGCGCCGGGTGCCGAGACGTCGTTGCCGACGATCAGATCGAGTCGCTTGCGCGCCAGCTTCGCGGCGGCGTTCGCCCGAAGATCGTCCGTCTCGGCGGCGAAGCCCACGAGCACCTGGCCGAGCGGCTTGCGCGCACCGAGGTCGACGAGGAAGTCGTGGGTGGGCGCCAGGTCCAGCGTCGGTGCCGCCGTCGCCTCCGGATCCTTCTTGATCTTGCGGTCGGCGGGAGCGGCCGGCGTGAAGTCCGCCACTGCCGCCGCCATGACGATGGCGTCCTGGGCCTCGGCGACCGGCATGATCGCCGCCTGCATCTGCGCCGCGGTCTCCACCGACACCACCGTGGCGCCGGGCGGGGGCGGCAACTCGGCCGTGGTCACCAGGGTGACCTCGGCGCCGCGCGCCAACGCCGCCTCCGCCAGGGCGTAGCCCTGCTTGCCCGTGCTGCGGTTCGTGATCACCCGCACCGGGTCGATCGGCTCGCGCGTCCCGCCGGCGCTGATCAACACCTTCCATCCGGCGAGATCGCCCGGGCCGAGCGCCCGCTCGATCGCCGCCACGATCACCTCGGGGGCGGCCAGGCGACCGACGCCCTCATCACCGCCGGCCAGTCGGCCCGACTCGGGTGGCACGATGCCGACGCCGCGCCGCGCCAGCGTCTCGAGGTTCTCCTGCACCGCCGGGTGCTCCCACATCTCGGTGTGCATCGCCGGGCAGACCAGCACCGGCGCCCGGGTGGCGAGCAGCGTCGCCGTGAGCAGGTCGGACGAGATGCCGGCGGCGTAGGCGCCGATCACCCGCGCCGTGGCCGGGCACACGACGATCAGGTCGGCGCGCTGGCCGAGGCGGGTGTGCGGGATGGGATCGGCCGCCTCGAAGATCTCGGTGCGCACCGGTTCCGAGGCCAGCGCCGAGAAGGTCGTGGCGCCGACGAACCGCTGGGCGCCGTCGGTCATCACCGGCAGGACGGTGGCACCGGCGTCCATGAGCCGACGGCACACGTCGATCGCCTTGTAGGCGGCGATTCCCCCGCTCACGCCGAGGACGACGGTCTTGCCCGAGAGGTAGGTCACGAGGGCGTTGCCCCTTGGATCGGTGGCGGCTACGGCGCCGCCGCAGGGCCGCTCAGGCCTCGGCGTCGGTCTCGACCACCTCGACGGTCTCGACGATCACCACGTCGTCCTCGCCGAGCTCGGCCTCCTCGGGCAGGTCACAGGCACGGATCTTGCCGGCGGCGATCTCCTCGAAGGCGATCGACAGCGGCTTGCGCGCCACCGAGGTGACCTGCGGCGGGATGGCCGCTCCGGGGGTGTCCCCGAGCTGACCGAAGTAGGAGTTGATCTGCCGAGCACGCTTCGACGACAGCGTCACCAGCTTGAACTTGGAGTCGACCACGGCCATGAGGTCCTCGACCTTGGGGTAGATCATCGAGCTGGTCTGCGCGTGCGGCATGGTGGCGGGTCTCCTGGAGGCCGATCTGCGTCCCGACGGGCGGCCGGGAGGCTTGGCCATGGTAGTCGGCACCCGCTCCCCCGGGCCAGGACACCCTCCCGGTTCCTCGATCGTGTGGTGCCCGCCCGGGTAGGCGCGGCTGGACACCACACGAAGGGGAACGGGTCAGGTCGTGGTGGCGCGGGCGGCGGCGAAGATGGCCTGGAGCTCGGCCAAGGTGCGCTCCAGGTCGTCGTTGACGACGACCTGTGCACCGAGCCGTTGCGCCAGCGCCCGCTCCTCGGCGCCCTTGGCCATCCGGCGCTCGACGGCGTCGGGCGGGTCGCCCCGTCCGATCAGGCGAGCGCGCTGCGCGTCGAGCGACGGGGCATCGAGGAACACGAAGAGGGCGTCGGGCTCGAGCGCCAGCACCTGCTCGGCGCCCTGCACGTCGATCTCCAGCAGCACGTCGTGGCCGTCGGACACCTCGCCCGGCCCGGGCCGGGGCGTGCCGTAGCGGTTGCCGAGGAACTCCGCCCACTCCCAGAACCCTCCGGCGGCGACGCGCCCGTCGAACGCGGCCCGGTCGACGAACACGTACGCATCGGCCGCCTCGCCGGGGCGCCGCGGGCGGGTCGTCCACGATCGCGAGAGCCAGAGGCGGTCGTCGGCGTCGAGAAGTCGGGACGCGACCGTGCCCTTGCCGACCCCGCCGGGGCCGGAGATGACGACGATCACCGGCGACTCAACCGGGGAAGGTCTTGAGCAGCGCCGCGCGCTGCTGATCACCGAGGCCACGCACCCGGCGCGACTCGCTGATGCCGATGTCTTCCATCGTGCGCTTGGCCTTGACCTTGCCAACGCCCGGCAGCGCCTCGAGGACGGCAGACACCTTCATCTTGCCGATGACGTCGTCGTCCTCGGCTCGCTCGAGCAGCGCCTTGAGCGACAGCGACCCCATCTTGAGCTGTTCCTTGAGCTCCGCCCGGGCCCGCCGCGCCGCTGCGGCCTTCTCCAGAGCGGCTCGGCGCTGCTCCGCGGTCAGCTGTGGTGGTTGCGGCATGGCGCGCACCCTAGCGCGCCGTCTGGCGGCGTGACGGAGATCACGTCCGAAACGTGTCGCTGCACCATGCTGCACATGGGTTCACGAGGTGTGGCGAGCCTCGAGCGCGGCCTCGACCTCGGCGGCGACGGCCGCGGCCGCCGCGGCGTGATCGTCGGCGTGGGTGACCGTGCGACCGATCACCAACAGGTCGGCGCCGGCGGCGATCGCGGCGCCCGGCGTCGACGGTCGAGCCTGATCGTTCGTATCGGCCCCGGCGAGCCGGATGCCGGGCACCACCCGCAGGAGCTTCGGGGCCGTCAGCAGGGCATCGTGCAGGTCGGACGCGGCGCACACGATGCCTCCGCAGCCGGTCTCGACGGCCAGCGCGGCGCGGCGGGGCATGATGTGCGGCGGGGCGCCGGCGTCGGAGGTCAACACCGTGACGGCCAGCGCCACCGGCTGCGGGAGCCCGGCCGCCGCCGCACCTTGCAGCAGGCCATCGACGCCGGCACGCAACATGGCGGCGTCGTCGCGGGCGTGCAGCGTGAGGTAGGTGGCGCCGAGCGAGCCGAGCACGCGGGCGGCGCGCTGCACCGTCGTCGGGATGTCGTGCAGCTTGAGGTCGACGAACACGTCATAGCCGAGGTCGCGCATCGTCTCGACGGCATCGGGTCCCGCGGCGCTGTACAGCTCGAGGCCGACCTTGACCACGCCGAACCACGGCGCCAGCTCCCGGGCCAGGCGGGTCGCCTCGACGAGGTCGTCGGTGTCGAGGACGAGCGCCAGGCTCTCCCGCACGGCGGCGGGCACCGCAGCGGAGTCCGCGGGCTCCGGCCCGACGGGCGCCGCCTCGGCTGCCGTCGGGCTCGCCATCTCATCGCTCGCCTCAGCCATGTGCTCCTCCGATCAGTTCCATCACGTCGACCACCCCGTGCGCCCGGCACCACTGTTGCAGCTCGCCGTCGATGCGCGCCGCGGCGCGCGGCTCGGCAAAGGTGGCCGTGCCCACCTGCACGGCCGACGCCCCGGCCAGCAGCAGCTCCACGGCGTCGGCGCCCGTGGCGACGCCGCCGCAGCCGACGATCGCCACCTCCGGCAGCGCGGCGTGCACGTCGTACACGCAGCGCACGGCGACCGGGTGGATCGCCGGACCCGACAACCCGCCGCCCTTACCGCCGGCGAGCAGCGGGCGTCGGGCCTCGAGGTCGATCACGAGACCCGGCACCGTGTTGATCAGCGTGACGGCCTCGGCGCCCGCCTCGACAGCCGCCGCGGCCACGGCGACCAGCTCCGAGGTGGCGGCCGTGAGCTTGGCCCAGCGGGGCACGTCGACGGTGGCGGCAACCGCGGCCAGCACCTCGGCGGTGGCGGCCGGCACCTGGGCGAACATGCGCCCGCCGTCATGGTGGTTCGGGCAGCTCACGTTGACCTCGACGGCGGCGATGCGATCGACGGCCGGTACCAGCGCCTCCGCCGCCGCCACGTAGTCGTCGACGGTCGAGCCCCAGATGCTGACGACGATCCGCGCACCGGTGTGGGTCAGCGCCGGCAGCTCGTGCTCGATCCACGCCGGCACGCCCGGCCCCTGCAGGCCGACGCTGTTGAGCATGCCGGCCGGTGTCTCGTGGACGCGCGGCGCAGGATTGCCCGGCCACGGTCCGGCCGACAGCGACTTGACGACGACGGCGCCGAGCGACGCCAGGTCCAGGTAGGCGGCGAGCTCGGCGCCGTGCCCCGCCGTGCCCGACGCCAGGCAGATCGGTGACGGCAGCGCCACTGAAGCGACAGACGTCCCCATGGCCGGCGGCGGCCCCGACGGCACCCGGCGGCTCGCCCGCGTCACCGCCGCCTCACAGCGGCAGCTCCAGCTGATCGTCGTCGACGCCCTCGTGGTACTCCTGCAGCGATCGCACCTGGACGACGTGGCGACGCCAGTCATCCATGCCGTTGGCGGCGGCGAGGGCGGCGGCGGCCGTCGTCAGGAGTGGGACGCCATGGGTGCCGGCGGCGGTGCGGATGTAGGCCCCGTCCGAGCGTGGCGCCCGGCCGCGGGGGCTGTTGACGACCAGGTCGATCTCGCCGCTCGAGATCAGCTCGACGGCATCGGTGCCTCCCTCGCCGAGCTTCGCCACGCGCGTCTGCACCGTCACGCCGTGCGCCTCGAGGTGATCGGCGGTGCCGGCGGTGGCGGCGATGGCGAACCCCAACTCGGCGAGGCGCTCGGCGGCCGCCAGCCCCGTCGCCTTGTCCCGGTCGGCCAGCGAGAGGAACACGACCCCCGCATCGGGCAGCTTGGTGCCGGCGGCGAGCTGACTCTTGGCGAACGCCAGGCCGAACGTGAGATCGATGCCCATCACCTCGCCCGTGCTGCGCATCTCGGGTCCGAGCACCGCGTCGGCGTCGGGGAACCGGTTAAACGGCAGCACCGCCTCCTTCACGGCGATGTGATCCGATACCACCGGCGGCCGCAGCAGGCCCTCCTGGCGGAGCTCGGCGAGCGTGGCGCCGAGCATCACCCGAGCCGCCACCTTCGCCAGCGGGACGCCGGTCGCCTTGGCGACGAAGGGCACGGTGCGGCTGGCGCGCGGGTTGGCCTCGATGACGAAGACCTGGCCGAGGCGCACGGCGTACTGCACGTTGATGAGACCCCGGACGTCGAGCGCTTCGGCGATGCGGCGCGTGTAGTCCTCGATCACGGCGATCGTCTCTGCGGACAGCGACACCGGCGGCAACGTGCAGGCGGAGTCGCCCGAGTGCACCCCGGCCTCCTCGACGTGCTGCATGACGCCGCCGATCACCACCGCACCGGTGGCATCGCGGATGGCGTCGACGTCGACCTCGGTGGCGTCCTCGAGGAACCGGTCGATGAGCACGGGCCGCTCGGCGGAGAGTCCGCCTTCACGCCCGAGGCTGCCGAACCCGGCGAGCGCCTCCATGGCGGCGCGCAGCTGCGCCTCGTCGTAGACGATCTCCATCGCCCGGCCTCCGAGGACGTACGACGGTCGCATCAACACCGGGTAACCGATGCGCTCGACGATGGCGAGGGCCTCGTCGACGTCGCGCGCCGTCCCGCCGGCGGGCTGGGGGATCTCCAGCCGGGCGCAGAGCGCGTTCCAGCGGTCGCGATCCTCGGCCCGGTCGATCGACTCGGCGCTGGTCCCGGCGACGAGCCCGTCGGGCAGGCCGCCGGAGAGCTTGAGCGGCGTCTGGCCGCCGAGCGCCACGATGACGCCCACCGGCTGTTCGGCGTCGATGACGTTGGTGACGTCCTCCAGGGTGAGCGGCTCGAAGTACAAGCGGTCGGACGTGTCGTAGTCGGTCGAGACGGTCTCGGGGTTGCAGTTGAGCATGATCGTCTCGAAGCCGGCGTCGCGCAGGGCGAAGCTGGCGTGGACGCAGCAGTAGTCGAACTCGATGCCTTGGCCGATGCGGTTGGGCCCCGACCCGAGGATCAGGACCTTCGGGCGATCGCTCGGGCGCACCTCGCTCTCGTCCTCGTAGGTCGAGTAGTGGTACGGCGTGGACGCCTCGAACTCGGCCGAGCACGTGTCGACGGTCTTGTAGGTGGGCACCACACCGGCGGCGATGCGCGCCGCGCGCACGTCGGCCTCGGGCACGTCCCACAGGTAGGCGAGCTGGGCGTCGGCGAAGCCGAGCCGCTTGGCCCGACGCCAGCTGGCGCGGGTCATCTCGGCGAGGCCGAGCTCGGCGAGGTGGGCCCGCTCCTCGACGATGGCCAGCATCTGGTCGAGGAACCACGGGTCGACCTTGGTGGCGGCGTACACGTCGTCGACGGAGATGCCCCGGCGCAGCAGCGCCTCGAGCTGGAACGGGCGGTCGGGTGTGCCGATGGCGGCGGCGGCCAGCAGCTCGGCGTCGTCGATGGCGTCGAACGCCGCCTCGCCCAGGTCGCAGTTCAGGCCGGCGCGCCCTTGCTCGAGCGACCGCAGCCCCTTCTGCAACGACTCCGGGAACGTGCGACCGATCGCCATCGCCTCGCCGACCGACTGCATCTGCGTGCCGAGCACCGGTGCCTGCCCGGGGAACTTCTCGAACGCCCAGCGCGGCACCTTCGTGACCACGTAGTCGATGGTCGGCTCGAAGCTGGCCGGCGTCTTGCGGGTGATGTCGTTGGGGATCTCGTCGAGCGTGTAGCCGACGGCGAGCTTGG
>CAZYKR010000235.1:0-6977 GCA_964648005.1 uncultured Iamiaceae bacterium
GGTCGCCAGGTAGTCGTAGTAGTAGATGCCCAGCCCCAGGGCCACCGCCAGGCCGGCGAGGATCCAGAACCGGATGATGACAGTCGTCTCGGGCCAGCCCTTGAGCTCGAAGTGGTGGTGGATGGGCGCCATCCGGAACACCCGCCGGCCGCCGAAGCCCCGGAAGGCCACCACCTGCACGATGACCGAGACCGTCTCGACCACGAACAGGCCGCCGATGATCACGAGCAGCAACTGGGTGTTGAGCGCCAACGCCAGGCAGGCGAGGGCGGCGCCGATGGCGAGCGACCCGGTGTCACCCATGAAGATCTTGGCGGGCGCGGCGTTCCACCACAGGAACCCGACGCACCCGCCCAGCATGGCCACCGAGACGACGGCGAGGTCGAGGGCGTGCGGCGTGGCGTAGATCTCCGGATGGCGCAGGCTCCAGAAGCCGATGATCGTGAAGGCGCCGAAGGCGAAGATCGCCGAGCCGCCCGCCAGGCCGTCCATGCCGTCGGTGAGGTTCACGCCGTTGGTGGCCGCCAGGATCAGCAGCACGGCGAACACGCACCAGCCGATGCGCCCGAGGTCCCAGCCCGGCAGGTCGTAGCGGGTGAAGGACAACGTGGTGTGCTGCTCGGTCAACACGATCATCGCAACGGCCCAGCCGATGGCCACGCTCAACAGCCCGACGATCTTCATGCGCTTGTTCAGGCCCAGGTTGCGCTCGCGCGTCACCTTGATCCAGTCGTCGAGGAAACCGACGACGCCGGCGGCGACGATGGCGCCCATCGTGATCAGCCCGCTGTAAGTGAACACGCCCGGCCGCTCGGTCAACTTCAGCACGAGGTCGGAGATGACATAGGCCATCGCCGCCGAGGCGACGATGGCGATCCCGCCCATCGTCGGCGTCCCCGCCTTGGCCTGGTGTGCTTCGAGGTCTTCGTGGATCGGCTGCCCCACGCTGCGCCGGTGCAGTGCCGCGATCAGCCAGCGGGTACCGAGCAACGACATGGTCATGGCCAGGGCGGCGGCGAGCAGCAGGCGGATCACGCGGCACCTCCGGCACCGGCCAGGAGCAGCTGGCGGGCCACCTCGCGGTCGTCGAAGGGCTCGATGACGTCGCCGATGGTCTGGGTCGTCTCGTGGCCCTTGCCCGCGATGACGACGACGTCGCCCGGCACGGCGGCATCGAGCGCGGCGGCGATCGCCAGGCGACGGTCGGGCTCGACCAGCAGGTCCTCGGCCCGTCGGGGAACGGTGTTGTCGAATCCGGAGCGCACGGCGGCGATGATCACCTCGGTCGGTTCCCCCCGCGAGTTGTCGGCCGTCAGGACTACTCGATCAGCCCCGCGCGCCGCCACCTCCCCCATCGGCCCGCGCTTGGCAGGGTCGCGGTCGCCGCCGCACCCGAACACCACGTGGACGCGACCGTCGGTGGCCGCCGACGCCGCTGCCAGGACGTGGTCGAGGGCGTCGGGCGTGTGGGCGAAGTCGACGACGACGGTGAACGGCTGCCCGGCGTCGACCAGCTCGAAACGTCCGGGGACGACGACCGCACGCCCCAGGCCGGCCGCGATCACGGCCGGGTCGATGCCACAGCGATGGGCCACCTCGGCGGCGACGAGCGCGTTGGCCACGTTGTGCGCGCCGCCGATGGGCAGGCGCACGGCGTGGCCGCGCCACCGGAACGTCGAGGCCCCGAGGCCCACGGCGACGGCCTCGAGGTCGGCGCGGCCGACGGTGACCGCCGGGATCGTGACCTGCGCCGCCAGCCGCGCGCCCCAGGCGTCGTCGACGTCGATGACCGCCTGGGCGCTGAGCTCGGGCGTGAACAGGCGTGCCTTGGCGGCGAAGTACGCCTCCATCGTCTGGTGGTGGTCGAGGTGGTCCTGGCTCAGGTTGGTGAACGCCGCCACGGCGAACCGGCAGCCGTCGACGCGGTGCTGGTCCAGGGCGTGGCTCGACACCTCCATCGCCACGGCGCGCACGCCCGCGCGCCGCTGTTCCGCCAGCCACGCCTGCAGCTCCGGTGCCTCCGGGGTGGTCCGCGCGCCCGACAGCGTGCCGAGGACGGCCGCAGGCCACGTCGCCTCGTCGAAGATGTTGCGCAACAGGTAGGTCGTCGTCGTCTTGCCGTTGGTGCCGGTGATCCCGACCACGGTCAGGTGCTGCGACGGGTGATCGTGCACGAGGTCTGCCACCGGACCCATCGCCCGCCGCACGTCGGCCACGCGCACCTGCGCCACGTCGAGGTCGAGCGGCCGCTGCACGAGCAGGGCGACGGCGCCGGCGCCCAGGGCGGCGGCCGCCAGGTCATGACCGTCGACCGTCCGCCCGACGACGCAGCAGAACAGGTCTCCCGGTTGCACTGTGCGGCTGTCGTGCGCCACACCGCGCACGAACGTGGCGCCGCCTCCGGCGCCCGTCACCTGTCCATCGACGAGCGCCGCCACCGCGTCGAGCCTGACGCCGTCGTCGCCCACCATCAACCTCTGGACGTCGTGGCGGCGGTGGGCGCGCGTGCCGCACCAGCGGTCGGGGCGCCCGTCGGGGTGCTCGTCGTCGGCGCCGTGCCGGTGCCCGCACCGGAGGCTGGCGGCACTCCGGGCGCCGAGGTCGGCGTCGAACCGCCGGTCGGCGCCGTCGTTCCCGTCCCCTCGGCCGGCACCGTGTCGGCATCGACCGCCGCCGGTGCTCGGACCTTGCCATCGGCGCCGACCTGCACACCGGTGCCCGCCACGTTGTGGCGGGCCGCCTCGGCCTGCACCTCGGGCCGAGCGGCCGTGCCGCCGGCCGGTGCGTCCGTCGCCGGCGGCTGGATGCCCAAGACCTGCAAGGCGTACTGGGTGACCTGGGAGAAGACCGGTGCCGCCACGAGGCCGCCGTAGTAGGCGCCGCCGCTCGGCTCGTCGATGATCACGATGACCGTCACCGCCGGCGCCTCGGCCGGGGCGAAGCCGACGAACGCCGCCGTGTACTGCGTCACGCCGTTCTCGTCGGTGTAGGTGCCGTTGGGCTGGGGCTTGCGGGCGGTGCCCGTCTTGCCCGCCACCGTGTACCCCGGTACGTAGGCGCCGGCCGCGGTGCCCTCGGCGCTGATCACGTTGCGCAGCATCAGGTTCATCTGGTCGGCCGTCGTGTCGGACACGACGCGCCGGCCGTCGTTCATCGGTGTCGGGGTGACGGTCCCGTCCGGGCCGACGGTGCTGGCCACCAAGCGGGGCGGCAGGTAGACGCCGCCGTTGGCGATCACGTTGTAGGCGCCGAGCATCTGCAGCGCGCTGACCGAGACGCCCTGACCGATCGGGATCGTGCCCATCGACGAGTCCCACCAGTCCGCCGGCTTGGGCAGGTACCCGATGGCCTCGTTGGGGAAGCCCAGCCCGGTCGGTGTGGCGAAGCCGAAGGTCTTGAGGTACTCGTACAGCCGCTCTTTGCCGAGCATCTGCGCCAACCGGATCGTGCCCGTGTTCGAGCTTCGCTGCAGGATCTCGGCGACCGACCAGCTCACGGTCCCGTGGAAGTCGTGCTCCTTGATCACGTCGGGACCGAACTGGATGGCGTCGGGCACCGTGACCCGGGTGTCGGGGGTGACGTGTCCGTCCTCGATGGCGCCGGCGGCGGCGACGACCTTCATCACCGACCCCGGCTCGATCACCGTCGTGAGCGCCTCGTTGTTCGACGACGGCACGACGGTGCCCGAGTCGCGATCGTTGACCATGTTGGCCATCGCCAGGATCTCACCCGTGTCCGGCTTGGCGACGATCACGGTGCCGGCACGGGCACCGTTGGCGAGCACCGCGTCGCCGAGGATGCGCTCGACCTCGAACTGGAGGCCGCGATCGAGCGTGAGCCGCACGTCGTGGCCGCGCTGGGCTTCGATCACCTCGTGCTCGCCGACCGGGATGGTGTTGCCGTCGGGCGTCTGCTCGAACACGACCTTGCCCGGCGTGCCGGTCAGCAGGTCGCCGTACTGCGCCTCGATGCCCGAGATCCCGTTCCCGTCCACATCGGTGGTGCCGACGATCGAGCGGGCGATGTCGCCAGAGGGGGTGAAGCGCTTGGGCTCCGATAGGAACGCCACGCCCGGCAGCGCCAGCTCCTCGATCTCGGCGGCGACGTCGTCATCGACATGGCGGGCGATGTAGGCGAACCGGTTGTCGGCCCGCATCGCCGCCTCGATCGGCTCGGCGTCCACGCCGAGCACTCGGGCGAGCTGCGCCGCTTCGGCCGACGGGTCCTCGATCAGGGCCGGGTCGACGAAGACGGATCGCTGCGGCGCCGAGACCGCCAGCTCCACCCCGTTGCGGTCGGTGATGGTGCCGCGATCGGCTGCGACGTTCTGCACCCGCATGCGCTGCGCCATCCCGTAGGCCTCGAGCTGGTCGGGCTCGACGAGCTGCAGCCCGGCGAGGCGCACGGCGATGACGGTGAACAGGACCGCTCCGCAGGCCAGCACGGCGATCAGCCGGCGACGGCTGTCGGCGACCGGAACGCGCTCGGCGGCGCGGCGAGCCGTGGTGGACTCCGAGCGCGCCGGGTGGGTCACCTCCAAGAAGGCGTCGACGACCAGGTGCACCAGACGTACGGCCAGCCGAACCAGCCCGCGAGCGGTCGCCACGAGCGCCGCCACCAACGCCGCGCCGATGCCAGCACCGGCCGACGGCGCCGACGCACGAGGCCGGCTCGGCGCGGTCCGCCGAGCGTCGTGCGCTTCGCCCCCCCTCGATCGGTGCGCACGATCGGGGCGCTCGAGCGTCGCCGTGGCGGCGCCGCGCGTCGAGGAGGATTCGGCCGCGCCACGGCGAGGCGCAGTCCGACCCGACGCAGTCCGACCCGACGCAGTCCGTGCCGACGTCGACCGAGGCGACGTCGACCGTCCCGAGCCAGTCCGAGCCGAGCCAGTCCGAGCCGAGACCGTGCGTGACGGCGTCGGCTGCTCGGGCGCCGGCCGCGGTGCGCTCCGACGGGTGGTGCGATGCGGGTCGCGGGCGGCGGTGACGACGGACCGGTCGGCGCGCATCGCCGACCGCGGCGGATCGATCGGCCACCCGTCCTCACCGCGGTCGGGGCGTGACGCCGTGCGGCTCGAGCGCACACCACGACCGCCGGCGCGGGTCACGGGCCCGCCTCGACGCCGGCCGGATCCGCCGTGGCGCCGGCGCTGCCGCCGGTTGCGTCGGCGGCCGCGCCGGGCTGCAGGGTGATCGGACGTCCGTTGGCGTCGTAGCCGGTGATCGGCAGCCCGGTCGTCGGGTCGTAGACCACCACGGGCGCACCCGTGGCCGGATCGGTTCCGACGGCGGGGAGCCCCGTCACCGGGTCGATGGCGGTGCCGTCGGGCACCTCCTGCACGCTCGTGGACACCAGCGGTTCGCCGGCCGCATCGTCGCCCGACGTCGCCGGGTCGGCGGTCGTCGTGTCGTCGGCTCCGACCGACACCGGACCCACGCCGTCCCAGCGGGTGGCGGCATCGTCGGCGGCGGTCGGCTCCAGGAACGCCACCTCGGTGGGGAACACCATGCCCAGGCGCTCTTCGGCCGCCTGGGTGATGCGCGCCGGCGTCTCGGCGTCGGCGACGGCGAGGGCGAGGTCCTGGCGGGTCGACGTCTGGGCCTCGATGTCGGCGTTCACGCTGTCGAGGCGGTTCTGCGCCTGCACCAGCAGCGCCTGGAACACGACGAGACCGAAGAAGGCCACGAAGACCAGGACCACGAGCACCGTCAACGCCCGGCCTGCTGGCGACGGGGCGGCCGGTGCATCCGGGACGACGCGCAGATGTCGCCGCCGCTCGGGCGATCGGTTCGGGGCGGGCTGGACACCGGGACGGGCGCGCAGCGGCGCAGCAGCGGCAGCGGCCGGCGGCGTCATGCTGCGACGTCCAGACGCTCGGCGGCACGCAGGCGCGCCGAGGCTGCCCGCCGGTTGTCGGCCACCTCGGCCGTCGTCGGCGTGTGGGCTCCCCGCCAGAGCAACCTCAGCTCCGGCTCGGCGCCGCAGACACACGGCAGCTGGGGCGGACACGTGCAGCCGCCCCGCTCGCCGACGCGCAGGCGAGCCTTGACGATCCGGTCCTCGCCCGAGTGGTAGGCGAGCACGGCCAGGCGCCCTCCGGGCGCAAGGGCGTCGATCGCCTGGTCCAACGCGTGGCCCAGCACGACCAACTCGTCGTTGACGGCGATGCGCAGCGCCTGGAACGACCGCTTGGCGGGGTCACCGCCCCGGCGGCGACCGGCAGCGGGGATGGCGCCGCGGACGACGTCGGCCAACTGACCGGTCGAGGTGATCGGCCGAGCGGCGACGAGGGCGCGTGCGATGCGGTCGGCGAAGCGCTCGTCACCGAAGCGGCGCAGCACGTCCGCCAGCTCGTCGACCTCGAGGCCGTTGACGAGGTCGGCGGCGGTGCGCTCGGCCCGCCGATCCATGCGCATGTCGAGGGGCCCGTCGGCGCGATAGCTGAAGCCTCGGTCCGCCCGATCCAGCTGTGCTGAGCTCACGCCGAGGTCGAAGAGCACGCCTGCCACCTTGTCGATGCCGAGGTCGGAGAGGGTGGCCGAGAGGCGGTCGAAGCGGGTGCGCACGATGCGCACTCGGTCGGCGAAGGGTGCCAGCTGCTCGGTCGCTGCGGCGATGGCCGCATCGTCGTGGTCGAGCCCGACGAGGTGGAGCGCCGGGTGCGCTGCGAGGAGGCTGCTGGCGTGACCGCCACCCCCGAGGGTGGCGTCCACGAGCGTCCCGGCATCGATCGGGGCGAACACCTCGCCGATCTCGGCGAGCATCACCGGCGCGTGCCCGAAGCTGGAGTCCTCCGCCATCTCACGCACCGTGGAGGCGACGGGCTCCGTGCTGTCGTCCCGAGTCGAGACGGTTCGCTCATCTGCAGTCCCCCGACCGCCAACGTGCGTTGGGATGTCTCCCCAACGAACTAGATGGGAAGCGGGCGGAGTAGGGGCCTTCCATCCTGTCGGCCGGGGGACTGCGCATGAGCGAAC